>DXGV01000056.1 GCA_019113745.1 Candidatus Blautia intestinavium
TGCGTCTGCATATTCCGGTTTTGCCATTAACGATATGACAGGTATGGATATGGACGTTAATGAAAATACCGATCTTGGAGAAGACGATTATGAAAAAGCGTCAGACGGACAGGTGAACGCAGCGGTAAAAGTGGTCAGGACTGAGACCAGTGTTGACGGCGTATATGATACCGGAATGCATAAGGTCAGTATTATCTGTCGTCTTTCAAAATTTGACGCCCTGAAAACGGCGTTGAACGAATTAGGAGTAACGGGAATTACAATGACGCAGGTAATGGGCTGCGGAATACAGAAGGGAGCAGGCGAAAAATACAGAGGCGTAGAGCTTGACGCCAATCTGATCCCGAAAGTGAAAGCTGAAGTTGTAGTCAGCAAGATTCCGGTGGATTCGGTGATCGAAGCGGCCAAGAAAGCCTTATATACCGGACATATCGGGGACGGAAAGATTTTTGTCTACAATGTGACAAGAGTGGTCAAAGTACGGACAGGAGAAGAAAATTATGCGGCGCTTCAGGACGTGGAATAAAAAACAACTGCGCAGGAAAATAAATAGGATTGTAATCATTTCGGAGATGGAGGTATAATAAAAGAAAACTTCAAAACAGCCTGGATCGTGAGGCTGCAGAAGAATAATCCTGGAAGACGGAGGGGACGGGAGGGAGACGCATGAGGATAGAATGGCTGCATATCAGAAATTTTCGATTTATCCGGGATCTGGAGATCAGGGATATTGAAAATGCGCTGATCCTTGTAGGAAAAAATAATGTGGGAAAAACAGCCGTTCTAAGCGCTCTCTGTGCGGTAGGAGGACAATATGAGATATCTCTGTCTGATTTTAACGAAAAGAAACAGAATGTGGAAATTGACATCTCTCTTCGCATAGGGGAAGAGGACTTAAAGCTTCTTCACAGACAGAAAAAAGTCAGCTCCTACCGCAGACCGGAAATCTGGATGAGGGAGTTCCGGAAAAAACTTCCCTCCTATCAGGACGGTGTACTGACATTTTCCTTTTCCGCCAATTATCACGGGCGGATCCGGCTGAACGATGGATATCATAAGCATAATCCTGTGATCCGGGAGGTTTTTCCAAAAATTTATTATGTGGACAGCCAGAGAGATATTGAAGGAATCCAGGACACCCTTTTGTCTTTTATGGAGGACGATCTTCTGAACCAGATGCGTTCAGACTGCTGTATTTTTGAGCGATCAAAAAAGTGCAGGCACTGTTTTTCCTGCATAGGGCTGATCACCCGTAAAACTCCTGACGAACTTAATGCTTTTGAAACTCAGAAGCTTCTGGAGTACAAACTGTACCAACTGAACCTGGATGATTTTTCTACAAAGGTAAATGAGAATTTCCGCAATAACGGCGGTATGCCTGGAGCGCTTCAGTATGAGCTGACCTGCAATACGGACCGTATTTTTCAGGTGAACGCGCACTTTAATCCAAGGGGGCCCCGGGAAGAAGAGCCGATAGCTTCTTTCGGGAAGGGCATGCGGAGCATTTATCTTTTGTCCCTGCTGGAAACATACCTTCAGGACGAGAAAAGGATCCCGGGACTGATCTTGATGGAGGATCCGGAAATTTTCCTTCATCCCAGCCTGCAGAAGAAATCCAGCGAGATATTGTACCGTCTGTCCACCAGAAGCCAGGTAATCTTTACCACTCATTCTCCCAATCTTCTGTTTCAGTTCCATTCCAGACAGATCCGGCAGATGGTACTTGACGGGGAGGGATATTCTGTGATCCGGGAACAGACGGATCTGGCGGCAATCCTGGACGATCTGGGCTTCTCAGCAAGCGATCTTATGAACGTCAGCTTTGTGTTTATTGTAGAAGGAAAACAGGATAAAAGCAGGCTGCCCCTTCTGCTGGAAAAATATTATTCAGAAATTTACGATGAGGACGGCAATCTTTCAAGGATCGCCATTATCTCTACGAATAGCTGTACAAACATTAAAACCTACGCGAATCTGAAATATATGAACCAGACTTATCTGAGAGAAAACTTCCTTATGATAAGAGACGGAGACGGAAAAGATCCGGAGGAGCTGGCGGGGTCTCTCTGCCGTTATTATGAAAAGAGGAATCAGGAGGATGTGGACCGCCTTCCGAGGGTGACAAGAGATAACGTACTGATCCTGAAATATTACTCGTTTGAAAATTATTTTCTGGATCCGGCGGTGATGGCGCAGGTAGGCGTTATCCAGTCGGAGGAGGAGTTTTACCGGATCCTTTTTGAAAAATGGCAGGAATATCTTTACCGTCTGAAAAGCGGGCGTCATCTGACGGAGATACTGGGCCGTCCTCTGGCCGATGTACAGGACGTGAAAGAGCATATGGAAGAAATCAGGACATATGTAAGGGGGCACAATCTTTATGATATATTTTACGGACGTTTCCGCAAAAATGAAGAAGAGATCCTGCGGGCTTATATAAAGGCCGCGCCAAGAGAAACCTTCCAGGATATTCTGGACGCGGTAGACCGTTTTGTATACTTTGAGAACAGGAAAATTTAAAGACAGAGAACTTTATATCTCCGGGAATTGCAGGAAAAAGAGCGCCTGAAAAGACGAAAAAGTTTTTGTTGGAGATTGGTGAAAATTTTTGTAAAAAAAGTGTTGACATTTGGAAAACCCTATAATATAATATGACTTGCGTCAAACGAGCAAAGAAAATTTCATACCGTTACGGGGTGTGGCTCAGCTTGGCTAGAGCGCCTGGTTTGGGACCAGGAGGCCGCAGGTTCGAATCCTGTCACCCCGATGCTGTAAACAATACCGTTTCAGCGAATATGCGGGTGTAGTTCAATGGTAGAACACCAGCCTTCCAAGCTGGATACGTGGGTTCGATTCCCATCACCCGCTTCTCCGAAAAGGAGAGATGTGTCTGTAGCTCAGCTGGATAGAGCAACGGCCTTCTAAGCCGTGGGTCGGGGGTTCGAATCCCTTCAGGCACGCTGTGGTGGGTATAGCGCAGTTGGTTAGCGCGCCAGATTGTGGCTCTGGAGGCCCAGGGTTCGAATCCCTGTATCCACCCTTTGCCTTTGGGCTATCGCCAAGCGGTAAGGCACAGCACTTTGACTGCTGCATTCGCTGGTTCGAATCCAGCTAGCCCAGTCCAATATGGGGTATTAGCTCAGTCGGTAGAGCACTTGACTTTTAATCAAGTTGTCCGGGGTTCGAATCCCCGATGCCTCATTTAACCCGCAAATCCTTTTCAGGGTTTGCGATTTTTTATTTCATAAGAAAGAGGAAAGCGGATGCTTTCTCTCTGCTATCAGCGGACATGGCGGAATTGGCAGACGCGCCAGATTTAGGTTCTGGTGTCTACGACGTGCAGGTTCAAGTCCTGTTGTCCGCATTGAACTATTTTGTAAAAGCCCTGTAAACATCGAGTTTATAGGGTCTTTTATTATACCTGTTTTATAGCGCCAGTGTACAAGGGGAAATACGCTTCAAACCGCGTGGTTTCAGTGATTGGAGTTTCTGTGTCGACCGTAGCATCGGTGTACAAGGGTATTGCCCCTTGTACACCGATGCTATTGTCCCTCTATACACTGACGCAGCAGAAAGGAGGATAAACGCTATGAGAAAAAAGATGAAAAAGAAATTTTTCAGGCTGTATGCAGCCGGAGCAGGAATTGCGCTCTGTATGTCCCTTGCTGGATGCGCGCCGGACAGCGCCCTGCCGGAAGACGGTCAGGAAGCGTATCAGGAGGAAGAAAACCAGGAAGAGGAAGAAAAAGCAGTCATATATTTGGATTATCAGGGATTAGAAACTCTGCCGGAACGGGATATTGTTACTTTTACCAGACTGAACACAGAGACTATTCTGGGCATTGCGTCTACAAGTTCGGAAAAAAGAGATCTTAAACTCCCGCCGGGAGACTATGCAATTACCTCAAATTATCTGGAAACGGAATACTTTACGGTGGAAGACGCCCGGGAAAAATGGAAGGTAAAAGCAGACTATAATACAGATGCATTTACCGTCACAAAGCTTGAGGATTAGAGAAGGCAGTGTGCGATAATAAAGAATGCAACAAATCCCCTGGGATCCGTCCCGGGGGATCTGTGCAGGATCATATGTTTTTTACAGATACCGGATCTCTCCCGTGATCCTGTTTTGTTCATCTGTCCAGAGAACAGCGTAGCTGGGCCTGCGGCCCTGCTGTCTGGGATAGGAAAGGCTTCCGGGATTCAGGAGAAGGAAACCGTTTTTCACTTTTAGGACAGGGCGGTGGGTATGGCCGAAGAATACGCCGTCCAGATTCCGGGAACGAGCCTCGTCCTCAATTCCGGCCAGCTCCATGGACACGCCGTAGTAATGTCCGTGGGTGACCAGAAAGTTATGGCCGGCAATGGAAACAACATCTTCTCTGGGAAGGTCTGAGAAGAAGTCGTTATTGCCTGAAACAATACAGCAGGGACACTCTGCCAGTGCCTCTATGTAGTCTTCCCTGCCTTCCACATCTCCGCAGTGGATCAGCATATCAAAGGGGGATTCCCGTTCCACTGCTTTTTCAAGGCCGCTGTCCCGGCCATGGGTGTCGCTGACTATAAGGATTTTCATCGCAGTTCATCTTTGATCAGACGCAGAGCCTTCCCTCTGTGGCTGATCTTATTTTTTTCTTCCATGGAGAGTTCGGCTGAAGTGCAGCCGTATTCCGGAAGATAGAAGATAGGGTCGTATCCGAAGCCGTTTTCGCCTTTCTCTTCATAGCCGATGCGTCCCTCCATAGCGGCCCGGACGGTTTTCATGGTTCCGTCGGGGAAAGCGGCGGCGATTGCGCAGACAAAACGGGCGGTGCGCTGTTCGTCCGGCACGCCCTCCAGTCTCTCGATGAGACTGGCGTTTTTGATCCGGTAGGAAGTGTCCTCGCCCATATACCGGGCGGAGTAAATGCCGGGTTCTTTGTTCAGATAGTCGATCTCCAGCCCGGAATCGTCTGCAAGAACGATCTCTCCGGTGAGCTGGCAGATTGCTTTTGCCTTGATCTCGGCGTTTTCCTCGAAGGTTTTTCCATCCTCTACGATATCGGCTTTGATGCCCGCGTCTTTCAGAGAAAGAAGCTCGATGTCCAGGTCGCCCAGAATTTCCCGTATTTCTTTCATTTTTCCTTCATTGCCTGTGGCAAAAATTACTTTTTTCATAATCTACTGATTCCTCCTTGGAGGCTTTGGCCCCAGAAACTGATAATAATAGGTTTTTAACATGCCGTTATATATTTTACGGTTTTTGTCCGCTTTTCTTCCGATATCGTTTTCCGCCCGGTCGTAAGAGGTGATCAGGTACATGGACCATTTGTCCAGGCGGCGGAAGCTTTCTCCGATCTCCCGGTAAAGCTGGGGAAGGGCGGCCTTTTCTTCCAGACGCTCCCCGTAGGGCGGATTCGTAATAAGAAAACCATAGGGCTTTGGATGGCGAAGGTCTTTTACCGCTCTCTGCTGAAAATGGATCAGCTTGTCCACTCCGGCTTCCCTGGCGTTGAATCTTGCAGCTTTCAGGGCCTCCGGGTCGATATCGTAGCCCTGGATGTCTGTTTCAATATTCAGGTTTACCCGGTCGTTTGCCTCCTCCACGGCGTCGTACCAGAAACGTCTTGGAACAAGATGTTTCCAGTCCTCCGCAAGAAAGGAGCGGTTCATGCCGGGAGCCATATCTGCGGCCATCATAGCCGCCTCAATGGGGAATGTTCCGCTTCCGCAGAACGGGTCTACGAGGATCCTGTCTTTGTTCCAGGGGGTCAGCATGATCAGCGCGGAAGCGAGGGTTTCGGTAATGGGGGCTTTTACTGTCATCTGCCGGTAGCCCCGTTTATGAAGGGAAACGCCGGAAGTGTCAATCCCTATGGTAGCCACGTCTTTCATAAAAGCTACCCGGATCGGAAAGCTTGCTCCGTCCTCCGGGAACCAGGAAATTCCGTAAACGCCTTTCAGACGTTCTACAATGGCTTTTTTCATAATGGACTGGATGTCCGAGGGGCTGAAAAGCGCACTTTTTACGGAGTTGGCTTTTGCCACCCAGAACTTTCCGTCCTTCGGGATATAATTTTCCCAGGGAAGGGCCTTTGTTTTCTCAAAAAGCTCGTCAAAGGTAACGGCTTTAAATTCTCCGGCTTTCAGAAGGATCCGCTCCGGCGTGCGGAGAAAAACATTGGAGAGGGCGATGCCTGCGGCGTCGGCGATAAAAGTCACCTTTCCGTCCTCCACTTTGGCAATCTCATATCCAAGATCCAGGATTTCCCTTTTCAGCACTGCCTCCATGCCGAAATGGCAGGGGGCGATCAGTTCCATCTGTGTCATGGCAGCCTCATTTCCCGGATGATGTTTCCGTCAAAATCTTTAATGGTGAACACCCCTTCATTCAGTACCGCGTAGGTGGGGGGATTTCCTTCCTTTGGTATGGAGACGGAGCCGGGATTGAGAAGTATATAATGCTCTTTCTCTTCTGCGGTAAGGACGTGGGTATGTCCATGGATGAGGATATCTCCGTTCTGTAGAGGCGGAAGATTATTCTGATTATATATATGGCCGTGCGTGGCGTAAAAAGTTTTTCCTTCTATGGAAAGAATACAGTAATCCGCCATAACGGGAAAATCAAGCACCATCTGGTCCACCTCAGACTCGCAGTTGCCTCTGACAGCGTAAATTTCAGATTTCAGACTGTTGAGCATGGGAATGACTTCCTTGGGAGCGTACTCTCTGGGCAGGTCGTTTCTGGGCCCGTGGTAAAGCAGATCGCCCAGCAGTACCAGGCGGCCTGCCTGTTCCTCTCTGTAAGCATCCAGCATTTTGCGGCAGTAGTATGCGGAACCATGGATGTCCGATGCAAACATGTATTTCATTCGTTTCCTCCTTTGCGCCGGGTAAGCGCGGAACTTCTTAATAATCCTCTTTACCTTAACACGGTTACTCGGAAATTACAAGATTTCTTCCGCGATAGGCAGCAAAACCGCCGATCACAGAACGGGTGCGATAGCCTTTCCGGACAAAAAGCCTTGCGGCCGCCATGCTTGCGCCGCCCCTGTCGCAGTAAAAGATCAGCGTTTTTCCGGCGGGAAAATGCTCCTCTCCGGTCAGCCCGCTGTAAGGATAGCTGACGGCTCCACGGATATGGCTTTTTTGATAGGAATCCTTATCCCGCACATCTATGATCAAAGAGTCGGACCGCCCTGCATAATAATCCAGCATTTTTGCAGAAATTGTCTCAATAGGAAACATAGGCTTCTCCTTTTTTATTTATCATATGTCTGTCCCTGAAAATGGGACACAAAGGACAGGCCGCCGTTTTTGGACAGACAGAAAGACCCCGCGCGGGCGGAGTCTTTCCGGGTCTATCATATTAAGAAGAAGGGAGAAGCTTTTGCAGGGTCTTAGTATCTGTCTGAAGAGCCGTCCTGCCCGTAAGCGCCGGAAGTTTTGCTTTTGGAGCTGTTTTTAGAACTGTTCCGGGAGCTGTTTCTGCCGCAGTTCTGGGAATCTGCCGCATTTTTTCCAGACGCTTTGTCTGAGTTGTGGTTGACAGTTTTTGTGTCAGTTTCATAATTTTTTGCCATTTGAATATTCCTCCTAGTGTAGCGGCCGCGTACAGGGAGATATACTGCCTTTTGTACACGAACGCTGATTTATCCGCCGAAGGATCTCAAGGGAAACTTCAGCAGGTTGTTTCTTACGTTTCTTATTATCCCGGAAAAGAAAATAATTATGCATGTTCTAAAAAATAAAAAATTTAAAAGCCGCGCAGCCTAAATATGATATAATATCCTGAGAATACGGATGTATGCTGACAGAGGACAGCGCTGCCGGATTATGCAGGCTCTGGCGGCGCATGAATGCAGAAAAAACAATAAAAAATTTAGAAAATTACAGAAATACAGGTGATAAAATGAGGTGCATAGCAGATTTACATATTCATTCCAGATATTCGAGAGCGACCAGCAGAGAAGGGACGCCGGAACATCTCGATCTCTGGGCCAGAAAAAAGGGAATCTCCATTGTGGGAACGGGAGACTTTACCCATCCTGCATGGAGAGAAGAACTGGAAGAACGGCTGGAGCCTGCGGAGGACGGCCTTTACCGTCTGAAACAGGAATATCTACTGGACGAATCCCGTAATTTTTCCCAGGAAACGCCCCGGTTTGTGGTTTCAGGAGAGATCAGCTCCATTTATAAGAAAAACGGGAAGACAAGAAAGGTGCATAATGTGATTCTGCTTCCCGGTCTGGAGGACGCGGAAAGACTGTCGAAAAAGCTGGAGACTATTGGCAATATCCATTCTGACGGAAGACCGATCCTGGGGCTTGACTGCCGGGAGCTTCTGGAGATCATGCTTGATATCTGCCCGGAGGGGATACTGATCCCGGCGCATATCTGGACGCCGCATTTTTCGCTGTTCGGAGCTTTTTCCGGTTTTGATACTATTGAAGAATGTTTTGAGGATCTGACGCCTTATATCCACGCCGTAGAAACAGGGCTGTCATCAGATCCTCCTATGAACTGGCGATGGTCCGCTCTTGACCGCTTTCACCTTGTTTCAAATTCAGACGCACATTCCCCGGCGAAGCTTGGAAGGGAAGCGAATCTTCTGGATATAGATATGTCGTATCAGGGACTGTCCCGGGCCATTCAGGAAGGAGATGGGCTTGAGGGAACGATTGAATTCTTTCCCGAGGAGGGAAAATACCATTACGATGGACATCGGAAGTGCCATATCTGTCTCAGTCCGGCTCAGGCGGAAAAGTATCAGGGAAAATGCCCGGTCTGCGGAAAGAAGCTGACTATCGGAGTGGATCACCGGATCGTACAGCTTGCGGACAGGGAGGAGGGCGTCAGAGGAAGGAACGGACGTCCTTTTGAAAGTCTTGTGCCGCTTTCTGAGGTGATCGCCGCTTCCATCGGGAAATCGTCGTCCAGCAAAAAAGTACAGCAGCAGTACGAGGAAATGCTCAGTCGTCTCGGGACGGAATTTGAAATTCTGAGGGAAGTGCCGGTGGAAGATATACGGGAAGCCTTCGGCTATATGACTGCAGAAGGAATCCGCCGTCTGCGGGCCGGGGAGGTGAAAAGGAATCCGGGATTTGACGGAGAGTATGGAACGATCCTTCTCTTTGAGGCGGATGAGCTTGAAAATCCATGGGGACAGATGAGCTTTTTCCAGGAGCTGGGAATAGGTGAGAACGCCGCGCAGGAAACGGCCGGAAGACCGGAAAACAGAGAGAAGAGCGGACGGGAAAACAGCCTGCGGAATGCGGATACAGAAAATACAGACAGCGCGCAGAAAAAAGGCGAAGTGGAAACGCCGCGGAATGTGGAAGAGAAAGAGACGGCGCAGAAAGCGGCAGTCTCAGGGGAGAGAAGAAAGGAACCGGGCAGAGAATACGCCGCGCCACTGGACGGACTGAACGAGATGCAGCGCCAGGCAGTGGAAGCGCCGGACAGGGCAGTATCGGTTATCGCGGGTCCAGGAACAGGAAAGACAAAAACACTTACCGCCCGTATCCGTTATCTTCTGGAGACACGGAAGGTAAAACCATCGGAGATCACTGCGGTGACATTTACAAATCTTGCCGCCCGGGAAATGAAGGAAAGGCTGGGAGCGGCTCTTGGCGGCAGCCGGAATCTGTCCAGAATGCATATCGGAACCTTCCATGCCATCAGTATGGAAATCCTGGAAAAGCTGGGGCGGACAGTACGGATCGTCCAGGAGGCGGACAGAAAGGAATGGGCGGAAACTGTCTGCCGGGAATACGGCCTGTCTGTTCCGGCAGGAAAATTTCTTCAGTATGTTTCCATATGGAAGACAGGAGAGGGAAAAACTGCCGGAGTACAGGAAAAGGAGATTCCAAAAGAGGCTCTGGAAGCTTATGAAAAGCTGAAAAAGGACAGCGGCAGATATGATTTTGACGACCTTCTTCTGGAAACTCTTTCTGTATTTGAAAAGGGAGAGAAACTGCCTGAAGATCTGGAAAAAAGATTTACTTATCTTCTGGCGGACGAATTCCAGGATATCAGCCCTCTCCAGTACAGACTGGTAAAGGCGTGGAACAGAAAGGGGCGGGAACTTTTTGTGATCGGAGATCCGGATCAGTCCATTTACGGATTCCGGGGAGCGGACGCGGAATGTTTTTCCCGGGTAAAGGAAGATTTTCCGGGGCTTCGGATGATCACGCTTACAGAAAACTACAGGAGCACCGGGAAAATCCTTAGGGGAGCTTTAAGCACTGTTTTCCATAACGGCGGATATAACAGGATCCTTCATTCACACAAGGGAGAAGGAGCGCCTGTAAGGATTGTAGAGGCCCCGTCAAAAATGGGCGAGGCCATATTCGTGGCAAAGGAGATCAACAGGCTGATAGGCGGAATTGATATGCTGGATGCGGAGAGCCAGAGAAACAGAGGAGAAGAGGGAAAAACAAGAAGCTTCCGGGATATCGCCATTCTTTACCGCACCCATTACCAGGCGCGGCTTCTGGAAAAAACGCTGAGCCAGGAAGGGATTCCCTATGTGGTAAACGGGCGGGAGGACTTTCTGGAAGCTCCTCTGGTGCGGGGAACGCTGAGCTTCTTTTTGTCCCTGATACATACGGAGGACGAGGCGTATAAAAAGGAGGCGGTAAAGCTTCTCTGGGGTTCTATGGATCCCTCCGCCGCCTGGAAGGTTTATGAAATGACAGCGGAAAAATATACTTCGAAATGGAAAAAGACCGCTCCGAAAAAACTTCTGGAGGAATGGACGGTGGATCTTAACTGCCAGGAGGAGAAAAATCTGAAAATGCTTGCCGGAATGGCGGTTCTTTACCGGAGACTGCCGGAATTTCTGGACGCCCTTCTGATGGGAGAGGAAGGAGACCTGAAGCGGTGCAATGGAAAGACTTTTTCGGCTGACGCAGTGCAGCTTATGACGCTCCATGGTTCCAAAGGGCTGGAATTTCCCGTAGTGCTTCTATACGGGGCCGGAAAGGGAGAGCTTCCCCTGGAAAACGAAAAGTATCCGGCGGATATAGAGGAGGAACGGCGGCTTTTCTATGTAGGGATGACCAGGGCCAGAGAAGAGCTGATCCTGACTTATGCAAACGAGCCCTCGCCTTTTCTGGAAGAACTGGAGCCGGGAGCAGTGGAGCGGGAAAAAACAGGGAAAGAACGAAAAAATGCAGAAGGGAGCCAGATAAGCCTCTTTGATTTTTTGTCATAATGCCCAGAAATGGAAAAAATCTTATTGCTTTTTTTTCCAGTTTATATTATAATCAACTTTGTAAAAAGAATTTACCCTTCAAAAATTTTTTTTACATAACCCCTTATTTAATTATTTATACTCCCCTCGAAAGGCCCGATAGCTCCCCTATCGGGTCTTTCACTGTGTATAATTTGATGTACACGGGGATGGAAAATCATGATACAATAGACTATTATCAGATGAAAATAAAACGAAACAGCCGTCTGCCTGCGGATTATAGAACGGCTGTCTGCGGATGGAGGCGAAAGGAGAAGACAGAATGAACGTCCAGGAGTTTCAGGATAAATTAAAAGAAATACAGTCTCTGGCCCGCCGTCAGGAGAATTCTCTTAAGGCGGAACAGATCAGGAATACTTTCGGAAAAGCGGGGCTGGATGAGAAGCAGCTTGCCGGCGTCCTGAAATATCTGATTTCCCAGGGAATATCAATAGAAGGCATAGAGGCCGCGGACCAGACAGAAGAAAAAGAAGCACGCCGCCAGACGCCGCTGACCAAAGAGGAAAAAGCGTACTTAAAAGAATACATGGACGGACTGCCCGGCGCCGGAGAGAGCCCGGAAGAGAGCCTGTTCCGTGAAATGGCGAAGGGAAGCCGTGAAGCGGCAAGAGAGCTGTCGTCAAGATATCTGAAAGAGGCGGCGGAACTGGCGGTGGAGATGAATACTGAGGATATTTTTCTGCCGGATCTGATCCAGGAGGCCAATCTGTGTCTTCTCCAGTCTTTGGAAAATGCGGGAAATGAAATCAGAGACAGACAGTGGCTTCTGGAAGAAATGCGAAAAGGACTGGAAGCCGTCTGCCAGAGACAGGAACAGCAGAAGTTCTCTGACGACAGCCTTGTGGCAAGAGTGGAAAAACTGGAAAAAGCAGTCAGGGAGCTTTCAGACGACGAGGAAGAAGGAAAGAGTTCCTTCAGCATTAATGAACTGGCAATTATCCTTGATATGGATGTGGAAGAGATACGGGATACTTTACGTCTGACCGGAGACGACAAATAGCCGGGAATTCCCGGAACGTTGAAAAAATACTGTGATAAAACAGGAACGATGGGAGGTATTGTTATGCAAATCAAAGAATCAGCAGAGGATTATCTGGAATCGATCCTTGTCCTGTCCCAAAAGGGCGGCGGAGTACGTTCTGTGGACATTGCCGCGAGACTGGGGGTATCCAAGCCCAGCGTCAGCCATGCTATGAAGCTTCTGCGGGAAGACGGCTACATAGCTATGGACCGTTACGGGACAGTGACGCTTCTTGAAAAAGGCGAGGAGATCGCCAGCAGGATTTATGAACGCCATACGGTTCTGACAAAGATGCTGGAGGCTCTGGGCGTCTCCCCGGAGATTGCCAGGGCGGACGCCTGCAAGATGGAACATGCGATCAGCCAGGAGAGTTTTGAGAAGATCAAGCAGCACCTCAGGGAAAAAGGCGAGATCGAATAAATCTGATTATGAAACAGGCAAAAGCCCTCTATGCCGACATATCCGGTACAGAGGGCTTTCTGACTAAAAAGACGGGAAATATAAAAATTATCCCTCATTCTGAGCTATACGCACAGATCTTCTTTTTTCGGGAAGCTGCGCCAGAACGATAGCGCAGAACATGATCGCGCATCCGGCGCCTTCTCTGACGCTGAGACGCTGTCCCAGGAGCAGCCATCCGGCCAGTACGGAAATACAGGATTCAAGGCTCAGGATAAGAGACGCCACAGTGGGGTTCATTCCCTTCTGTCCTACAATCTGCAGAGTGTAAGCTACGCCGCAGGACATAACGCCTGCATACAAAATGGGAATCCAGGCGTCCAGAAGCCCCGAGAGGGAGGGACTCTCAAAAAGCAGGGCGGGAATCCCGGAAAGAACGCCGCACACAAAGAATTGAATGCAGGACATTTTTACTCCGTCCGCCAGCGGTGAAAAATGATCGATCACCAGAATATGCAGAGAGAACAGGACTGAGCAGATCAAAACCAGAAGATCGCCCTTTCCGATAGAAAAACCGTCCTGGATGCAGAGCAGATAGAGTCCGGCAAGCGCCAGAACCACCGCAGCCCAGATAAAGGAGCTGCATTTTTTTTTCAGAAACAGTCCGATAACGGGAACGATAACGATATAGCAGGCGGTGATAAAGCCAGCCTTGCCTACGGTTGTGTATTTGATGCCAAGCTGCTGAAAATTACTTGCCAGACAGAGCAGTATGCCGCAGGCGATTCCTCCTGTAATAAGAGCCTTTCGATCTGTTCCTGATCGGGTACTTTTTGTGGAGTCTGCTTTACTGCCGCGGTTCAGAAACCAGATGACAGGCAGAAGCACAACCGCTCCGATGAGATTTCGTACTGCGTTAAAAGTGAAACTTCCCACATAATCCATGCTGACGCTCTGGGCCACGAAGGCCACGCCCCAGATCGTAGCAGTGAGAAGAAGTAGTAAAGAATTTTTCAGTTTCAAACTTGTCTTTTCCATTTCTATCTTTCCTTTTTAAAAAATTTTTCTTCCGGCCACGTATTTTCCTGTGAGGCAGTGGCCGTCGTCCAGATAAACAAGTCTTTCCAGCCGTTCCCGGACAGTCAGTTCCTGAGGATGAGGGAATCTACGGTCGTCCAGTATCAGAGCGTCGAAGGAAAAACCATTCAGAAAACTTCCCGCTTTTCCGAAAAAGCTGCCGCCGCCCATGGTAGCCATATAAAAGGCTTCGGCGAAGGTCAGGGCTTTTTTGGACGAGTCCAGAAGCCGCCAGCGGAGCTTTGAAACCTGAACGGCGTCGGCGATGGCTCTCAGCATGGAAAGAGAGTGGCCTCCGGCAATGTCCGTACCAAGCCCTACGGAAAGTCCCTGTTCCAGGAACTGCCGTACAGGGGCGATCCCCGAGGAAAGGTTGGTATTGGACTGAGGACAGTGCGCCACATAGACGCCCCGTTTTTTCATAAGGGCGATCTCCTCATCTGAGGAGTAAACACAGTGCGCCATGATGGTAGGGCAGCCTTCGCCCCCAAAAAGGCCGAAATGATCGTAGGCGTCTCCATAAAAAGCGGAATAAGGACAAAGCTCCTGCACCCAGGCGGTTTCCCCGGGATTTTCCGACAGATGGGACTGAACCGGGAGACGGAAGGACTTCTGTATGGAGGAAAGCTCACTCATAAGCTCGTCTGAACAGGAAGGAATAAAGCGGGGCGTTAAAATCGGTTTGACGTTCTGATACTTTCCGGAGATATCCGAAAGCCAGCGAAGCGTTGCGTCTACGGAGATTCTGGGGCTTTCTTCCTGAAGCTTCGGGGAACCGTTCCGATCCATATTTACTTTTCCGATATATGCTTTTATCCCTGTTTCTTCTATAAGATCCATCAAAAGCTCCGTGGCTTCCACATGAAGGGTACCGAAGATGCAGGCTCTTGTGGCAGGACTTTTCTTCAGATCCTCAGCAAAAATCCTGTAGGCCTGTCCGGCATAATCCAGATCGGCATATCTGGCCTCTTCCGGAAAAGTGACGGTATTCAGCCAGTCAAGAAGCTCCAGATCCATATTCATTCCACGGAAACTGTACTGGGGCGCGTGGAGATGAAGGTCTGTAAGGCCGGGAATAATAAGAGAATCTCCGGCATCTGTACAGGGGATACCCTGGAAACGTCCGGGAAGCTCCTGATATACGCCGGCACAGAGACCGTTTTCGCAGATTACATAGGCCTGTTCCATAACAGCCAGACGGGTCTGATCCAGACTGTAGCAGATATTGCCCTTCAGGGCGAAAGTTTTAGAATCGCTCATATTATACGCCTTTCATTTGAAATTTTACGGGTAATCTGTTCCTGTACGGCAGGCTGCCGGGCAGGAACAATCCACAGGCATCACAGCAGGGGCTTTTGACCCCAACATTATTATATGGAGGGATTCCGGAACTGTCAATCGCAAGCATTTGTGACAGGGGAAATCCTTTTGGCGTCACTTCCGGTCTGTGCTGCCGGAAAAACGGGTATACTTTCAAAAACAGGAAAATCTACTGGAAGAAAAGAGATTTTCATGATAGAATGACAGGTATTATAGAGGAAAATAATGGACGAGCAGGAGGTGTCCGAAAAAATTGGATAAAAAAAATATGAAAAGTATTATGCTGCTGATTTTATTTGCAGTACTGCTTTATCTGGGAGTACAGAATATAGACGTGGTACTGGATGTGATTGCCACGGTAATCGGACTGGTATTTCCCTTCATCCTTGGCGGCGGGATCGCCTTTGTCCTGAACGTACCTATGAGCTTTGCGGAACGGAACATTTTTGGAAGAGGAAAATTAAAGGGCAGTAAGGCGGCGAAAAAAGCTGCCCGTCCCGTAAGCCTGATCCTTGCGATCCTTTTTGTGATCTTTATTATTGCTGTAGTGGGCGGCGTAGTCCTGCCGGAACTGGGAAAGACGGCCATGGGCCTGGGAAAAGGGATTGAAACGGGACTCCAGAATCTGCAGGACTGGATCGACAGTACCTTTCAACAGAATTCCATGATCGTAGAGTGGGTGAATTCTCTGGACATTCAGCCCCAGAAGATTGTGGATTCTGTGATGCAGGTGCTTCAGAGCGGAGTGAACAATATCCTGTCCTCCACAGTCACTGTGACGATGGGGATTGTCAATACGGCGGTGAATGTGAGTATCGGGTTTGTGTTCGCCTGCTATATCCTGATACAGAAGGAGAAGCTGATGATTCAGGCGAAGAAGGCCCTCTTTGCCCTTCTTCCGGAGAAGACTGTGGAATATCTGCTTCATGTATGCACGTTGGCAAACAATACTTTTTCCCGCTTTGTTACGGGACAGTGTATTGAAGCAGTGATTCTGGGAACCATGTTCTTTGTAGCCATGACGGTCTTCCAGTTCCCATACGCCATGCTGGTGGGAGTGCTGATCGCCTTTACCGCTCTCATTCCCATTTTCGGCGCATTTATCGGATGCGTGATCAGCGCGCTTTTGATCCTTCTGGTAAGTCCGATGAAGGCGCTTTTGTTCCTGATCCTGTTCCTTGTGCTGCAGCAGATCGAGGGAAACCTGATCTATCCCCATGTGGTGGGCGGTTCGGTGGGCCTTCCTTCCGTCTGGGTGCTGGTGGCAGTTACTGTGGGCGGCAGCCTTATGGGAGTCGCGGGAATGCTGATCTTCATTCCCCTTGTTTCCGTACTCTACGCCCTGTTCCGGGAGTGGATGTATAAGAGTCTGAAGAAAAAAGGAGTTCAGGTGGAATAACCTGAACTCCTTTTTTCTTACTGGCAGATTGGTCGGGCGATTGTGGAGTATGAGCAGCAAAGCAAGCTCCGGGCCGTTGTGTTTTACATGGCTGTATCTCCCATGAGGAGATCATTCTGTCAGCGCCTCCCATTTTTTATTGCCTTTCATAAAACTGTAGCTTTCATCCTCCCGGGCGGATTTTTGCAGCGTCTCTTTCAGATGAGCGGGAAATTCCGGGCTGAGCGGTTTGAACTCTATGTGCTCGTAAAGAGGGGAGGAGGCATAGGCGTCCAGCTTCCCTGCGCTGTCCAGAAGCTTTTTCATACACGCTGCCGTTGCGTCCGCGTCCTTTTCCGCCTGCGCGAGACTTAATTCTGCGGAAACCTTATAATAATCTCCCATATCAAAAAGATTTTCCATGTTTTTCAGTTTTTCTGTCATGAAGCGGGCTTTTTCCATATTGCCGTCCTCAATGGACCAGAACTGGATATTCTGCATGGCGATTTCCAGCATATTATGCCCCTGAAATATCAGTTCTTCATATGTTCTGTAAGCGTCCTGCGTTTTTCCCTGCTTCCGGTAAAGCATTGCCTGATGTATTTTACGGAGAGGATCTTTCCCCGAAAAATAACTGAGATACTTTTCCGCCTCCTCATACCGTTCATTTCGGTAATAATAAGTATACAGGGAATCTGCCGCCCGTTCTCTTACTTCTTCGTCCTCGCTTTTTAATGCGGCCTGATACCATTCCCGGATTGTTCTGTCGTATTCTTCGGTCTGTTCCGAAGCCGGAAGTTTGCGGAGAATACGCCATGCGTCCATGACCATGGCGAGCTGTCCGGCGAGCCGCTCGCTGTTGGGATACCGGGCGATCTTTTTCTTTACGAACTGAAAAATATCTTCATAGCTTTCTTCTTTCCGGAATTTTTCATCTACTTCCTGTACGATCTGATTGATTTCTTCCTGAGAAACATCTTCCTGAAAGGACAGGAGAATGTCAGGGGTGATCTCCAGAAGGCGGGCGACAGGCGCCAGCATGGAGATGTCGGGGAGCGATGAACCGTTTTCCCATTTATTTACAGCCGGAGCGGATACTCCCAGCCTGTTCGCCATTTCCTCCTGTGTCAGATTCTGTTTCTTTCTATATGTGCGGATAACTTCTCCTATCTGCATAAAAAAACCTCCTTGCTCTGATATTGCATCGGCCTTTGCTGATTACATCATATCAGAGCAGGAGGCTGCTCACAACTGAGTATAATTTAATTTCCGGTTATAAATAATTAACCGGGAGTTAATCTTTAGAGAATAACCTGAACTCCTTTTGCTCTGCCGGCAGATGCAATTGACAAAGAAGATAATTTTAAGTATACTAACAATAAGTAAATAAATAGTTTACTTATCGAAAGGGAAATGCTTATGTTATATGAATATTTGAAAGAAAATTATATCCCAGGAGAACCTATTTTTACCGGAGATATTGATATTCCGGGGATGACAGAGGAAAATCTGCGGTATCATTTAAAAAAACTTACTGACAGTGGAATCATATGTCGATTTGAGCCGGGAGTATATTTTTTTCCTAAACTGGATATTTTCGGTGAGCGGATGGATTTATCCCCGGATACAGTAGCTGTTCATAAGTATATCATGCGCAGGGGGAAACGGGTGGGGTACTATTCCGGTTATACGCTGGCAAATCGCATGGGACTGTCTACACAGGTTCCGTTTACCCAGGAGATAAACAGCAATTATGCTCCGGCATTGGTAAGGACAATGACGATTAAAAACAGGAAATATATTATCAGAAGGCCAGTGGTGGAAGTGACGGAAGAAAATGCACCGGTGCTGCAGTTCCTTGACTGTCTGAAGGATATTGAAAAATGTACAGAGATGGAGTTGGAAAAATGCGGAAGAATTTTGACAGAGTATGCCAGAAAAAATGCTATTACAAAGAAAAAAATCGACAGATTTATCATAAATTATCCGATTAAGATATATAAAGCAATATATGAAACGGAGGTAAAATATGTATCTTCATAGTGATAAAGAAATGTTTAAGGACGTGGTGGAACAGACTGCTGCGCAAAGTGGAAAAACACCTGTAGTAGTAGAAAAAGATTACTATGTTACACTGATTCTGAAATTATTATCAGAACAGCTCAAGCGGTGTGTGTTCAAGGGAGGAACGTCCTTGTCTAAAGGATATCATGTAATCAATCGTTTTTCGGAGGACATTGACATTACTTTCAAAGAGCATATAGGCGAGAGTAGACGAAAAAAGCTTAAGAATGTTGTTTTAAATTGATAAGATTTTTGCTCTATGTGACTATTATATACAGGGAAAATCAAAGAGATATTCACGCCATTTGTATGATATTTACAAACTTACTCCGCTTATTGACTTTGACGATAAATTTTTATCATTAGTCAAAGAAGTTCGGGAGCATCGGGCTCAAATGTCAGTATGTCCATCTGCAAAAGAAGGGGTAGATATATCTGCTGTTATTACAGAGTTTTGTGAAAACTCTTTTTATGAAGACGATTATCAGTCTATCACAAGCTATTTTACAGAAGACTTTGTGTCATATGAGGATACAATTAAGAACATGAGAAAAATTATACGAGACATTTCTTTTTAGAAATCGAAGAGGTACAATACGGATACCCTGACAGGGGTATAAAATAAATCAGGCAGGAGAGGACGATGTCCCTCCTGCCTGATTATGTCTCTGGTATTTTATGAGGATTTTATTTACTGCTCTTGTTGTTCTCCACTTCCTGAAGCTTCATCGCGCGGACCTTCAGGGGCAGACCGAACAGAGTGATGAATCCGTCCGCGTCGTGGTGGTCGTACATATCGCCTGTGGTGAAGGAAGCAAGGGATTCATTGTACAGGCTGTATGGCGAAGTGGTTCCGGCTTTGATGATGTTTCCTTTGTAAAGTTTCAGCTTTACTTCGCCGGTGACATACTTCTGAGTGGATTCCACGAATGCCTGAATCGCTTCCCGGAGAGGTGTGAACCATTTGCCCTCGTACACGACCTGAGCGAACTGGCTTCCCAGTTTCTTCTTGGCCTCCATGGTGTCGCGGTCGAGGATCAGTTCCTCAAGCTGTTCGTGAGCTGCCATAAGGATGGTTCCTCCCGGAGTCTCGTAAACGCCTCTGGATTTCATTCCCACAACACGGTTTTCCACAATGTCGATGATGCCGATGCCGTTCTCTCCGCCCAGGCGGTTCAGCTCGGTGATGATCTCGGATACTTTCATGGCTTTGCCGTTCAGAGTCTTCGGAACGCCTGCCTCGAAAGTCATGGCGATTTCCGTCTCTTTGTCCGGAGCTTTCTGCGGAGTTACGCTGAGAACCAGCATATCGTCGTAGTTTGGAGCCTGAGAGGGATCTTCAAGTTCCAGTCCTTCGTGGCTGATATGCCACAGATTGCGGTCGCGGCTGTAGCTGTGACGGGCGTCAAAAGGAAGATTGATGCCATGAGCCTGACAGAAAGCAATCTCGTCCTCCCTGGACTGCATGGTCCATACGTCTGTCATACGCCATGGAGCGATGATCTTGATATCGGGAGCCAGAGCCTTGATCCCAAGTTCAAAACGGATCTGGTCGTTGCCTTTTCCGGTAGCGCCGTGGCAGATAGCTACAGCGTTCTCTTTACGGGCGATCTCCACCAGCTTTTTCGCGATAGCAGGGCGGGCCATAGAGGTTCCGAGAAGGTATTTGTGTTCATAAACGGCGCCTGCCTGTACGCAGGGCATGATATATTCGTCGCAGAATTCGTCTACGATATCTTCTATGTATAATTTGGAAGCGCCGGACATCTTGGCTCTTTCATCCAGACCGTCCAGCTCGTTTCCCTGACCGCAGTTGACGCAGCAGCAGATTACTTCATAATCGAAGGTTTCTTTCAGCCACGGGATCAGGGCAGTGGTATCCAGGCCGCCTGAGTATGCTAAAACAACTTTTTCTTTCATATGATTTATCCTCCTGAAATAAATTTCCGTTCATTTTGTCTGCGCCGGATCAAAACAGCGGCGCGTTTTCCTGAATCTGTGAACAGGAATCGTTCATGTTTCGTTCTTGACAAGGGATAATATACAACATTTTTTATAAATATGCAATAGGGCGGTGGAAAAAAATATCGAATAATTTTTGCATAAAAATACAATAAAATATGGAAGAAACGTATAATAATGCAGGATTTCAAATAAAGAGGACGACGGGGGAGAAAAAAATAGTGTTGCATATTATGCAAAAGAGATGTATAATCGTACCATCACAGCGGCGGTATGCGGAAATCAGGATGAAAGACTTCCCTCCATCTGCCGCCGGAGGAGAGAAATGAAAGGCACAAGGAGGAAATCTGATCATGATAAAAGCAGGAATCATCGGCGCTACAGGATACGCGGGCAACGAACTTGTCCGTCTGCTTCTGGGACATAAGGACGTGGAGATTGCCTGGTATGGTTCCAGGAGTTATATAGATAAGAAATACGCAGGTATTTATCAGAACTTTTTTAAACTGGTGGACGCCAGATGTATGGACGACAACATGGAGAAGCTCTCAGAGGAGGCGGACGTGATCTTTACGGCGACGCCCCAGGGGCTGTGCGCGTCTCTGGTGAACGAGGGAATCCTTTCCCGGGCGAAAGTGATCGATCTCAGCGCGGATTTCCGGATCAAAGATGTTAAGAAATATGAGAAATGGTACGGGATCGAACATAAATCCCCCCAGTTTATCGAGGAAGCGGTATATGGTCTCTGCGAGATCAACAGGGAGGATATCAAAAAAGCGCGGCTGGTGGCTAATCCAGGCTGCTATCCCACCTGTTCCACAATCTCCATCTATCCTCTTCTGAAAGAGGACATGATCGATCCGTCCACGATAATCATAGACGCGAAGTCAGGAACGTCAGGGGCGGGAAGAGGAGCCAAGACGGATAATCTGTTCTGTGAGGTAAACGAAAATATCAAGGCCTACGGCGTGGCGTCACACCGTCATACGCCGGAGATCGAGGACCAGCTGGGATACGCCTGCGGTCAGGAGGTGCTGATCAATTTCACACCCCATCTGATCCCCATGAACAGGGGGATCCTGATCACCGCCTACGCTTCCCTGAAAAAAGACGTTTCCTATGAGGAAGTAAAGGCGGCTTATGATAAATATTATGAAAAAGAGCAGTTCGTCCGCGTGCTGGATAAAGACGTGTGTCCTCAGACGAAATGGGTGGAGGGCAGCAACTATGTGGACGTGAACTTTAAGATCGATCCGAGGACGAAACGGATCATCATGATGGGCGCTATGGATAATCTGGTAAAAGGCGCGGCAGGCCAGGCGGTGCAGAATATGAACCTTCTGTTCGGATTCGACGAGGCCGAGGGCCTGAGACAGATCCCCATGGTACCGTAAAGAGAAATCTTCAATGTATGGAAGATACGGCAGGTTTCCCGCAGATGGACAGGAACCGGCCGTCCGGCGTCACAGGTATAAACAGAAAAAACAGAAATGAGGAATAAACCATGGAAATAATCAAAGGCGGCGTAACAGCGGCAAAAGGATTCCGGGCCGCTTCCACAGCGGCGGGGATCAAATATCAGGGAAGAACCGATATGGCTATGATATATGCGGAGAATCCCTGCAAAGCGGCGGGAACCTTTACCACCAACGTGGTAAAAGCGGCTCCGGTGAAATGGGATCAGGAGATCGTATACCACCATCCCGCGGCGCAGGTGATCGTGTGCAACAGCGGCATCGCCAACGCCTGCACAGGAGAAGAAGGGTATGGGTACTGCCGGGAGACGGCAAAAGCCGCGGCGGAAGTCCTCCATGTTCCGGAGGACAGCGTTCTGGTGGCCTCCACAGGCGTGATCGGAATGCAGCTTCCCATTGAGAAGCTGGCCGCAGGCGTGAAGCAGATGGCTCCGGAGCTTGACGGAAGTCTGGAGGCGGGCAATCTGGCGGCGAAAGCCATTATGACCACAGACACTGTGGAGAAGGAAGCGGCAGTGCAGGTAGAGATCGGCGGCAAAACAGTGACGGTAGGCGGCATGTGCAAGGGTTCCGGGATGATCCATCCCAATATGTGCACCATGCTCAGCTTTGTCACCACCGATGTGAATATCTCGAAGGAACTTCTCCAGGAGGCGTTAAGCGAAAGCGTTAAGGATACCTACAACATGGTGTCCGTGGACGGGGACACTTCCACCAACGATACGGTGCTGCTGCTTGCCGGCGGTATGGCGGGGAATCCTGAGATCACTGAGAAAAATGAAGATTATGAGAAATTCTGCCAGGCTCTGAATTATGTGAATACCACTCTGGCGAAAAAGATCGCCGGCGACGGGGAGGGAGCCACCGCGCTGTTCGAGGTGAAGATCATCGGCGCCGAGAGTAAGGAGCAGGCGGTCACTTTAAGTAAATCCGTGGTTTCTTCCTCTCTTACAAAAGCGGCGATCTACGGACATGACGCCAACTGGGGAAGAATCCTGTGCGCCATGGGATATTCCGGGGCGAAGTTTGATCCGGAAAAGGTGGATCTCTATTTTGAGAGCCGCGCAGGGAAGATCAAGATCATGGAGAACGGCGTATCCACCGGTTACAGCGAAGAAGAGGCGACGAAGATCCTTTCCGAAAACGAGGTCACTGCCATTGCGGACGTGAAGATGGGAGACGCCTCCGCTACGGCCTGGGGATGCGACCTGACATATGATTACGTGAAGATCAACGCGGACTACCGTTCCTGACCAGGTTACGGGAAAGTTCCCGGGAGAGACGGACTTTCTCCGGGATGTGAGAAAGCTTCCGGAACTGGTCTTTTTCGGGACAGAGCAGAAAAAGCGGCAGGAAAACGTTAAAGACGGCGAAAAGAGGAGAATGAAAAAATGGTAAAGCAGATGTATCTGGACAAGGCGGAGGTGCTGATTGAAGCCCTTCCCTATATCCAGCGGTTTAACAGAAAAATCGTAGTGATCAAATACGGCGGAAGCGCCATGCTGGATGAAGAACTGAAAGCCAATGTCATCAAGGACGCGGTCCTTCTGAAACTGGTAGGGTTCAAGCCTATCATCGTCCACGGAGGCGGGAAGGAGATCAGCCGCTGGGTAAACAAGGTCGGCATGGAACCCCGCTTTGTAAACGGGCTCCGGGTAACGGATAAAGACACCATGGAAATCGCGGAGATGGTTCTGGCGAAGGTGAACAAGGAACTGGTAACGCTGGTGGAATCTCTGGGCGTCAAGGCGGTAGGTATCAGCGGCAAAGACGGCGGTCTTCTGAAGTGTGAGAAGAAACTGTCCGGCGGAGAGGATATCGGATATGTGGGAGAGATCAAAGCGGTGGATCCGAAGATTCTCTACGATCTTCTGGAAAAAGATTTCCTTCCCATCGTGTTCCCTGTGGGATTTGACGAGAATTTTGACTCTTATAATATCAACGCCGACGACGCCGCCTGCGCCATCGCAGAGGCGGTCCATGCGGAGAAGCTGGCTTTCCTCTCCGATATCGAGGGCGTATACAGGGATCAGAACAATCCGGAGACGCTGATCTCAGAACTCCATGTCCATGAGGCCAGAGAACTGATCGACGAGGGATTTGTAGGAGGCGGAATGATCCCCAAGCTCAAAAACTGTATCGACGCTATCGAGCAGGGAGTAAACCGGGTGCACATCCTGGACGGAAGGATCCCTCACAGTCTCCTTCTGGAGATCTTTACAAACAAAGGAATCGGAACGGCAATCTTAAGAGAGGACGGCGAAAAATATTACAATGAACATGAATGAACAGATGCAGCAGTCGGAGAAAAGCATTCTCCATACCTATAACCGCTTTCCCGTGGTTCTGGATCACGGGGAGGGATGCTGGCTTTACGATACGGAAGGAAAAAAATATCTGGATTTCGCGGCGGGAATCGCCGTAAACGCCCTAGGATATCATTATCCCGGATATGACGAGGCGCTGAAAGCCCAGATAGACAAACTTCTTCACATTTCCAATCTGTATTACAACGAGCCCATGAGCGAGGCCGGAGAAAAACTGGTGAAAGCCAGCGGTATGAGCAAGGCTTTTTTTACCAACAGCGGTACGGAGGCCATTGAGGGCGCCCTGAAAGCCGCCAGAAAATATGCTTACGCAAAGGGAGAGAAGGAGCGGTACGAGATCGTCGCCATGAATCATTCCTTCCACGGCAGAAGTATGGGAGCTCTTTCTGTTACGGGAAACGAACATTACAGGGAGCCTTTCGAGCCACTGATCGGCGGGGTGAAGTTCGCTGATTTTAATGATCTGGACAGTGTGAAAGCCCAGATCACAGAGAAAACCTGCGCCATTATCACAGAAACCGTACAGGGCGAGGGAGGAATCTACCCGGCAAAGCAGAGCTTCCTTGAAGGACTCCGCAAAATCTGCGATGAGAAAGACATTATCCTGATCTTCGACGAGATCCAGTGCGGCATGGGACGTACGGGCGCCTATTTTGCATGGCAGTCTTACGGTGTGAAGCCGGATATCATGACCTGCGCAAAAGCGCTGGGAAGCGGCGTTCCCGTAGGCGCATTCGTACTGGGAGAAAAAGCGGCGGAGGCGTCTTTGGCTCCCGGGGATCACGGGACCACCTACGGAGGCAATCCTTTTGTCTGCGCCGCTGTGAGTAAAGTGTTCGATATTTTTGAAAAGGATCATATCCTGGAACATGTACGGGAGCTGACGCCCTATCTGGAGGAAAAGCTGGACGGCCTTGTTGAGAAATTCGACACTGTGGCCGCGAGAAGAGGAAAAGGCTTCATGCAGGGACTGGTGATCACCGGAGTTCCCGTAGGCAGCATCGTGACGAAAGCCCTGGAGAACGGTCTTCTGGTGATCTCTGCGGGAAGCGACGTACTCCGTCTTGTTCCGCCCCTTATCATTACAAAAGAACATATCGATCAGATGATCGGAATACTGGAGAAAAGCCTGGCGTGAGCCGGGCTTTTAATTTTCTGCTGAAAAACAATAAAAAAATGAGAAATAGTTGTTGACAACTAACTAAAGTTAGCATATACTTACTAACGTAAAAGTTAGCAAAAGCTTACTGTTTCGAAATATAAAAGAAAAATTTCAGAAAAGAGGTTTTTTTATGCCGCTTACAATGGCATCGATAGGTGAAACCAATATGATCCGCAGAGTTGGAGGAAATGAAGAAACAAGACGATTCCTGGAAAATCTCGGGTTTGTCGCAGGAACAGAGGTTACTGTACTTTCGGCGATCGGAGGGAATGTAATTGTTAATATCAAAGATTCGCGGGTTGCGATCAATGCAGATATGGCGCGCTACATTATGGTATGAGGATGTGTGTGCTGTATATAAAGTTTTAGTCTGCTGAAGGAAAGGAGAAAGAGGGTTATGACATTAGGCAATGCAAAAGTAGGCAGTACTGTTGTTGTAACAAAGATAGAAGGGGACAGTGCTTATAAACGCCGTATCATGGATATGGGGATTACTAAGGGCAGTGAACTCTATATCAGAAAAGTCGCGCCGCTTGGTGATCCGGTAGAAATTACAGTACGTGGGTATGAGTTGTCTGTGCGGAAAGACGATGCTCAGTGCGTGCAGGTTAAATAACGCATGCTTAAAGGAGGTATGAAGAAATGGCAATAAGAATTGCGCTCGCCGGAAATCCTAACTGCGGCAAGACGACAATGTTCAATGCATTGACAGGCGCCAATCAGTATGTGGGAAACTGGCCGGGAGTTACAGTTGAGAAAAAAGAAGGAAAAGTAAAGAGTAGAAAGGCAAAAGGAGAAGAGGTTATCGTAACCGACCTTCCGGGTATATATTCTCTTTCCCCTTATACACTTGAGGAGGTTGTCAGCCGTGACTACATTTTGAATGAAAATCCAGATGTTATCATTGACCTGGTGGACGCTACCAATATAGAGCGCAACCTGTATCTGACTACTCAGCTGGTGGAAACAGGCGTTCCGGTTGTGATCGCTCTTAATATGGCGGATCTTATCGAGAAGAGAGGAATGCGGATTGACACGAAGAGACTTTCTATGCTGCTGGGCTGCCCGATCGTAGAGACCTCCGCGCTGAAGCGATCGGGTCTTCACGAGCTTGTTGATGAAGCTGTAAAAGTGGCTAAGAAAAAAGATGTCAGTCTTCCGGGAGATATTTTTTCCAAGGAGTTGGAAAGCGCCGTTGCACAGGTAAAAGATCTTCTCCCGGCAAACATTACGGACAATAAAAAGAGATGGTATGCTGTTAAATTCCTTGAAAATGACAGCAGGGTTCTGGAAAGCGTTCAGCTTCCTGCATCAGCAGTTTCTTCAGTGGCGGATCTGAGAAAAGAAATTGAAAAGAAGCATGATGACGATATAGAAAGTATTGTGACGGATGAACGCTACAGATACATACAGAAAATTGTAAAAACCACAGTACAGAAGGGAACACAGAAATTGACTACGTCTGACAGGATTGATCAGATTGTGACGAATCGAATTCTTGGCATCCCGATCTTTATTCTGATAATGTGGGCTGTATATTATGTATCTGTTACTACGGTGGGAACCTGGGTGACAGACTGGACGAATGATGTCTTTGTAGTAGCTGTTCAGGATGCTGTGGGCGGCTTTCTCAACGGTATCGGCGCCGGCACAGTTGTGCAGGACCTTGTTGTAAATGGTATTATCGGCGGTCTTGGAGCAGTTCTTGGCTTCGTTCCGCAGATGGCGATTCTGTTCCTGTTTCTTTCAATCCTGGAAGACTGCGGCTATATGGTACGTATTGCCTTTGTTATGGACCGTGTTTTCCGCCATTTCGGACTTTCCGGTAAGAGTTTTATCCCTCTGCTGATTTCGTCTGGTTGCGGCATTCCCGGAATCATGGCGTCCAGAACTATCGAGCAGGATAATGACAGACGTCTTACAATTATGACAGCTACGTTTATCCCCTGCGGAGCGAAACTTCCTGTTATCGCTCTCATGGGCGGCGTTATCGCGGGCGAGGCAGGCGGCTGGACCGAAACCTCCTTCATTGCACCTCTGATGTATTTTATCGGCATTGCCGCTGTGCTGGTAGCCGCGATCATTCTTAAGAAAACAAAACCGTTTTCCGGAAAACCGGCTCCGTTTGTTATGGAACTGCCTCAGTATCATATCCCTCAGGTTAAGACCGTACTCCTTCATGTATGGGAAAGACTGAAAGGATTCATCATCAAAGCCGGTACGATTCTGTTCCTTGCGTGCGTGGTTATGTGGTTCCTGGGAAGTTACGGATTTGGAGAAAACGGATTTGGTCTGGTAGAATCTTCCGACAGCCTTATGGCGGTGATCGGCGGCGTTATCGCTCCGATTTTTGCTCCCCTTGGTTTTGGCGAATGGCAGCCGGTGGCAGCTTCAATCTCCGGATTTACTGCGAAGGAAGCTATTGTTTCCACCATGGGAACACTGGCGGCGATTGCCGGCGATGTAGAAGATCCTGTGACGGTAGCGCAGGGAGTTGCTGCATGGTTCCCCACTTCAATAGCGGCGTTCTCTTTCCTGCTGTTCAATCTGCTTGATTCTCCGTGCCTGGCGGCAATAGCCACAATGGCACAGCAGATGCAGTCCAGAAAATGGTTCTGGTTTGCGATTCTGTTCCAGAACGTATTTGCATATGTGGTTTCTCTCAGTGTATATCAGATCGGTTCTTTTGTTATGGGCGGCGCTTTCACAGCAGGAACGGCAGTAGGCTTTATATTTGCGATTATTCTGTTGGCGCTTCTGTTCAGGCCTGATCCCTATAAGAATCAGAAAGTATATGCCAGACGTTCTGTACAGAGTGCATAAAAACGACAGCCGGATACTTTGACAGTTATCCGGCTGTTCTGTTACAATAAAAAGTAAGAGAAAGAAGGTGTTTGTATGATCGCTGATATTTTTATACTGGTTCTGATCCTGGGATATTGTGCTTTTTTAATATACAGAGGATATAAAAATAAAAAAGAAGGGAAACCTGTCGGCTGCGCGGGCTGCAGCGGTAACTGCGGCTCATGCGGCAGCTGTGGTTCATGCGGCGGGCATGGGACGGTTTCCTCCAGTATGCCGGATAAGTGATGAAAGGTGGATGAGATATGGGAAATTCAACAGGTTCCATGTTTTATGCATTTGGAGCTTTTCTTCTTATATATATTGTCGGAGTGGCGATCTATCAGATATATCTGCTGATAAAAAAGAAAAGAGACCGTAAAAAATTCGACGAGGAGGACTGAAAGAAGGGTAATTATGGTTGATACGATTATCGTACTCATTGTAATAGTGCTGCTTGTTTTTGCTTTAAAGGGTTCCCTGAAGCATTTCAGAGGGGAAGGGACGTGCTGCGGCGGTTCAGGCACAGGAAAGCCAGCCAGGCTGAAAACTCTGGACGGACCGGTGGTCGGCCGGAGAACAATCAAAATTTCCGGTATGCATTGTCAGAATTGTGTTAACAGTGTTACAAATGCATTGAATGCAATCGACGGAGTGGTTGCGAAGGTCGAGTTGCAAGATAACAGTGCGGAAGTTTCCTATGATCGGACAGTGGATGAGATTGAACTGAAAAATGCAGTGGAAAAAGCCGGATTCAAAGTAATAAATATTTCATGATCTCAGAGAGAGAACAGGATTTTGCTAAAAATATTAGACGCATAAAAACAGGTTTATCCGTATATATTAACAGTAAGTATCGAAAGAGGCAGGTATGATAACCGCCTCTTTCTTCGGTTTCAGGAAGCGGGCGGAATCCGGACTGAAACTGCATCTCATATACGGAGGAATGATAATATGTGGGGATTTTTTGCGGCGCTGATCTCAGGAGCCCTGATGAGCATTCAGGGAGTATTTAACACAGAAGTGACAAAGCAGAGCAGCCTTTGGGTATCTACCGGCTGGGTACAGCTTTCTGCGTTTGCCGTCTGCGTCCTGGCGTGGCTTTTTACAGGAAGAGAAAGCATTTCCGCATTGTGGCAGGTGGATAATAAATATACGCTTCTTGGAGGCGTGATCGGCGCTTTTATCACTATTACGGTGATCCAGAGCATGGGCGCGCTGGGACCGGCGCGGGCGGCCATGCTGATCGTAGTCTCTCAGTTGATCGTAGCTTATGTGATAGAGCTTTTTGGAATGTTCGGCACAGACAGGCAGCCATTTGAGTGGAGAAAGCTGGTGGGAATGGCGGTGGCTATTATCGGGATCGTGATTTTTAAGTGGCAAAAATAAGACTTACCTATTGTAAATGTAATAGGAATTCGTTAAAATAGGAAATGGTCAGGCATAGAAAATATGGGGAACTCTGCCATAATATTATGGAAAAGGAGTGAACCATCATCAGAAATATAGTAAGACATGGAAGAGCTGCGGCAGCAGGAATGTTTTTTCTGGCGGCTCTTTTGAATACGGCAGGCTGCACCGGCGCGCAGAAGGCGGAAATCTTTCTGGCAGAGGAGAATCCCGGAAGTGAAAAAGAAACCGGGGAACCGACGCCGGACGCCGTTTCACCGATGCCTTCGGCAGCGCCGCCGGAAGCAGAAAAAGAGGGGGAAAACAGTTCCCCGGAGAATGGACAGGAGCAGGAGGAAATCTTTGTAGACGTCTGCGGTGCTGTGGCAAGACCGGGAGTTTACGGGATGCCGCCGGAGAGCAGAGTGTTTCAGGCTATAGAGATGGCAGGCGGTTTTCTTCCGGAGGCTGCGGGAAGTTATATCAACCAGGCGCAGCCCCTCAGCGACGGACAGCAGATATATGTTCCGACAAAAAAAGAAGCCCAGGAGAAAGAATTGCCGGCTCCCGGCACAGAAGCGCCAGGTACGGACCAAGAACCGGAAGAGGGCCGGGATGAGCAGGAAAAGGTGAATCTGAACACTGCGGATTCGGCAGCTTTACAGACGCTGAACGGGATCGGAGAGGCAAAGGCGGAAGCAATCCTTGCGTACAGAGAAGAACATGGGGCATTTTCCAGCATCGAGGAGATCATGAACGTACCGGGGATTAAAGAAAGCACCTTTTCTAACATAAAGGATAAGATTGCAGTAGAATAGGAGATTGTGAATGAGCAGGAAAGTATTAGTGGTGGATGATGAAAAACTGATTGTAAAGGGAATCCGTTTCAGTCTTGAGCAGGACGGAATGGAAGTGGACTGCGCCTATGACGGAGAAGAAGCGGTAGAAAAGGCGAAGGAGAATCATTACGATATCATCCTTCTTGACCTGATGCTTCCCAAGATGGACGGTATGGAAGTCTGCCAGCAGGTACGGGAATTTTCCAACGTACCGATCATTATGCTTACTGCAAAGGGTGAGGATATGGATAAAATCCTGGGCCTGGAATCAGGAGCGGACGATTATATCACGAAGCCTTTTAATATCCTGGAGGTAAAGGCCAGGGTCAAGGCCATCATGCGCCGTACACGCAAGGACAATGAGGAGAAGCCAAAGACAAAGATCATAGAGTCGGGAGATCTGAAACTGGACTGCGAAAGCCGCCGTGTATTTATTTCCGGAAGAGAGATCAATCTCACCGCCAAGGAATTTGACGTTCTGGAACTTCTGGTCTCCAATCCCAACAAAGTGTACAGCCGCGAGAACCTGCTGAATATTGTATGGGGCTACGCGTATCCTGGAGACGTCAGGACTGTGGACGTACATATCCGCCGTCTCCGTGAAAAAATCGAGGCGAATCCCAGTGAGCCGAAATATGTACACACCAAATGGGGCGTGGGATATTATTTCCAGGCATAATCCATGAAAAGACGGGGAAGATTTTTTAAAAGCCTGCGTTTCCGTATTCTGATCATTCTGGTGATCCTGGGAATCGTCCCCAGTGTGATAACTACGCAGGTGCTGATCAATAATTACAGGGAGCAGGGGATCGCCGTCCGGGTAAGCGCTATCCGGACACAGTGCAGCATCCTCTGTAATCAGATTATTAAAGAAAATTATCTCAATGATTCCGGCTCCGAATCCATTAACAGCAAGCTGGAGTTATTGTCTAATAATTACGGCGGAAGGATCCTTATCGTAGACAGGGACTTTAAGATCGTAAAAGATACTTACCATGTAGACGAGGGAAAAACGCTGATCTCGTCCAGGATCATCCGCTGTTTTAAAAACGGGGAGGCCACAGATTATCAGAAAAAAGGACAGGTTCTGGAGCTGGCTGTTCCTGTAAAAAGCGCGGATGTCCCCCAGACACAGGGGGCGATGCTGGTGACGCTCTCGCTCAGCGAAGTGTCGGCCACGATGTCGGAGCTGGAGCAGAGAGGAGTGCTTATCCTGAGCATTATCGTGGTGCTTTCGATCTTTCTTGCCTATATTCTCTCCACCGTGCTTGTTAAGCCTCTTGCAAGGGTAACAAAGTCCATAGAAGATCTTACGGACGGGTACCAGAACGATGAGATATCAGTTCCGGATTATACCGAGACAGAGCTGATCACGGACGCTTTCAACAAAATGCTGGCAAGGATGAAGACTCTGGACGAGTCAAGATCAGAGTTTGTATCCAACGTATCCCATGAGCTGAAAACTCCTATGACTTCCATGAAGGTTCTGGCAGATTCCCTGGTAGGGCAGACGGGCGTGCCGGAAGAACTGTACCAGGAATTTATGCGGGATATTACTGCGGAGATCGACAGGGAAAACAGGATCATTACAGATCTTCTTACTCTGGTAAAAATGGACAGAAAAACAGCGGATCTTAAAATTCAGCATATGGATATCAACCAGCTCCTTGAGGATATCCTGAAACGGCTCAGGCCTATTGCGGATAAGAGAAATATCGATCTGATCCTTGACAGCTTCCGTCCTGTGGAGGCGGATGTGGATGAGATCAAGTTTACTTCGGCCATCAGCAATCTGGTGGAAAACGGCATCAAATATAACGTGGACGACGGATGGGTAAGAGTCTCTCTGGATGCGGATCATAAGTATTTTTATGTAACAGTGGCGGACTCTGGCATGGGAATCCCGGAGGATTCCCTGGACAGGATCTTCGAGAGGTTTTACAGGGTGGATAAATCCCACTCCAGAGAAATCGGCGGAACAGGTCTTGGCCTTGCCATTACCAGAAGCACTGTGGCAATGCATCATGGAGTGATCAAAGTGTTCAGCAGAGAGGGCGAAGGAACTACGTTTTCCGTTCGTATCCCACTGTCATATATTCCGTAGGAGGCGCCGATGAAGAAAGTTTTATGGATGCTTCTTCTGGCGGTTTTCACCTGCGCATTTCTGGCAGGATGCAGCATTGAAGAGCGGGAAGAGCCCCAGATGGAGCAGGAAAATTATAATTTTTATTATATGAATACAGGGGAAACATCCCTGAAAAAAGAAATTTATGAGCCTCAGGAGGAAACGACAGATTTTATGCTGAAGGATCTGATGCAGCGTCTGAGCAGCAAAGACGCGCCGGAGGACGGCATAGCACTTCTGCCGGAAGCGGTTTCCGTAAATTCCTACGATCTGCAGGAAAAGCGGCTCATCGTGGATTTTAACAGCGGTTATCTGGAAATGAGCCGCGCAAGAGAGGTTCTGACCAGAGCGGGAATTGTAAAAATGTTTCTGCAGATACCGGATATTGAGGCGGTCCGGTTTACCGTTGAAGGGCAGGAGCTTACTGATTCACGGAATCAGGCGGTAGGAGATATGACGGAAGATACCTTCGTGGAATTTTCCGGAAAAGATAACGACGCTTACCGTTATGATACGTTTACTCTTTATTTTACGGACAAAAGCGGCAAAAAACTGGTGCCGGAGGAACGCAGAGTTTATTATCGCCGGACGACGCCGAAGGAGATGGTCGTTCTTGCGCAGCTTGCAAAAGGACCCTCTGAGGAGGGGCATTACCGTACAATTTCGGAAAACTCCCTTCCGATCAGCGCGATCACGGCAGACAGGATCTGTTATATTAATATGAACCGGGCCTTCCAGGAGAATGTGCTGGAGGTGGCGGAAGATGTCCAGATTTATTCTATTGTCAATTCTATAGTAGATTCCTGCGAAGCGGACAGAGTGCAGATTTCCATAGAGGGAAGCCTGGAGGGGAATTTTAAGAACAGCATGCCGTTGTACTTTTTTTATGAGAAAAATGAAGATTTGAGTTGATATTTTAAGAAAGGAAAAATGTGAGGAGAAGACCGGTGTGTCTTGTATGTCTGGCGGTGATGCTCCTTATGTGCCTTATGGATCTGGCAGGGTTCCCACTGATACGGGGGAACCCGCTGCCGGAATCGGTGCAGGCGTGGATTGAGGAACATCCGAAGGCTGTGATCTGCGGGGAGGTGCAGTCCTGCCAGGATACAGAATTTTCCTTTTCTGTCTATCTGAAACAAGTCTATCTGATAAATCAGTCAGAAAAATTTCCCATTGAGAATGTAAGAATATTTTTGAAAACAAAAGAAGAACTTCCTGCCGGAACCATGGTGTACGCTTCCGGGACATTGGAGCGGGTAGAAGACCCGGGAAATCCGGGGGAATTTGATTCCCGGCAGTATTATGCCTGCCAGCATATTTATTATTTTTTGAAAAAAGCTGAAATAGAGAAAAAAAGCAGGACTTATTCCGGATATCAGCAGCGGCTCCTGGATCTGAAGGACAGACTGTGCGCAATCCTTGAAAAAGCGGCAGGTGAAGACTCTCCGGTCTTTGAGGCTATGCTGCTGGGCGAAAAAACGGATCTTGACAGCGAACTGAAACTTCGCTACCAGATGGGAGGGATGATCCATATCCTTGCCATTTCAGGGCTTCATATCAGTATTCTGGGCATGGGGCTTTTTCAGCTTTTAAAGAGAATCGGATTTGGAAATACGGGAGCGGGGATCATTTCCCTTGGGATCATGCTGCAGTACGGGATGCTGACCGGAGGCAGCGTGTCGGCCATGAGAGCCGTGTGTATGTTCCTTCTTTCAGTAGGCGCGAAGATCATAGGAAGAAGCTACGATCTTCTGACAGCGCTGGCCCTGTCTGCGATCCTTCTTCTTCTGGACTCTCCGGCATATCTATACAGCAGCAGTTTTCTGTTGTCCTTTGGGGCGGTAGTGGGGCTTGGGGCGGTGTCGCCTTTCCTTCTGGAAATAACCGGGACAAAAAAGAAACTGTTCAAAAGTTTTTTGTCCTCCCTCTCTGTGCAGCTTGCCACTCTGCCTGTTATGCTGGTTTTTTTCGGAGAAGTGTCGCTGGCGGGGATTTTTCTGAACCTGTTCGTGCTTCCCACGGTAAGCGGCGTACTGATAAGCGGGCTTTGTACCTGTCTCCTTGGGCTGTTCAGTATGAAATCCGCTGTTATTGCGGCGCTTCCGGGAAGAGCACTGCTGTTTCTGTATGAGCAGAGCTGTATTTTGGCAGGAAAGCTTCCATTCTGTACCTGGGTGGGCGGCCTGCCGGAAATCTGGCAGAGCCTTTTCTATTATGGATGTCTGGTGCTGGGGATCGCCGGGGCAGTATGGATGGCGCGTCGGCAGGCTGGCTCAGGAAAACGGGGAGGCGTTGCCGTTCAGAAAGCGGGATTAACGGCGGACATTGCTGGAAAGGGGAGGAGTCATGGCAGAAAAATGGCGGCTGTACAATGGGTCGGCGGCAAAATAAAAGCAAATTATGCAGCGCTTTTCCTGCTGGCGGCGCTGTCTGCGGGCATCCTGGTACTGTCCTGGAAGGACCGGGGCGGTCTTCGGATCACCTGTCTCGACGTGGGGCAGGGAGACGGGATCGTGCTTGAGATGCCGGGAGGCGGCGCTTTCCTGATGGACTGCGGCAGCAGCAGCCAGAAAAATGTGGGACAGTATCAGCTCCTTCCTTACCTGAAAAGCAGAGGCATCACTGTGCTGGAAGGGATTATGGTATCCCATACAGACACAGACCATATCAGCGGGATCCAGGAGCTTCTTGATTTTATGGCAAAAGATCTGAGCTCTGTGAAGGTGAAGACTCTGATTCTGCCGAAATGGGCTGAAAGTATCCAGGGATACGACGATCCAGGAAAACAAGATCCTGAGAATACGCAGGATGAGAAGAAGAACCTGTATGGGAACGAAGAGAAGAAAGAAGGGGAGGAGGGCTGCGGCACTCTCCTGGAACTGGCAGAGAAAGCGGGCGTGCAGGTGATATTTGCAGGAGAGGGAGACGGTATGTTCTTTGGGGAAGTGGAAATGCGTTTCCTGGCTCCTATGGAAAATGCATCAGGAGAGGATATAAATGAAGAGGGGCTGGTAATGGAATTGAGGTACGGGGCTTTCCGGGGATTGTTTACCGGAGATATCGGGGAAGAAACAGAGCAGGATCTTTTGCAGGCAGGAGCGCTTTCAGACATAGACTTTCTGAAAGTAGCCCACCACGGTTCCAGGTATTCTACCTGTGAAGAGTTTCTAAAGACTGTGAAACCGGAGCTGGCGGTGATCTCCTGTTCCGACTCCAATACTTACGGCCATCCCTCCCCGGAAACCGTTGAAAGACTGGAAGAAAGCGGCGCCAGGATCGCCTACACTATGAAGAGCGGGGCGGTGACTGTGCGGACGGACGGGGAGAAGATCCGAGCGGAAGGGGATGTGGAAAAATAATTTTCGCAAAAATGCAACGTCGGACAAAATAATACGTCTTTATTTATAGGAACAAAAAACAGGAGGTCGGTATGGAAGACTGGAAGATTATCGAATTATACTGGGCCAGAAAAGAAGAGGCGCTGAGGGAAACAGAAATAAAATATGAGAAATTTTGTTTTGGGATTGCCTGGAATATTTTATATAACAGAGAAGATTCAGAGGAATGTGTGAATGATACATGGCTTGCGGCCTGGAATGCTATCCCTCCGGAACGCCCTTCTTTCTTTTCTTCTTTTCTGGGACGTCTTACCCGGAATTTTGCGATAGACTGCTTCAGGAAGAAAAGTGCGGGAAAGCGTGTGGACAGGCATATGGCGGATATTGTAGGAGAATTGGAAAAAATAGAGACAACGGTGTCTCATTCGCCGGAAGACAATGTTTTGGAAAAAGATCTGGTAAAGATCATAAACCAGTTTCTTGACACATTAAAATCCTGGGATAGAGATATTTTTATCAGACGTTACTGGTATATGGATCCTGTAAAAAAAATCGCAAAACGTCATGGATATTCAGAAAGTAAGGTGAAATCAAGCCTGTTCCGAAGCCGCAGGAAATTATTAGAACATCTGAGGAGAAACGGATATGAATGAAAAAATGACTTTTTTGAAAATCTTAAGTGAAATAGACGGCAGATACATTTATGAGGCATCACAACCATGGAAAAAAAGAAAAATGTTTGATAAAGCATCAAAAGCTTTATTTGCGGCTGCTGTTGTAGGACTTTTTATTTTTGTCAGTGCAGTTGTTATGTTTCGGGAAGAAACCGTAGCGGCATGGGAAAGATTTACAACTATAATAAATGAAATACTGGGAATTGAGGAAGACGCCTCTTCCTATGTAGAAATAATGGGAAAAAGTATTTCCCATAACGGCGTAACAGTCAGGCTGGAGGAAGCAACTCTGAACAAAAATGAACTGTGGCTGGCATATGCTACTTTGAATGAGAGTAAAGAAAAAAAGATGCCTGTCCTGCTTACAGAGGTACAGGTCAACAATAAAACAGCACAGCTTCTCAGGACGTATACGGGTTCAGACAATGATAATACAAAAGATAAAGTACGGGAACAGGTGAGTTGTTTTTTGCTGGAAAAAGATATAGAAGATGCTGCAGATGTGGAAATCAAAATACAGACTATGGATCCGGAAAATGAGGAAATTATGGGGGAATATATCTTTTCTTTTTCCGCTTTGCCGGATGAGATGGAAGGCCGGACAAAGGATATTCCGTTGGATCTGGTTGCAAAACTTTCTGACGGCCGTGAGTTCGCATTAACAAAAATACGATGGAATATATTTGACAGCGCTATTTACGGGTATTTAGATTCCACATCAGGTAGCGAGGAAGATTTTTATCTGATCGGGAAAGATAATCTTGGAAATCCTGTTCAGTATATGATGCGAAGCTACGAGAATCCGGAGATTCTGTTTCAGCCGGATTTCATAGATTTTCAGCCGTCAGTACTTTATCCGGATGCTGAATACCTGGAACTTCGGCTATATATTCTGCGGGAGGATCAGAAGAAACCGGTTTATCAGGAGGCGGATACCGATGAACCTGAACTTTATATAGAAGGAGAGGGACGTGTATATGAGGATGGCGAAAATCCCTTGGATGGAGCCGTTCCGGTAAGCGGAATCTTGAAAATACCATTACAATAATGAGAAATATATTCCGGAAAGTTGGTGATGAAAATACACAGGAACCTCTTTTTAAATAAATATAAAAAAGAAAAGGAAAGAAAAATAAAATGAAAAAAAGTGTAATTATATTTTGAGCAGTATTACTTATAACAGCAATAATTTCTTTACCAGTATATGCTGATTCAATACTGGTGTCTGAAGATGTAAATGATTATGATATAAGACAGACATTTTCAGGAAACATGGATGGCATGACTTTAGTAGAAAAAAAGCAAATATCATTGAATGAAGAGTATTATATTGAAACAGAATGTTATGAAAAAGAACTGAATAATATGATGCGGACTACATATAAAACAAAAATAGGAACGTATACATATAGGGTTCGCAATAAAAAAACAGATGCAGTATTGATTAAATATGTATTAACAGGAAAATTTCGCTACAATGGAAAAAAATGTAGTTGTGTGGAAGCACTGGGGAAAACAACACATGTCGTAAAAAATAAATTTACAGTTTTAAATGATTCTGCAGTTGCAAGTGGGGATACTGCAATCGGATATTTTTATTGCAAAAGCATAAGCAATGGACAAACGTTTGGGGGAACATTTAAAATACGTATTTCTCCAAACGGGAAAATTACGTTTCCTTAAAAAAGAACCATGATAAACTAAAAGCTTGCTTGATATCCGCAGCTTCCCCCTCTTTTGTAACGGCCATTTTTCCAATGAAACGTGCCGGGCCATGTTCAATTAAAAGCTGCTCTAAAGTTCCAAGTATGTGGCCTGCAAGGTATTTTCCTATTATTCAACTGTCAAACTCCCGCAGACGGGGAGAAGATCAGGGCGGAAGGCTTCAGAAGGCTTGATAATATTCCCGTAAGTGAATATAATGAAAGCAGCCTGGAAAAACAGACACCTGCGGAGCTGGTGGATACTCAGGAGGTGTAAAAGAGAATGATTGATCTAACGAGACTTGAGCAGTATAAGGAGAATAATCGGCTGGAAGTAAAGAAAGCGACTGGCGGTTTGCCGAGAAGTATTTGGGAAACCTATTCATCTTTTGCTAATCAATGATCTATTCTGTTTGGAAAAAACAGGGATGGCGTACGCCGGAAGTTATTGAAACATTTAACCCGGATAGATGTATGCTGAAATTAATATTTAGAACAACTGCGGGAGCGTCGATAAAAAACGTCGATAACCAATCGTCGATAAAAAACGCCGATAAAAATAACGGCGTAAAAAATGATAAGGAAAATAAGAGCGGGCGTTTAAACATACAACGAGAGAAAATTTTAGAATATCTGAAAAGCCATAATTCCATTACGTCAAAAGAACTGCATACTCTTTTAAATCTGGAATCCTCACAGGCACGGAAAATTCTCCGTGAGATGGCCAAAGATGGTATTTTAATTGCACAGGGCAGCAATCGTAACCGAAAGTACATTTTAAATCCTGTGCATTAACGCTACCCTCAATTCAGAAAGGACAGGAAATTTCAGGTGAAAGGCTTACAGGAAGACATCAAGACAGGAAATTACAAACAGGCGTATCTACTTTACGGGGAGGAAGCGTACCTTCGGCAGCAGTATAAGGAAAAGCTGGTGAAGGCGTTAAATCCTGAGGGGGATACCATGAATTTCACGAAATATGAAGGAAAAGGGATCGAGGTTAAGGAAATGATCGATCTCTGTGAGACAATGCCTTTTTTTGCTTCAAAAAGAATCATTCTGGTGGAGAATTCCGGCTTTTTTAAGAATAAGTGCGACGACCTGGCGGATTATATGAAGAACCTTCCTGATTACCTGCATCTGATCTTTGTAGAAGAGGAGGTAGACAGGCGGAGCCGGATGTACAAGGCGGTAAAGTCCTGCGGCAGAGTTTCTGAATTTGCTAAGCAGGACGAGAAAACGCTTATGCGCTGGGCTGCGGGACTTCTGGCAAAAGAGGGACGGAAGATCACTGCCCGGGATATGGAGCTTTTTCTTACAAAAACAGGGACGGATATGGGAAACATCCGCATGGAACTGGAGAAGCTGATCACTTATACCATGGGCAGAGAGGTTGTCACTGCTGAAGATATTGAGTCTGTCTGCACTACAAGAACAGTCAATAAAATTTTTGAGATGGTAAGGGCGGTGACAGAGAAAAATCAGAAAAAGGCGCTGGATCTTTACTATGATCTTCTGACGCTGAAGGAGCCGCCTATGAGAATTTTGTTCCTCCTGTCAAAGCAGTACCGCCAGCTTTTCCTGGCAAAACAGATGTCCGGGGAAGGGGCGTCCAGAAATGAAATTGCCTCCCGGCTGGGGGTTCCAAGCTTTGTGGCGGGAAATATTGTCTCCTGCGCCCGGGCTTATACGCTGGAGGAGCTTGAGCAGGCGGAGGAAGATTTTGTGGAGGCGGAAGAGGACGTGAAGACAGGCAGGCTGCAGGATGTGCTCAGTGTGGAATTACTGATCGTAAAATACAGTTCAGCGAGAAAGGCTGCCGCAAAAAGGTATTAGAAGAAATAGAGAGGATGGAAAGAGTTTATGAACACATCGATGAGAAGAGAAGAAATCCTGAAGATACTTCGTAATTCAGAGACGCCTGTCGCGGCGAGAGAACTGGCCTCACGGTTTGGCGTCAGCCGCCAGGTGATCGTGCAGGATATGGCGGTGATACGCGCCTCGGTGCCGGGAATCCTTTCCACCACAAAAGGCTATACCATCCAGCAGGAAAATACATGTACAAGAGAGTTTAAGGTGCGCCATCGCCAGGATCAGACGGCAGAGGAACTGAATCTGATCGTAGACTGCGGAGGCCGGGTAAAGAACGTCAGTATCAGCCACAGGGTTTACGGGAGAGTGTCTGCGGAAATGGATATCCGCTCCCGCCAGGATGTGCGGGAGTTTACAGAAGCTCTCGCAAGCAGCCATTCTACGGTGCTGAGTACAGCTACCTCCGGATATCATTATCATCTGGTGAAGGCATCCTCCATGGAGCGGCTGGATCTGATCGGCAGCGAACTGGAAAAGGCCGGATTTCTGGCGCCGCTTCAGCCCTGGGAAAAAGAAAACGAAAAATAGAATATTCTGTGAAATTTAAAAAAAAGAACAATATAAAAATGAAAAAAGCGGATAAATACTGAGAAATCAGGTTTATCCGTTTTTTGGTAAATATATATAAAAAAATATACGAAAAATTGGAAGTAATTGTAGATTGTATTATGCATATAAATGTGCTATGATAAAAATATAAAGAACAGAGTTCTATAATACAGAACAATAAAGAGGGAAGGAGTGATGCTCCCGAATTTTTTTAGAAACAAATCAAAACGGTGTACAATAATAATGAACAAAGGAGGGAAGCAAGAAGAATCATGAAAGCGGCAGTTTTTACAGGGCCATACCAATTTGAAATTTGTGACCGCGAAAAGCCGGTTCCGGGGCCGAAGGAGGTTCTGATCCATATAAAGGCGGTGGGTATCTGCGGTTCTGATCTTCATCCATATATGGGTGACGGGATTGACAGGAGACAGCCAGGTATCATCATGGGGCATGAAGCAGCCGGAGACGTGGAGGCTGTAGGAGAAGGCGTGACCAGATGGGAACCGGGAGATCGTGTGGCAATCAATCCTCAGATTAATGATGAAACCTGTCCCATGTGCAGAAGAGGACTGGCACATCTCTGCGATCATTCTCTGTTGATAGGCTCTTCTATGCGAGGATTTCTGGATGGAGCAATGTGCGAATATCTGGTAATGAATGAAAAGCAGCTTTTTCATCTGCCGGATGAGGTAAGCTATGACGAGGGTACCTTCTTAGATCCTCTCGGCAATGCGATACATCTGGTAAACCGCGGCGGCGTGAAGCTGGGAGACAGGGTAGTGGTGATAGGCGCGGGAACCATAGGGCTTCTGACAGTGCAGACGGCAAGGCTTGCAGGAGCGATTCAGGTGATCGCAGTGGATCTGTCAGATTATAAGCTTGGAATAGCAAAGGAAATGGGAGCTGATCTTTGTCTGAAATCCAACGATCCTGATTTTCTGGAAAAGATAAAAAAGGAGACAGGAGGAATGGGGCCAGATGTTGTGATAGAGGCGGTAGGGATCGGCGCAACCTATAATCTGGCGCTTCAGATGTGCAGAAAGAGAGGGACAGTCGTTGCCCTGGGATTTACAAAACCGGAACTGAATCTGGCAATCCAGCAGGTAATCTATAAAGAACTTACAGTAGTGGGAAGCACAGGTTACGCGGATGAATGTGAGACAACCCTGGAATATATGAGAAAGAAAATGGTAAATCTGGACAAGGTTATTACACACAGGCTGCCTTTAAAAGATGTAAAAGAAGGTTTTGATCTTCTGTGCGATAAAAACAGCGGAGCGATCAAGGTGATCTTACACCCGTAGAAAAGGAGGACAATATGAAGAAAAGAATAATCAGCGGTATACTCTGCGCAATGATGGGAATTACAGCATTTGCCGGTTTCGGCGCTGCGGAAGTAAAAGCGGACGACAAAGAAAAAATTGTAGTCTGGATGAAAAAAGACCTGACAGACGTGGCAAACAATATGTTTAAAGAGCGCTGCGAACAGTTTGCAGAAGAAAATGATGTGGAAGTAGACGTGGAGGTTATCGCCTATGAAGATTTTTATACAAAATGGGCGGCCGCAATCGAATCGGGAAATCTTCCGGATCTCAGCTATTTTGGATATCAGGAAATGGGACAGTACTATAATCAGGGCATATTGGAAGATCTGACAGACGTCTATAATGAAATTAATGAAGCGACGCCTTTTGAGGAATCTCTGAAAACGGCGGTAACATCAGAAGACGGCGTGGTATATGGTATTCCAGGATGGGCTTCCGTACAGGTGTTATATTATCGTACCGATATGTTTGAAGAGGCCGGTCTGGACGCTCCGGAAACCTGGGATGATTTCCGCGAGGCGGCCATTGCGCTTACCGATGAAAAAAATGGAATCTACGGCGCGGGAATCGGATATGGCGCAAGTAATTCGGACGCGGAATGGCTGACAAGAGCGATGCTCTGGTCAAATGGAAGCGTAGATGTGGATGATCAGGGTAAGGTTGCTATTGACAGTGAGGAGACGATCAACACGGCGCAGTATATCCAGGATCTGTTTTTGAAGGATAAGGTTACGCCTCCTACGGCAGTCAACTGGGACGACTCGGGAAATAATAAAGCTTATCTGAGCGGACAGTGCGCGATGATCTTTAATGTGGGAAGTCTTTTAAACACGATTAAAACGGATGATCCGGAGTTGTATGAAAATACAGGAATCGCTATGATGCCGGCTGGAAGCAACGGTTCCAAGGTACCTGGTATACTTGACGGCTATGGAATATTTACGGAAGCCAACAATAAGGAAGGGGCAAAAGAACTGATTAAATACCTGCTGGAAAAAGATTGGTACACAGAGTGGGTAAACGAGACTGCTCCGTTTAAGATTCCCGTGCTGCAGGGAATGAAAGAGGATGAAGTTTGGCAAGATGAACGCAATAAACCTTTTATTGATTCTGTAGAAAACTTCACATTCCTGGGATATCCGAATACATATACGCCTGCCGCCAGCGAAGTATTTAATTCCCGGCTTCTGAGCAACTGCTTTACGAATATTGTAAGTGGAAGCGATCCTGCGGAAGAAATTGCCGCCCTGCAGACACAGATGCAGGAAGTGTATGACAAAGAGTAATAAAAAAGATTATTCAGAGGCGGAAATCTTTTCAGGGGATTTCCGCCCTGCAAAAGGAGGTGCCGCATGAAGCTTGGAAATACATCACTTGCAAAGCATAATACAAAAGGAATAAGGCAAACAGAAAAGCGCTTGGCGTTTATTTTGATCGCTCCGGCTGTGCTTTATCTGATTCTTGTCATGGGCCTTCCGCTGCTGTGGGCGGTTTATACCAGCCTGACAGATAAAGTGATCGGCGCTTCAGAAGTGAATTTTATAGGACTTGCAAATTATATTGATATCATTCAAGATCCTGTCTTTCAGAAGGCTTTGCTGAATACCTTTATCTTTGCGTTTTTCGCAGTACTTGGAAAAGTGGTTTTCGGAGTGATCATGTCTCTGACTATGAACCAGCCGCTGAGAGGAAGAGGGGGAATACGGGTAGCGATGATTCTCCCATGGACAATTCCGACCATTGTTTCTGTTTTTGCGTGGCAGTGGATTTATTCAGACGTAGGAGGCGCGCTTAACCGGATTCTTATGGTCCTTCATATAACAGATCATCAGATCGGGTGGCTGTCCACCACAAATATGGCAATGTTTTCGGTGATTCTGGTAAATGTATGGAGAGGGACGCCGTTTATTGCAATCTCCGTCCTTGCAGGACTTCAGAATATATCTCCGGATCTTTATGAGGCTGCTTCTCTGGATGGAGCAAATGTGATTCAGAGATTTCTGTATGTCACTCTTCCGTCCGTGAAAAATGTAATCATATTAGCGGCGTTTGTAACAACAATATGGACATTGAATGATTTTGAAATTGTGTGGCTGATGACTAGAGGCGGTCCTTCTCATGCAACAGAACTGGTTTCTACCTACAGTTATATCCAGGGATTTATGAACAGTGATATTGCCAGATCTATCGCGGCATCTCTGATTCTTGTTCCGATTCTGGTAATCCTGGTTCATTATGTTACAAAATCATCTTTGGCAGAGGAAGAATAGGGGGAAGGGAGAATGAGAGCAAGCATAAAAAGTAAAATTGTTGCGTATGTTGTTGCGGCTGTGCTGATCGTATTCTGTCTCTTTCCGATTTACTGGATGCTGATCACATCGCTGAAAACAAGTACGGAAATCTACAAGATCGTGCCTACGTTTTGGCCGAAGCAGTTGACGTTTGAAGGCTATTATGAGCTTTTTGCGGAAAAGGGTTTTCTCCGTAATGTAATGAACAGTCTGTTTGTATCGCTGATTGTTTCTTTTGGTTCCATTGCTATCAGTATGCCTGCGGCTTATGCAATTGCCAGAATTAAGTTCAGCGGAAGAAAGAAGATTTCAAAAGGAATACTGATTTCCTATTTAATGCCAAGAACAGTTCTGTTTATCCCGCTGTACCTTCTGGTAACAAAAATCGGACTGAGCAACAGTCTGTGGGGACTGGTTCTGGTTTATCCGACCATTACGATTCCCTATGCTACATGGATGATGATCTCTTATTTTCAGAGTATCCCTTATGATATAGAAGAGGCGGCGATCATTGACGGCTGTAGCCGGGTGCAGGCTATGTGGAAAGTATGCTTTCCGCTGGCAAAACCGGGAATCGTATCAACGTTAATCTTTTCCTATACTCTTTGCTGGAGTGAATATCTCTATGCTCTGGTTATTATTAATGATTCTGATTATAAAACAATTCCCCTTGCCTTGGCGGATATGGTAGTAGGAGATGTATACGCGTGGGGACCGCTTATGGGAGGTTCTCTGATCGCATCAATACCCGTAGTCATTATCTACCTGATCAGTAACAGGAACCTGGTAGGAGGACTGACTGCAGGCGGGGTGAAAGGATAGGTAAAATTATGGACAAAAAATTTAGGGACGGTGTATGGCCGGTAATGCTGACACCTTTTACGGAAGATAATAAAGTGGACTATCATTCACTGGAAAAACTGACAGACTGGTATATTGAAGGAGGCGTTGCCGGACTGTTTGCCGACTGTCAATCCAGCGAGATGTTTTTTCTTTCTCTTGAAGAACGGATAGAACTTGCGCGTTTTATAAAAGAAAAAGCAGATGGAAGAGTTCCGGTAATCGCTTCCGGACATATTTCAGAATCTATTGAAGAGCAGGCGGAAGAATTAAACGCGATTGCCGACACGGGAGTAGATGCTGTGATACTCTTATCGAACCGTCTTGCAAAGGAAACAGAGAGTGATGAAGTATGGCTGGAGAATCTAAAAAAGCTGCTTGACATGCTTCCGTCTGATCTTGCGCTTGGTTTTTATGAATGCCCTTATCCTTATAAGCGGGTGATTTCTCCGGAACTTTTGAAATGGTGCGCGGATACAGGAAGATTTTATTTTATTAAAGATACAAGCTGTGATCTTAACAATATGAAAGCAAAGCTGGAAAAAATAAAGGATTCTCAGTTAAAGCTTTTTAACGCGAATTCTTCTACACTTCTTGAAACGTTAAATATTGGGGGGAATGGTTTCAGTGGAGTGATGGCTAATTTTCATGTAGACCTATATGTGTGGCTGTGTGAAAATTACCGGAAATACCCGGAGAAAGCAAGAATTCTGGCAGACTTCCTGACAACGGCTTCTATGATAGAACGTCAGGTATATCCGGTAAATGCCAAATATTATCAGAAAAGTATCGGGAACTTTCAGTCTCTATATACCAGAACAAAAGAGGCTTCCCTGCTGAATGAGACAGCGCGTCTTGAGGTGGATCAGATGGTGCGTCTGACAGATTTTATAAGAATGGAATTAGGACTGTAAAGCGGGCATATTTCCAACAGATATATTTGCTGCGGCAAATATGACTGCAGGATGCCTGAAAAATACCCGGATGATCCCGGGAGAAGGGAGAAAATCTGATTATTTTGAAAAAAAATAATTGGATCATACAGACATCATGAAGATACTTGTAACAGCTACCAACTATTCAAAATATTGTCAGGCCGGAAAGAAAATTCTGGAAGATGCCGGATGCGAGATTGTGGAAAATCCCCATGGACGGCCGTATACTTTTGAGGAACTGAAAGAAGTATTGGGCGATATTGACGGCGTAGTTGCGGGGGTGGATACCTGGAATGAAGAGGTGTTCAGAATAGCGCCCAGTCTGAAGGCTATAGCCAGATTCGGAGTCGGCGTCGATAATATTGATCTTGAAGCTGCGAAGACAAGGGGAATCATCGTCTGCAACAGTCCAGGAATCAATTCTTCGGCTGTTGCGGAACAGGCGGCGGCACTTATTCTCTGCGCTGTCAGGAGAATTCCGGAGATGAACGGGGCCGTCCGTAACGGAGAGTGGCCGAGACCAATGTTCCACGAGCTGAAAAGCAGGACGATAGGGCTTCTTGGATTCGGAGCGATTGCAAGAAAACTGGCGCAATATCTGTCGGGCTTTCAGCCGGAGATCATTGCGTATGATAAATTTCCTGACGAGAAGACTGCGGACCGTCTTGGAGTGAAAATGGTATCTCAGGAAGAGGTGCTTTCCAGGTCGGATATTATATCCATCCATCTTCCGGCTACTCCGGAAACACGTCATCTGATCTGCCGGAAAACAATCGAACAGATGAAGAAAGGAGTATATCTGATCAATACAGCCCGGGGAAGTATTGTCAAAGAAGCGGATGCTGCAGAAGCGCTTTCTTCCGGGCGGCTGGCCGGATTTGCCACAGATGTGTTTGAAACAGAGCCTGTAGACCGTTCAGGACCGCTGTTCAGATTTTCTTCGTATATTGCCACACCGCATGTATCGGCAGAGACATATGAAAACTGCGAGCAGACGTCTGTGGTAACGGCAGAAGCGCTGCTTGATGTATTTATGGGAAAGGAACCGGCCAACAGACTGGTATAAAGGGAAAAGCTTCCATACAGTTCCGTACAATTTTTGGAATCATTATTGAATAAGAAAACTATCAATGATATACTGATTTCACATATATTTTACATCTGAGGTGCGGCTGAATAAAGTAGAAAGCAGGAAGATTACAGGAGGAAAAAATGACAAACAATAACGAGATCAAGGTGAAAAGCCTTCAGAAAGCCCTGGAAATCCTGAATCTTTTTACAGATAAACCCGTGCTGGGAGTAACGGAAATCAGTGAACATTTTGGTCTGTATAAAAGTACTGTACATAATATCCTGTCAACTCTGAAAGCAATGGAATATCTGGAACAAGATGAAGACACGGGGAAGTATCGCCTGGGAATTCAGATTTTTAATCTGAGCAAGGCGCTGGCAGATACATATTCCATTACGAAAATTGCAATGCCATATATGCAGGAGCTTTCAAATCAGACAGGACAGAGATGTTACCTGGCGGTACCGTACCGATGGGAGGTGCTGTATCTTGAAGCAATGTATCCGGCAGAGTCGGTAGAACTGATGCGTTCCATCCTGGGCGAGCGTGCGCAGATGTACTGTACCGGACTTGGGAAGGCCATGCTGGCTTACATGAGTGAAAGGGAAATACGGGAATATCTTTCAGGAACAGAACTGAAAGCATTTACAGAGAACAGCATCACAGATAAGGAGGTGCTGAAGGAAGATCTGGTCCGCACCAGACAAAGGGGATATGCCATTGACGATATGGAGCATGAATTCGGGATAAAATGTATGGCGATGCCCATTTTTGACAGAAGCAAAAGAGTCTATGCGGCGATTAGTATCAGTGGTCTTGCTCCTCATTTTACAGACGGGCAGATGGCCCAGTGGGCGATTTTGCTGAAAAAGTACGTGAATAAAATTGAGAGCCGTTTATAATCAGGCAGAAAAAAAGACAGTCATCGAGGGTTTATGACTGTCTTTTTAATTATAAGCTTATAATTAAAAATGTTCTCTATCAGCCGATGCTGTTTACGGCTTTTGTTAAGCGGGAAACTTTTCTTGCACAGTTGTTCTTGTGATAAACACCTTTGGATGTAGCTTTGCTGATGGTTGCGATTGCATCAGTAAGAGCAGCCTGCGCAGCGGCTTTATCATTCTTCTGAACTGCAGCTTCTACCTTTTTGATGGAAGTTTTCACAGCAGAACGGATGGATTTGTTTCTCGCAGCTTTGGTTCTGTTTACTAAAATTCTTTTCTTAGCAGATTTGATGTTAGCCAATGTAGCACACCTCCATTCACGAATATTTATTGGTACGTCACAGAAACAGACACGGGCGCTCCTGTGAACATGCTTATATATTTTAGTATACATATCTGCGAATGTCAATACATAATTCCCACAAAAAATACAAAAAATACAGTCAAAAGGAAAACCGGAGGGTAAAATCATGTTGGGAAACGGCAGAATCAGGACGGATCTCGCTCTGGAAACAACGGAACGTTTTTCGGAGGAAAATGTGGAAATCCGGGGAGTGGAGATCCGGGAGGACTATAACGAAGAAAAGGATATCCGTACTACTGTGGTAAAGATCACGACAGAGAACGGAGCAAAAGCCATGGGACGGCCCCAGGGAAACTATATTACCATAGAAGCTCCCAACCTTTCAGCGGCGGACGAGGATTACCACCGGGAGATATCAGAAGAGATAGCCAAACATCTGAGAAAACTGATCGATCTGGAACATGAAAAATCAATTCTGGTGGTAGGACTGGGAAATCAGGCCGTTACCGCCGACTCTCTCGGCCCCCATGTAGTGGAAAATCTTCATATGACACGGCACATCATCCGTGAATACGGGCGAAAAAGTCTTGGACAGGAAACTCTGCACCGTACCAGCGGGATCATTCCGGGAGTAATGGCGCAGACGGGAATGGAGACGTCGGAAATCGTTCAGGGGATTGTGGATGAGACGAAGCCGGACGTTGTGATCGCAGTAGACGCGCTGGCGGCGCGTAGCGTCAGAAGACTGAACAGGACGGTACAGATTACGGATACCGGGATCCATCCGGGTTCCGGTGTGGGAAACCACCGGATCGGCCTTACAGAAGAGAATCTTCAGATAAAAGTAATAGGAATCGGAGTTCCTACAGTGGTAGACGCGGCTACCATCGTCCACGACTCCATGGCTCACCTTTTGGACGCTCTGGAGGAGCAGGAGCAGAAAGAATTTCTGGAAGAAATGATCTCTCCGAATCTTTACAGCATGTTTGTAACGCCGAAGGATGTGGATGAGACGGTAAAATATCTGAGTTTTACCATATCGGAGGGTCTGAACCTGGCTTTCGGAGAAGTATAATCAGAGAAATTCTGTCATAGGATACTTTGAAAGAGGTGATCCTGTGACAAGATTCCAGAAAGTGTTCTGCGTGATTTTAAGTCTGTGTTTCTTTGCGGTTCTGGCAATGGCGCCGGAATGGCTTTTTCTTGGCGGGAATATATACAGACAGCTTCCGCTGTACCGCTTTCTGGAAGAAAAAGCCAGAAGTATGTCCCAGAGGGATGATCCGGAGACTTATGAGCTTCTGGTGGAAAACAATATCCGGTATCTGGAGAGGCAGATTGAGGAGGAAAACCGTATTTCCGGTCAGGAGTATCCGGAAGAAAACGCGGAGACAGCGGACAGGCATACCCAGGAGGCCGGGGAAGAGAACGGCATGGAACAGGGAGAAAGTAAAGAACAGGCACAGAGCACGTCCGCGCCGACGGAGAGTCCGGAGAAAGCGGAAACCAACAATAAGGCAGGACAGGACGCATCGCGGAACACGCCGGAAAACAGGCAGAAAGAGAACAGCGCGGAACAGGAAGAAAAGAAAGAACAAGAAAAGAACACAACCCGGCCGACGGAAAGTCCGGAGAAAGCGGAAACCAACAATGAGGCAGGACAGGACGCATCGCGGAACACGCCGGAAAACAGGCAGAAAGAGAACGGCGCGGAGCAGGAAGAAAAGAAAGAACAGGAGCAGAACACAACCCGGCCGACAGAAAATCCGGAAGAATCAGAAGCAAATAATAAGGCAGGACAGTCCGGGACAGAAGGGCAGAAACCAGTGGAAACAGAGGATACGTCGGCGGCTCAGACCGCAGCCTCGGCGCTGCCTCATCCGGAGATCGACCTGGCTCCGGAGACTCTGGCGGATTATGATTATCTCCTGAATAATTTTTTTATTGTAGACCCAAAGACTTCTACCAGCGCGCAGCAGCTAAACGCCGCCGCTTTTCTGGCCGAGGATCTGTCCCTGGAGAAAACGCCGGACGCCCCTCAGATCCTGATCTACCACAGCCACTCGCAGGAGACTTTTGCGGATTCCCGGGAAGGCCGGGTGGAGGATACCATCGTAGGCGTGGGCGACTATCTGACGCAGCTTCTGACGGAAAAATACGGATATCAGGTGATCCACATAGCAGAAACCTTTGATCTGATAGACGGGGAGCTGGACAGGAGCGCCGCCTATGATTATGCAAGGCCGTATATCGAACAGGTGCTGGCGGAAAATCCTACGGTAGAAGTGGTGATAGACCTGCACCGGGACGGAGTGCCGGAGGACCGGCGTCTTGTTACAGAGATCAATGGAAAACCCACGGCTCAGATCATGTTTTACAATGGGTTGAGCTACACAGCCGGCGAAGGACAGGTAAGCTACCTTCCCAATCCTTACATACAGGATAATCTGGCCTTTTCCTTTCAGCTCGAATATCAGGCTGCCCAGTACTATCCGAAGCTTTACAGAGGGATCTATCTGGCGGCGTTAAGGTATAATCTGCATCTGAAGCCCAGGGCCCTTCTTCTGGAAGCAGGAGCTCAGACGAATACGGTGCAGGAGGTTAAAAACGCCATGGAGCCTTTTGCGGATATCCTGAACAGAGTGCTGGCGGGAGATTGAACATGAGTTTTCGTAAACGAAAAAACACTTGTAAATCTGAACGTACGTTTGTATAATGAAAACATCAATGCGACGAGTGCGCATGTGTGCGGCGGTTAGATGCGAACTGTAATCATCAGGAGCATGCATCGCCCAAAAACGCCTGCGATATCTGGACTTGCCGCCGCCAGGTGTGCTATAATGGGGCACGAATATGACAGGAACTTTTACATGACGGCGCCGGGGGCGGACAGATATATATATTTTTTATAAACAGATCCGCAGCGTCATGAAACGGGATTTTAATCTGCCCCGGCATTGTCGTCATATGGAGATAAAGAGGAGGAAAAACGCAGAGTGACAGATCAGAGTAAAATTCGTAATTTCTGTATTATCGCACATATTGATCATGGGAAGTCTACTTTGGCAGACCGGATTATAGAAAAGACAGGACTTCTGACAGAGAGAGAAATGCAGTCTCAGGTACTTGACAATATGGATCTGGAGAGGGAGAGGGGAATCACTATCAAATCCCAGGCAGTGCGTATTGTATATAAGGCCAACGACGGCGAAGAATATATTTTCAATCTGATAGATACACCGGGGCATGTGGACTTTAACTATGAAGTGTCCAGAAGCCTTGCCGCCTGCGACGGCGCGATACTTGTAGTGGACGCGGCCCAGGGGATTGAGGCGCAGACGCTTGCCAACGTATATCTGGCCCTTGATCATGACCTGGACGTGCTTCCGGTGATCAATAAGATCGACCTGCCAAGCGCGGACCCCCAGAGGGTGATCAACGAGATTGAGGACGTGATCGGGCTGGAGGCTCAGGACGCCCCGCAGATTTCAGCCAAAACAGGTCAGAATATAGAGGAAGTGCTGGAACAGATCGTGAAAAAGATCCCCGCGCCCAAAGGAGACGCGGAAGCTCCTTTGAAGGCTCTGATCTTTGATTCTGTTTACGACTCCTATAAAGGCGTTATCGTGTTCTGCCGTCTGATGGACGGACGGATAAAAAAGGGCACAAAAGTCAGGATGATGGCTACCGGATTTACCGCAGAGGTGGTAGAAGCAGGATATTTCGGCGCAGGGCGCTTTATCCCATGCGAGGAACTGACTGCGGGAATGGTGGGATATTTTACCGCCAGCATTAAAAATGTAAGGGATACCCGTGTGGGCGATACAGTGACAGAGGACGGAAGACCCTGCTCCGAGGCGCTTCCTGGATACAAAAAGGTTCAGCCCATGGTTTACTGCGGGTTGTACCCCGCGGACGGCGCGAAATACGGAGACTTAAGGGACGCCCTTGAGAAACTTCAGCTCAACGACGCTTCCTTATTCTATGAGCCGGAGACTTCCGTAGCCCTTGGCTTCGGATTCCGCTGCGGATTCCTGGGACTGCTCCACCTGGAGATCATCCAGGAGCGCCTGGAAAGAGAATATAATCTGGATCTGGTGACAACCGCCCCCAGCGTTATCTATAAAGTATATAAGACCAATGGAGAAGTTATCGACCTTACCAATCCTACGAACCTTCCCGATCCGTCAGAAATCGACTACATGGAAGAACCTATGGTCAATGCGGAGATTATGGTAACTACCGAATATATAGGCGCGATCATGGAGCTTTGCCAGGAGCGCCGGGGACAGTACATCGGCATGGATTATATGGAAGAAACAAGAGCGCTTCTTAAATATAAGCTGCCGCTGAACGAGATCATTTATGATTTCTTTGACGCGCTGAAATCAAGATCCAGAGGATACGCCTCTCTTGACTATGAACTCTGCGGATATGAGCGCAGCGAGCTGGTGAAGCTGGATATTCTGGTGAACAGAGAAGAAGTGGACGCTCTTTCCTTTATCGTCCACGCCGACACTGCTTATGAGAGAGGACGTAAGATGTGCGAGAAGCTGAAAGAGGAGATTCCGAGGCAGCTTTTTGAGATTCCTATCCAGGCGGCCATCGGCAGCAAGATCATAGCCAGAGAGACAGTAAAAGCGATGAGAAAAGACGTTCTCGCCAAGTGCTACGGCGGCGATATTACCCGTAAGAAGAAACTTCTGGAAAAGCAGAAGGAAGGAAAGAAGCGTATGCGCCAGATCGGAAACGTAGAAATTCCGCAGAAGGCGTTTATGAGCGTTTTGAAGCTGGACGATAAATGATGGTGGAAATGATGAGGAATATAAAAAAATTATCAGCAGTAACTCTGGCGGTCCTGCTCTGCACAGCGCTGGCAGGCTGCGGCTGCGGGAAGAAAAAAACTGATCCCGCCTCAGAGCAGGTGCTGAAGATCAGCATCACTCCGGAGCCTTCTCCTACGCCCGCCCCGGAAGAAATAAATCCGGAGGCAGTTGTTACAAATGGGGATTTTACCATGGTGAACGGTTATCTCGCCGACGGCGCGGCTTCCGGGGGTTCCGGACAGGCATCCTCCGCGGAACAGACAAATGAAAATGACGGCGGCGAAACCACAGAGACAGATTCACAGGAGAATGCCGTTGAAGAACAATAAAAAAATTCCCATGGAACTGTATATTCACATCCCCTTTTGTGTGAAAAAATGCGACTACTGCGATTTCCTTTCCGGTCCGGCGGACGGGGAAAGGAAAAAGGCTTATACAGAGGCTCTGCTGGCCGAGATCAGGGGCATCCCTCTTTCAGAGAGAGCGAGCAGGGAAATAATTTCCGTATTTATCGGCGGGGGGACTCCCTCGCTTATAGAAGCCGCAGATGTGGAGAGGATTCTGGAAACCCTCCGGAAGTATTTTTCTTTTTCCCCTGACGCGGAAATCACAATAGAGGCAAATCCCGGTACGCTTACCGGGGAAAAGCTTGAAATATACCGGAAGGCCGGGATAGGAAGGCTCAGTCTCGGCCTTCAGTCCACAGAGGACAGGTTGCTCCGGACGCTTGGGCGGATACATACCTGGCAGGATTTTCTGGAAAGCTACCGGAAGGCGCGGCAGGCAGGGTTTGAAAATATCAACGTGGATCTCATGTGCGCCGTGCCCGGCCAGACTTATAAGGACTGGATCAGCAGTCTGCGGACAGTCGCTGAGCTGAGTCCGGAGCATATTTCCGCCTACAGTCTGATCATTGAACCGGGAACGCCTTTTGCCGGAAGAAAACTGGATCTTCCGGATGAGGACACAGAATACCGGATGTATGAAGATACGGCGTCGGTATTGGAAGAATACGGATACGAACAATATGAAATTTCAAATTACGCCCGTAAAGGATATGCCTGCCGTCATAATATCGGATACTGGATAGGGACGGACTATCTGGGGATCGGTCTTGGAGCGTCTTCGCTTTTTGCGGGAAGGCGCTTTTGCAATACAGACAGTATGGAGCAATACCTGAAATACAGCTCCGTCCCCGAAAAAATCCGCAAAGATACAGTTGTGCTTACGAAAAAAGAGCAGGAAGAGGAATTTATGTTTCTGGGACTGAGAATGACAGAAGGCGTTTCCGAAAAAAAATTCCGACTCCGGTTCGGAATCCCTATGGAGCAGATTTATGGAGAGGTGCTGGAAAAATACAAAAATATGGGTTTTCTGGAGAAAAAAGAAGATTTCTGGAGATTTACGCGGAAAGGGATCCATGTAAGCAACCATATTCTGGCGGATTTTCTTCAGGACTGAGGCAGCATATTTTCCGGCGGGGCGAGAAAAATACAGATAAACAGCAGGGCAGCCTGCCGGCGTGATATATACAGAAAAGCAGGAGGAAAAAATGACGGAACATACATCGAACAGGAAGTTTATTAAAATACGCGGCGCAAATGTAAATAACCTGAAAAATCTCAGTGTGGATATACCAAGAGATCAGTTTGTAGTGCTGACGGGAGTCAGCGGCTCCGGAAAATCCTCCCTGGCTTTCGATACGATTTACGCGGAGGGACAGAGAAGATATATGGAATCCCTGTCCTCTTACGCAAGACAGTTCCTGGGGCAGATGGAAAAGCCGGATGTGGAGATGATCGAGGGACTTCCCCCGGCGATCTCCATTGACCAGAAATCAACGAACCGGAACCCGAGATCCACAGTGGGAACGGTAACGGAGATCTATGATTATCTTCGTCTTCTTTATGCGAGAGTCGGGATCCCTCATTGTCCCAAATGCGGCAAGGAGATTAAAAAGCAGACGGTAGACCAGATGGTGGACCATATTATGGAGCTTCCGGAACGCACAAGGATACAGCTTCTGGCTCCTGTGGTCCGGGGTCGGAAGGGCACACATGCAAAACTTCTCGATCAGGCAAAGAGAAGCGGCTACGTCCGCGTACAGATCGACGGAAGTCTCTATGAGCTGTCCGAGGAGATCAAACTGGATAAAAACATCAAACATAATATTGAAATTATCGTAGACCGACTTGTTGTGAAGCCGGGTATTGAAAAGAGACTGTCTGATTCCATAGAAACAGTGCTGGAGCTGTCAGACGGTCTTTTGATGGTAGATACCATGGACGGGAATATCATGACCTTCAGCCAGAGTTTTTCCTGTCCGGACTGCCAGATCAGCATTGACGAGATAGAACCCAGGAGCTTTTCCTTTAATAATCCTTTCGGAGCCTGCCCGGACTGTTTCGGCCTGGGATACAAAATGGAGTTTGACGAGGATCTGATGATCCCGGATAAGTCCCTGAGTATTCTTCAGGGCGCCATCACCGTTATGGGATGGCAGTCCTGCACAGATAAGGGCAGCTTTACCCGGGCGATCCTGGACGCTCTGGCGAAGGAGTATCATTTCAGCCTGGACACACCCTTTCAGGATTATCCCCAGGAGATCAAAGATATCCTGATCCATGGAACAAACGGCCGTTCTGTGAAGGTTTACTATAAAGGACAGAGGGGCGAGGGCGTTTATGACGTGGCCTTTCCGGGACTGATCAAAAATGTGGAGCAGAGGTACAGAGAAACAGGTTCCGATGCCATGAAGCAGGAATATGAGACGTTTATGCGGATCACGCCCTGTAAGACATGTAAAGGGCAACGATTAAAAAAGGAGTCTCTGGCAGTTACCGTAGGCGGAAAAAATATTTATGAGCTGACGGCGCTTTCCATAGAAAACCTGAAAAAATTTATGGATGAGCTGAAGCTTACAGAGCAGCAGGAGCTGATCGGAAAGCAGATCTTAAAGGAGATCCGGGCGAGAGTAGGCTTCCTTGCGGAAGTAGGGCTGGATTATCTGTCCTTAAGCCGCGCGACCTCCACACTTTCCGGCGGAGAGGCCCAGAGGATCCGCCTGGCGACCCAGATCGGCTCCGGGCTGGTGGGCGTGGCCTATATTCTGGACGAACCAAGTATCGGCCTGCATCAGAGGGATAACGACAAGCTTTTGAGAGCACTGATGCGTCTCAGGGATCTGGGGAACAGCCTTATCGTGGTGGAGCATGACGAAGACACCATGCGGGCAGCCGACTGCGTGGTGGATATCGGCCCCGGAGCGGGGGAACACGGCGGAGAGCTGGTTGCTATCGGTACGGCGGAGGATCTTATGAAAAACGAGAACTCCGTCACAGGCGCCTATCTGAGCGGAAAGCTGAAAATTCCGGTTCCGGAAACACGGAAGGAGCCTGCGGGCTGGATCCATATCAAAGGGGCGGCGGAAAATAATCTGAAACAGGTGAATGTGGATATTCCTCTGGGAGTGATGACCTGCGTTACAGGAGTCAGCGGCTCAGGAAAAAGCTCTCTGATCAATGAGGTTCTTTACAAGACGCTTGCCAGAGATCTGAACCGCGCAAGGACGATTCCCGGAAAACATAAGGCGATCCTGGGAACGGAGCAGCTTGACAAGGTGATCAGCATCGACCAGTCGCCTATTGGAAGGACGCCCCGGTCCAATCCCGCTACCTATACAGGCGTATTCGACCAGATCCGGGAGCTGTTCGCGTCTACGGCGGACGCAAAAGCAAGAGGTTACAAAAAAGGCCGTTTCAGCTTCAATGTGAAGGGGGGCCGGTGTGAAGCCTGCAGCGGAGACGGAATTATCAAGATTGAGATGCATTTTCTTTCCGATGTATATGTGCCTTGCGAGGTCTGCAAGGGAAAGCGCTACAACCGGGAAACCCTGGAGGTAAAATATAAGGACAAAAATATTTATGATGTCCTGAATATGACGGTGGAAGAAGCGATGGGATTTTTTGAAAATATCCCGTCTATCCGCAAAAAGATCGAAACCTTGTATGACGTGGGGCTTTCCTATATCCGTCTGGGCCAGCCCTCCACAGAACTTTCCGGCGGCGAAGCCCAGAGGATCAAGCTTGCCACTGAGCTGAGCCGTAGGAGCACCGGAAAAACCATCTATATCCTGGACGAGCCTACAACGGGCCTTCATTTTGCGGATGTCCATAAGCTGGTAGATATTCTCCGGAGGCTTACGGACGGCGGAAATACAGTGGTGGTCATCGAACATAATCTTGATGTGATCAAAACTGCGGATTATATTATCGACATGGGTCCGGAAGGCGGCGACCGCGGAGGAACAGTGATCGCCGCAGGAACGCCGGAACAGATCGCCCGCGTTCCGGAATCTTATACTGGACAATACGTTGCGAAATATTTAAGATAAAAGAAAAACAGTGGAAAGGAGCCTTATATGCCGGCAAGTGATATCGGAATCGATCTTGGCACCAAAAACAGTCTGGTCTACTCTACAGGGAAAGGTCTTGTGCTTAAGGAACCGTCTGTTGTGGTTTATGATAAAGATACAGAAAAAATAAAGGCGATCGGAGAAGAAGCCCGTCAGATGGCCGGCCATATCACTTCTAATATGGAAATGATCCGGCCGATCCGCCAGGGAGCCATTGCGGATTTTATTGTCATGGAAAAAATGCTGAAATATTTTATTTCCAAAGCCATGGGCAGGAGAGCGTTCCGGAAACCGCGGATCAGTATCTGCGTGCCAAGCGGAAGTACGGAGATCGAACGCCGGGCAGTGGAAGAGGCCACCTATCAGGCTGGCGCAAGGGAGGTTTTTCTGGTGGAGGAACCGATTGCCGCCGCTATTGGCTCCGGTGTGGATATCACCAAGCCTTTTGGCAATCTGATCGTGGACATCGGCGGAGGAACAACGGATACGGCCGTACTTTCTCTGGGAGGAGTTGTTGTTTCTTCTTCGATCAAGGTGGCAGGAGACACTTTCGATCAGGCGATCATGAACTATGTAAGAAGAAACCACAGTCTTTTCATCGGTGAGGATGCTGCGGAAAACATCAAGATCCGGATCGGAACCGCGGTGGAGGAATCCACTCCTCAGGTGATGGAAGTGAAAGGAAGAAATGTGATTACAGGACTTCCCAAGAAGGTAAAGCTTACGTCAGAGGAAATCAGGGTGGCTTTAAAGGACGCTACGGGGCAGATCGTGGACGCTGTTCACGGAGTTCTGGAAAAGACGCCGCCGGAACTTGCGGCGGATATTGTGGACAGGGGGATTGTTCTGGCCGGAGGAGGCGCTCTACTTCGGGGAATGGATACGCTGATCGAACAGAAAACAGGCGTCAGTACGCTGACAGTTCAGAATGCAATGAGCGTGGTGGCGGTAGGAACAGGAAAATATGCAGAGGTCATGGCCAAGATGGAAGAATAGGCAGTGAAGTACGGGAAGAGGCAGCGTATAAATGGCAGATGTATGGGAAAAGGTGAACAGGGCGCCGGCCAGACAGGAGGAAGTTATGAGTGAATGTGTGAGCGGGTACATCGACCATATTATTTTCAGAAATGAGGAAAACGGCTATACTGTCCTTTCTTTAAAGGGAGTAAAGGATGAAGAGGAGCTTACCTGCGTGGGAACCTTTCCTGTCATCACACAGGGAGCGTCCATAGAAGCTCAGGGAAACTACACCCGCCATCCGGTATACGGAAAACAGTTCCAGATCACTGAATTTGCCGAGAAGATGCCGGAGGATGCTCTGGCGATGGAAAGGTATCTTGGCTCCGGCGCCATAAAAGGGATCGGAGCGGCTCTTGCGGGACGCATTGTGCGGCGGTTCGGAGCGGATACGCTGAGGATCGTGGAAGAAGAGCCGGAACGGCTGGCAGAGATCAAGGGGATCAGTGAGAAAAAAGCAAGAGAGATCGCAGCGCAGATAGAGGAAAAGGCCGATATGAGAAAGGCCATGATGTTTCTCCAGAAATACGGGATTTCGCTGAATCTGGGAGCTAAAATATATCAGAAGTACGGCGATTCTGTATATGGAGTGCTTCAGGAAAATCCCTACCGTCTGGCGGACGATATCAGCGGCGTGGGATTCCGGATCGCCGACGAGATCGCCGGCAGGATCGGGATACATATGGATTCAGATTACAGAATCCGCAGCGGAATGATGTATACTTTACAGCAGGCAGCGGGAGAGGGACATGTTTATCTTCCGAAAGAGGAGCTTTTTCACCGGGCTTCAGAGCTTTTGGGCGTAGATGAATCCTATATGGAAAAACATCTTATGGATCTTTCCGTGGACAGGAAAGTAGTCCAGAAGGAAGAAAACGGGAGCGTCCTGGTATATCCCAGCCGCTATTATTACCTGGAACTGAATACCGCCCGTATGTTGAGGGAACTGAACGTACTTTGCCCGGAAGACGAAAAGATGGTCCAGAGAAGGATCGCGCAGATAGAGAAAGAAACAGGGACTGTTCTGGACGAGATGCAGAAAAAGGCTGTGACGGAAGCGGCATCTCACGGACTCTTTATCCTTACAGGAGGCCCGGGGACAGGAAAAACTACAACGATCAACGCGATCATCCGCTTTTTTGAAGGAGAGGGTGTCGAGCTGAGACTGGCGGCCCCTACCGGAAGAGCGGCAAAGAGAATGACGGAAGCCACCGGGTATGAAGCCCAGACGATCCACCGTCTCCTGGAACTGAGCGGTCTGCCGGAAGAAGGAAGAGACGACAGGGACGTACATTTTGAGAGAAACTCGGAAAACCCGCTGGAAGCGGATGTGATCATTATTGATGAAATGTCTATGGTAGACATTCATCTGATGCATTCCCTTCTTCTTGCGGTAACGGCGGGAACCCGCCTGATCCTTGTGGGGGATGAAAACCAGCTTCCCAGTGTAGGACCGGGAAATGTTCTCAGGGACATTATCCGGAGCGGGATTTTTCCTGTGGTGGAGCTGAAAAAGATCTTCCGCCAGGCTTCAGAAAGCGATATTGTTGTAAATGCCCACAAGATCAACCGGGGAGAACAGGTGGTGCTGGACAACAAAAGCAGAGATTTCTTCTTCCTGAAACGGCAGAATGCGGACGTGATCATCCGGGTCCTGATCGCATTGATCCAGGAAAAGCTTCCTCCTTATGTGGAGGCGAAGCCATTTGACATCCAGGTGCTGACGCCTATGCGAAAAGGGCTTCTGGGGGTGGAACGCCTCAATCAGATCCTGCAGCGTTATCTGAACCCGCCTGATCCGTCCAAAAAAGAAAAGGAATATGGACAGGGGCTGTTCCGCGAAGGCGACAAGATCATGCAGGTGAAAAACAACTATCAGCTTGAATGGGAGATCCGCGGAAAATACGGGATCCCAGTGGATAAAGGAGTAGGAGTGTTCAACGGCGACACCGGAATCCTGAAATCTATCAATGAGTTTGCCGAAACTGCGGAAGTGGAATTTGAAGACGGGCGGTGGGCGGAATATTCTTTTAAACAGATGGAAGAGCTTGAACTTGCCTATGCGGTAACGATACATAAGTCGCAGGGTTCGGAATATCCTGCGGTGGTCATGCCGCTTCTGTCGGGACCGAGGATGCTCCTGAACCGGAATCTTCTGTACACTGCGGTGACACGGGCCAGGAAATGCGTTACAATAGTGGGAAGTGAGGAAACTTTCCGGGAAATGATCAGAAATGAAAAACAGCAGATGCGTTACAGTTCTCTTGACATAAGGCTCAGGGAAGTGACAGAATAACCTGCCTTCCGGATATCCGGAGAGAAAAGCGTCTGCAGGGCAGGCTTTCATCGGGGAGAAAGGAAGTCGTTTGGAAAAAAATAAAAAAACGCCGGAAGTTCTCAAGACAGCGCTGAATATTCTTTATCCCAGGCGCTGTCCGGTATGCCACCGGATACTGCGGGATCAGAAAAATCTGATCTGCCCGGAATGCGAAGGCGTATTCCAGCCTATAACGGAGGACTACTGTCTGAAGTGCGGAAGTCCGGTAAAGCCGGAAGAAGAGTACTGCCGGGACTGCGCGGGGAAAAGGAGGAGCTTTGACGAAGGAAGAGGGATCTTTCTTTACGACCAGAAAATGAGGAGATCACTGATCCGGTATAAATATTACGGGAGCAGAGAGTATGCGGATTACTACGCCGTTTCCATGTACCGTTATGGCCGCGGAAATATTCTGAGATGGAAGCCGGATGTGATCATACCGGTTCCTCTTCACCGGCGGAAACTGAGAATGAGGGGATTCAACCAGTCAGGGCTTCTGGCGGAAAAACTGGGAACATTTCTGGATATACCGGTATCGGAAGGCACGCTGAGAAAAATACGCGGCACGCGTTCCCAGAAAAAGCTGGACGCCGCGCAGCGGAGAAAAAATCTGAGGCAGGCTTTTCGGGCGGAGAGAAGGCTGGACGGCCTGACTGTTTTGCTGGTAGACGACGTTTATACAACAGGAAGCACTGTGGAAGCCGCCGCGGCCTGCCTGAAGGAAGCCGGCGCAAAAAAGGTATGTTTTCTTACCCTGTGTATGGGACGTATGTGAGCGAAAGCGGAAAAAATACTTTTCATAGGTAATAAGATATGTTACAATAAATCCATATGAAAATTTTACAAATGACTGGAACATGAGAGAATAGCGGCGTTTTCAGTCGCCTTTTAACTTTGCGGACTATATTCAGAAATAAAGAGTTATATAAGGAGTTTGGCATGATCAATGAAGAAAAAGTGAAGGTGATGACAAAAATCGCCATGTATGAGCAGGGAGAAGGCAAGAAATATCTCCCGATCAGCAAATATTACAGAAGCGATTATATTGGTCTGGCACTGATAAAGAACTTCTTTCTCGTGACGATTGGCTATCTTCTGGTGATCGCCGCGGTGGCGGCGTATTTCGGGGAGTATCTCATGGAGAATATCCATAAGATGAACATTGTCGCCATGGGGATATATATTGTCATCGGCTATGTGGCGGCTCTGGCAGTATATTCTGTTCTCACTTATATCCAGTATTCGGTGAAGTATTATCAGGCAAAGAAAAGCGTAAGAAAATATTACGGCGAGCTTACAGAGCTGAGCAAAATGTATAGCCGGGAAGAAAAAAGATCCCCGGGAAGAGGAATATCAGGAGGATATCGGAAATGACGGCATTACTGGAATTTAAGCAGAAGATAAAAGGACTGTATGCGAAATATGAGATGTATCTGCATCCTCTTATGAAATTTGTCCTGGCTCTCGTATATTTTATATGGATCAATTCCAACATGGGCTATATGCGCGTGCTGGACAATGTGTTTGTAGTGCTCATCCTGTCTCTGATCTGCTCCATCCTTCCATCCGGAATGACGATCTTTGCCGGCTTTGTTATGATGGTTGCACACTGCTATGCGCTGGGGATTGAAGTCGCCGGCTTTATGCTGGTTCTGATCCTGTTTATGATGATCCTGTTTCTGCGGTTCAGTACAGGAAAAAACATAGTTCTGGTACTTACGCCTCTGGCCTGCGCTTTTGACCTGCCGGTGCTTCTGCCTATCGGGTGCGGTCTGTTAAGCAGCGCGCTTTCCGCTCTTCCGGCGGCAGGCGGCGTGATCATTTTCTACTTTGTAAGATTTATCAGAGCCCAGTCCCAGATCCTCCAGAATCCGGATACAGAGCTTTTTGACAGGCTGACGCTTTTGTCAAACGGCCTGATGTCCAATGGAGAAATGTGGATCACGCTTATTGCGTTTGTGGCGGTTGTCATTGCGGTGAATCTGATCAGAACGAGAATGTTTGATTATGCGTGGAGAATCGCCATCGTAGCGGGCGGCGTCATCTATGTTGTGATCATGCTGGTGGGAAGTATTTCCTTCGGCGTATCCATTTCGCTGGTTTCTCTGATCGTGTTTACCGTGATCGCGGTACTGATCGGGATCGTGGTGGAGTTCTTTGCGTTTGGAGGAGATTATACAAGGACGGAGCGTCTGGAGTACGAAGACGACGATTACTATTATTTTGTGAAGGCTGTGCCCAAGGCCCTTGTAACGACTTCAGAACGCAATATCAAAAAAATCAACGGGGAACCGTCAAAAGAGAACCATAAGCAGGAACGGGTCGTGAACTATTCAGAACCCCTGTTTGAGGGAGAGGCTCCTCCGAAGAAAAAGAAAGGACGCACAGAACAGCCGGACGACATGCCGGTGATCAAAAAAGCAGATATAGATAATGTTGATTTTGAGAAAAAGCTGGAGGAATCCCTTAAAGATCTGTAACCTGGAAAGCCATCATAAGGAGAAGAAGAGATATGCATAACATCGCACAAATATTAGACAGATATCTTTCTCATATTAATCTGCCGTCTGTCAATATTATTGATGTAATCGAGATTATACTGATATCTTTTTTTGTGTATCAGTTTATGGTGTGGATCAAGTACACCCGCGCCTATACGCTTCTGAAAGGCCTGCTGATCATCGGCGCCTTCCTTTTGATTGCCTATATTTTTAAAATGAATACGATTCTCTGGATCGTATCGAACCTTGCAGGCGCGCTGATCACGGCGGTGGTGGTAATCTTCCAGCCGGAGCTGCGCAAGATCGTGGAACAACTGGGACAGAAAAGGATCATGTCTGCGATCATTCCCTTTGATACGGGAAAAGAAGTAAAAGAGAGATTTGCGGATAAGACGGTAAATGAACTGATCAGAGCCTGTTTTGACATGGGAGAGGTAAAAACAGGCGCGCTGATCGTGATTGAACAGGAGATACGGCTGGATGAATATATACGGACAGGTATCAATCTTGACGCGATCCTGACCAGCCAGCTTCTTATTAATATTTTTGAACATAATACTCCGCTCCACGACGGCGCGGTGATCGTGAGAGGCAACAGGGTTGTTTCCGCAACCTGTTACCTGCCTCTTTCGGATAATATGGAACTGAGCAAACAGCTTGGGACAAGACACAGGGCAGGCGTGGGGATCAGCGAGGTATCTGATTCTGTGACGATTATCGTTTCGGAAGAAACCGGCCAGGTGTCTGTGGCTCAGGAGGGAAAACTGACGAGAGATCTGAACAGTTCTGAGCTGAGAGAGATTCTGGAAAAGGCCCAGAACAAGAAAGTAGTAGATAACAGCAAACTGAGACAGCTTTTAAAGGGGAGGGTGAAGCATGAAGGAAAAACTAATGAATAATATCCTTCTGAAGATCCTGTCTCTGCTGATCGCTTTTTTTGTATGGCTGATCGTAGTAAATGCAGATAATCCGATCATGACAAAATCCTTTGTGATCTCGGACGTGCAGCTTCTGAACGAAGCGTATATCGACGCGGACGGAAAAATGTGCATGCAGGACGACGAGCAGCAGCCGATCCGTGTGACGATACGGGCAGAGAGAAAAATCCTGGACGGGATTTCCACATCGGATATCCGCGCGGTTGCGGATCTGCAGCAGGCGGTAAGCCTTGATACAGATCCGGTCATGGTGCCGATCACAGCTTTATGCGACGGCGTTTCGCCGGAAAATATACAGGTATCGCCTCAGAATCTGAGTCTTCACGTGGAGGACAAAGATACCCAGGAGTTTGTTGTAAATGTTACAACAAATAATACCAGACCGGATAAAGCTTATGAAGTGGGAACCCTGACTTCAAGTCCGGAGAAAATCAAGATTACAGGACCGATTTCTCTGATTAATAAAATAGATAAGGTGAATGCTGCAATAGATGTTACCGATGCAGTTCAGGACGTGACAGAAGAAACAGAAGTAACAGTTATTGATAAAAACGGCGAGCCTTTTTCCGATTCTGATATGAGCTATCTGAATGTGTCAAAGGTTACTGTAACGGCAAGACTGTGGAAGGTGCGCTCAGACGTGCGCATCAGCGCCGAGTATTCCGGAACGCCCGGCGACGGTTATGTGGCCGAAAGCGTGACTACAACGCCAAACGTCATCAGCGTGGCGGGAAGTTCGACGGCGCTGGCTGCTCTGGAAGAACAGAATAATACAATCTGGATACCGGCAGACGCTGTTGACATTTCCGGGAAAACGTCAGATTATGAAGAAAAGGTAAATATTTCTGACTATCTTCCGGAAGGCCTGAAGCTGACGGCGGATTCCAGCGAGGATCTGTTTATCCGTGTAAATATTCTTCCGGAGGGGAGTACCGTATGTGAAGTGCCTACCAAGAATATTACAGTAGAAAATGCGCCGGATCAGATGCAGGTTGCGTTTGACACGGCTATGATAGAGGTTCGTGTAAAGAAGACAAGTGAAGATCTGGCAGACCTTAAGGAAAGCGACATCAAAGCCTCCATTGATCTGGACGGAAAGGAAGAGGGCAGTTATGAGCTGCCGGTGGAAATCAGCCTTCCAAAAGGATATGAACTGGTAGACGAGATTACGACAGGAGTGGAAGTCTCCAGAATCTCCACTGCGGAAGAAAACAGTTAAAGAGGAGAGAGAAGCATGGTCAGTCAGAAGATCACCATAACAAATCCGTCAGGGCTTCACCTGCGGCCTGCCGGAAATTTGTGCAATGAAGCTCTGAAATATAAGTCGCTGATCACTTTTTCCTTTGACGGTGGTACCGCCAATGCGAAAAGCGTATTGAGTGTACTGGGAGCCTGTGTGAAATGCGGGGATGAGATCGAGCTGGTCTGCGAAGGCGCAGACGAGCAGGAAGCGATGAAAGCTTTGGCCGACGCCATCAGCAGCGGCCTTGGTGAATAAAGAAACATAAAGAAACATGTAAAGGGACAAGGAGGAAGCAATTTGAAAAAAAGAATTGTGGCAGTTCTGTTAAGCCTTACGTTAAGTTCGGCTATGCTGGCGGAAGCCGGCGCGGCTGCACTGCCTGATGTATCAGCAGAAGCCCTGAGCTCTGATACGGTTACATCAGACACAGTTGTGGATGCCGGAGCAGGCGCAGAGGTTGGCACAGATGTAAATGAAGGAAGAGACACGGATATATCCGCAGGTACCGGAACAGAAGATGGAACGGGTTCGGGCGGAGAATCCGGAACAATAGTGGATGGCGGCGATCTGGGCGACGGCACAACAGATGTACCGACAGACGACAGCGTGGTCACACCGACGCCGGAAGCGCCTGTACCGTCAGAAGACGGGACAGAAGCCCCTGTAGGCGACGGAGAAATTTCAGGAGATACAACGGCAGATGTTCCGGTTACAACTACACCGGAAGCGACAGCAACGCCGACGCCGGAAGCGTCCAATGGACTGGTGGTTACTCCGGAGCCGACGCCAACCGTTACTCCCACGCCGGCGGTTCAGGTGATGTCCGAAGCGCCAGTGGCAGCAAGTTTGCACGATGGAGAAAAAAAGGAAAAACCAAACGTTCTCAATTATGTGCATTGGAAAGAGGAGAACGGCAAGTGGAAGCTGGAAAAAATGGAAAAACTTCCCGAGACGCAGGTTCAGGCGGCAAAGGCTGCAGTAGCGCCTCAGACGGCGGAAGTCCAGGCGGCAAATGAAGTGTCAGTGACGATGGACGCGCCGGCAGAAAACGCTGTTGTAACTCAGGAGGTTTCTTCTGAAGAAACAGTCAGCCAGGAAGCGGCTGCTGAAAACGTAGTCGTGCCGGAAGCGGCTTCAGCAGAAGGAACAGTATCTGAGGTGGAAGTACCGGTTTCACAGGCTCAGGAAACGGCCGCAACCGGTTCCGGCGTAGCGAAAGCGGCAGCTCCGGAATATTACACGGCTGCCGACGGGCTGGTAACGATTACTACTGTCAATGGCGATGACGAATTGCATACAGGAACTTACCTTTTTGACGAGAATGGCTACCTGGTAACAGGAAGAAAAACAGTCAAAAAAGGGACGAAAGGCTTCAGTATTAGCGCCGACACGGAATATTATTTCCAGCCGTCTGAAAAAGCAACAGTTGCAAATAAGAATACGCCTGCGGGAAATAAGGTGACACCTTATAATTCTGATCTGGGTAAGATGCAGACAGAATTATGGATCTGGGACGGAAGTGCATTTCATTACTATGAAACCGACGGACGGGCAAAGAACCTTCCGGCTAATTCCTTCCAGAATATTAACATAAACGGCAGCACCAACTGGTATTATCTCCTTGCGGGAGGCAAACCTTTTGTAGGACTGAAGGATACGACATTCTCAAACAGAAAAGGCAAATACTACTTTGCCCCGGCTTCAAGCTCTACAGATTTTCCCGGCAAAATGCAGAGGAATAAATGGTGCAATTTCAGCACAAAATATGGTACAAGATGGTTGTATTTCGCAAACGACGGACGTTATGTGCAGAAAGGCTGCGGCGCTTATAAGCTGATTCCGTCAAGAGACATTCTCTATGTGCTGGACAAGAACGGCTACCTTGTAAAGAACAGAGTTGTCAAAGGCGCCAACGGATATTACTATATGTCCAACAGATATGGACATGCTTACAGAAATAAACTTGTAAAATACGGCAACTACAGATATTACTTTGTAAGCGACGGACGGCGCGCCACCTACAGGAACCGCTGGGTTCGTCTTCCGGGAGCAGGAAACCGTTATTATTACTTCGGTAATGTAAGAGGAAGGATCCAGGAGAAACACGGATTCCAGAAGATCACCATCGGCGGTAAATTTATCGGATGGTTCTACTTCTCCAAAGCAGGAAATCACTACATCGACTACTTCTCCGGCGGAAGATATTATCTTCCGGACGGACGTATGGCCAGCGGCGTGTGCAGAGTAGACGGACGTTATTACTTCTTTGAACGTTCTTCACGCAACGTATGCCGTGGTAAGATGTATAAAGGAACCTGGATCAAATATGGCGGCAAATACTATTATGCGGCAAGCAACGGAAATCTGGCGACCAACGGATGGAGAACTATCCGCGGCAACTACTATTACTTCAAGTCTCTTAAGGCGGTAACAAATACCAATATTAAGAGAGGCAATGTATATGGCCGTCTGGACAGCAGAGGTAAATTTGTAACAGGAATGATGGTTGCCAACGCTGCAAAGAATAGAGTACGCTATATGGATCCTACTACCGGAAGATTCCTGAAAAATACTTCAAAAGTGATCGACGGCAAGCTGTACTACTTTGACAGCAACGGCTACAGAAGAACAGACCTGACGAATATTTACAAAGGACCGTACTATCTGGAAGTTGATCAGAAAAATGGCGTTATGACGGTTTACACAAACAGCAGAAAGACTGTTCCGGTGAAGACTATCCGTGTCTCTGTAGGTCTTCCGGCCACACCAACGCCAAATGGATCATATACGGTAAAACGTGCAGGACGCTGGCAGCTCCTTATGGGACCGTCCTGGGGCCAGTATGCAAGCCATGTAACGGGCGGCATTTACATCCATTCTGTGGCAAGCGGCCTTATGAACGCCAACAACCTTCCGGCTGACGAGTATATGAAGCTTGGAAGCCCTGCTTCCCACGGCTGTATCCGCTGCTGTGTGGCGGACGCCAAATGGGTATATGAGAACTGCAACGGAGCGCAGATTCGCATTACTAACAAGATCCCGTACGAGTCTGAAGAATGCTTTAAGGGACCGCTGGGAAGAAATCCCATCACTCCACTGAGAGGAAGCGGAACCTTCGATCCCACAGACCCGATCTACAGCTAAAAATCAAAAATAAAAACGCTCTCCCCAAGGGGAGGGCGTTTCTCAGGAGGAAGAAAATATGAGAACATACCTGGTGACAGGCGGCGCAGGATTTATCGGATCCAATTATATTCACTATATGTTTCAGAAATATGATAACGAGATCCGTATCATTAATGTGGATAAGCTGACCTACGCGGGAAATCTGGAAAATCTCAGGGATATTGAGGACAGAGAAAACTATACCTTTATCCGGGCGGATATCTGCGACAGTGAAGCCATCATGAAGATCTTTGATGAAAACGATATCGACCGGGTGGTGCACTTCGCGGCGGAGAGCCATGTGGACAGAAGTATCCGGAATCCGGAGGTTTTTGTAAAAACAAACGTTCTTGGAACACTTGTCATGCTGAATGCGGCGAAGGCGGCCTGGGAGCTGCCGGACGGAAGCTTCAAACCGGACAAGAAGTTCCTGCATGTCTCCACAGACGAGGTTTACGGCTCCCTGGACGACGAGGGCGGTTATTTCTATGAGACGACCCCCTATGATCCTCACAGCCCCTATTCTGCAAGCAAAGCCTCTTCCGATATGCTGGTGAAATCCTATATGGACACCTATAAATTTCCGGCGAATATTACCAACTGCAGTAATAACTACGGACCGTACCAGTTTCCGGAAAAGCTGATCCCTCTGATCATCAATAACGCTCTTCATGGAAAGAAGCTTCCGGTATACGGAGACGGCAAAAATGTCCGCGACTGGCTGTATGTTATGGATCATGCCAAAGGAATCGATATGGTACAGGAAAAGGGAAGACTTTTTGAGACATATAATATCGGCGGGCATAATGAGAAGCAGAATATCCAGATCATTCACATCATCCTGGATACACTGAAAGAAATGCTTCCCGAGAACGACCCCCGCAGAGCCCATATCAGCGACGATCTGATCACCTATGTGGAGGACAGAAAGGGACACGACCGCCGTTACGCCATCGCTCCGGACAAGATCAAAAAAGAAGTGGGCTGGTATCCGGAAACCTGCTTTGAAGACGGGATCCGCCTGACGATCCAGTGGTTCTTTGAGCATGAAGACTGGATGAAAAATGTTACCAGCGGAGACTATCAGAAATATTACGACGAGATGTACAAGACAAAATAAAAGGCTCCGATAGAGTTTCTAGGAGGAAGAGGTGCTGTAGGCGTTCGGATCCGTTCGGATGACTGCGGCATTTCTTCTTTCAGGAGTCAAAAACCATGACAGGACAGAGGAAATGAAGAAGATTGTGATTATAGGGGCCAATGATTTTCAGCGGCCTCTGATACAGAAAGCGAAAGCCATGGGTTATGAAACTCATGTATTTGCCTGGAGAGAGGGCGCCACAGGCGCCGAGGATGCGGATCATTTTTATGAGATCAGCATTACAGAAAAAGAAAAGATACTGGAGATCTGCCGGAAGATCCGGCCGGCCGCGGTAGCTACTATCGGCTCTGACCTTGCCAACATTACGGTACAGTATCTTGCGGAAAAGCTGGGACTTCCAGGGAACAGCCAGGAGTGCATTGTAAACTCTACGAATAAATACGCCATGAGGAGCGCATTCCGAAAAGCGGGGATCCCGGTACCGGATTACTGGCTTGTTTCTGAGGGAGAGGAAATTTATCCAAAACGTTTCCCGGTGATCGTAAAGCCTACGGACCGTTCCGGGAGCAGAGCCATTACAAAGGTGGAGCGTCAGGAGGAGCTGGGCGAAGCCATACGAAAAGCAACGGAGCAGTCTTTTGAAAAGAAAGCGATCGTGGAGGAATATATCCAGGGGGCGGAGTACAGTGTGGAAACAATCAGTTATAAGGGAAACCATACTTGTCTCGCCATTACGAAAAAGTTTACAACAGGAAGCCCTCATTATATCGAAACGGGACACCTTCAGCCGGCTCCTGTGGCGAAAGAAATGCAGGAAAGGGTAAAAGAGACTGTTTTCCGGGCTCTGGACGCTCTTGACGTACAGTTCGGGGCAGGGCACAGCGAGCTTCGGATTGATAAAGACGGTGAGATTCGGATTATTGAAATCGGTTCCAGAATGGGCGGCGACTGCATCGGTTCCGACCTGGTGCCTCTGTCTGCGGGATATGATTTTGTAGGAATGGTGGTAGATACGGCGGCGGGCAAACCTCCGGTACTGACAGAGAAGGAGGATCATGTTTCCGCAGTCCGCTTCATTATGAATAAAAATGATCTCCGCCTTCTGGAAGAAATCAGAGAAAAGTATCCCCGGTATCTGAAAAAAGAAGTGCTGGAAGAGGAATGCGGACACAGGCAGATTGTGGACAGCGGAACAAGACCGGGATTTTTTATTCTTCAGACAGACACGCAGAAGGAAATGGAAAAAGTGCTGCATCACGGTCCCTGGGAAAACCCGGTGGAGATTTTTGAGACTCCCCTGCAGAAACTCCGGTTCCACAGAAAAGGAACAGGAAATCATTTTTATATGAAGAGGGACGATCTGCTGCCATATTCCTTCGGAGGAAACAAGGTAAGATTCGCGCGGAAATATATAGAAGACATGCAGAGAGAACACTGCGACAGTATGATCATTTATGGAAATTATCATTCCAATCTCTGCCGGATCCTGGCGTCTCTCTGTCATGAGCTGGATCTTCCCTGTTATATGATACACAACACAGAGGATGTAAAGGAAACGAAAGAAACCTGCAACAGCCGGATCATACGGAGCATGGGAGTGACGGAGATCGCCTGCGGGAAAGCCGGGATTGCGGACGCTGTGCAGCAGGCGATGGACGAACTGACAGAGAAAGGATACCGTCCCTATTATATTTATGGAAATACAGGAGGCGAAGGGCGCGAATGGGTTCCCATGGCGGCTTACGAGGAAGCCTACAGAGAAATAACTGATTTTGAAAAACGGAGAGGGATCCGTTTCGACTATATTTTTCTTGCCTCCAGCACAAACGCCACCCAGTCGGGCCTTCTGGCGGGAAGCCTTAAGGCGGGAGACGACAAGAAGATCGCAGGTATTTCCGTTTCAAGAAACGAAGCCAGAGGAAAGGAAGTCATAGCACACAATCTGGAAGAATACGGGGAGAAATTTTCCTGGAAGCTTCCTGAGGATTTCAGAGAGCATATTCTGTTTACAGACGCTTATATGGAAGGGGGATACGGCGCCTTCTCGGAAAATGTGGCGGGAATGATCAGGGAAGTATATGCTTCAGACGGGATTCCCCTTGATATGACCTATACAGGAAAAGCGTTTTATGGTATGGTAAAGTATCTGGAAGATAATCAGATCCGGAACAAAAACATTCTGTTTCTGCATACAGGAGGAACACCGCTGTTTTTTGATTTTCTGGAACAGGAGGACGGATTGCAGCCATGAAAAAACTGATGATTTTGGGAGCCAGCTATTCGCAGCTCCCCCTATATAAAGCCGCCGAAGACCTGGCCGTTTCCACAGTGGCGGTAAGCACGCCGGGGGACTGGCCGGGGTTCGCCGCTGCGGACGAGTCCTCCTATACAGATATTTCTGATCCAAAGGCGGTTCTTGAGGCGGCAGAAAAATTTCAGATCGACGGGATCGCTACCTGCTGCCTGGACGCGGGGGTGCGCTCTATCGGGTATGTATGCCAGCATATGGGTCTTAACGGAATGACGGCGCAGGCGGCGGAGATCAGCGGGAATAAATATAAAATGAAAGAGGCGTTTATGGCGGGAGGCGTGCGCTGCGCCAGACATATCCGCATAAAGAACTGCAAGGAGCTTGAAGCTGCCCTGAAGGAGCTTGATTTTCCTGTAGTGGTAAAGGCGGTGGATCTTATGGGAAGCCGGGGGATTTTCCGCTGCAATACAAGAGACGAGGCTTTTGCCAATTATGAAAAAACAATGGCGGCTACCAGAAAGGATTACTGTCTGGTGGAGGAGTTTATCGAGGGGCAGATTTTAGGCTGCGAAGCGATGATGTCCAAAGGCAGGCTGCTTTACTGCCTTCCCAATAATATTGAAGCTTATCAGAGCCATGTTCCTACGCCGATTGGCCATTCTGTCCCATACAGGAAGATGGAAACCCTCGGGGCGGAGGTGGAGCGCCAGGTGCGCCTTGCCATTCAGGCTACAGGGATCGACAACTGTCCTGTAAACTGCGACCTGATCGAAAAGGACGGGGTGATCTATGTGATCGAAATAACGGGAAGAGCCGGGGGAACATGCCTTCCGGAGATGGTAGGTCTGTATTACGGGATAAATTATTACGAAGCCATCGCCCGTCTTGCTCTTGATATGGAGCCGGAGAAAATGTTCCAAGAAGACGCGCCTCACAGGGCAAATCTGTCCAGAACCCTTACCTCTCCAAGAAACGGTATTGTGAAGGCGATCCATAACGAAAACCCACAGGCGGAAGATATTGTGGATCTTTCTTTTAACATTCAGCCGGGAGATACGGTGAGACGATACGAAAACGGGATTGACCGTCTGGGCCAGGTGATCCTGACAGGAGAAAACCTGGACGCCTGTGAAAAGAGACTGGAAGAGATTTTGTCGAAAATAAACATTGAATTTACGGATTGATTGTGAGAGAATAACATGAGAAATAACGTTACTTCAAAAAAAAGTATTTATCTTTTGCTGCATATCAGCCTTTTGTTCAGCTCCTTAAGCGGAGTCTGCTCCAAAATGGCTTCCCGTCATACCGGAAATATCTTCTCTTTGGAGTTTGTTTTCTGGTTTGGCCTTGTCTTTGTGATCATGTTCGGATATGCGGTGATCTGGCAGCAGATTTTGAAACGGATGCCGCTGACCGTAGCCTACGCCAACCGTCCGGTAACGCTGATCTGGGGAATTGTCTGGGGAGCCCTTATCTTCGGGGAAAAGATCACCTGGAATATGATCGCGGGGGCGCTGGTCATTTTTGCGGGAATCTATCTGGTAACAGGAGACAATTCAGAGAAGGGCGGTGAGAGAGTATGAACCGTCTTGAGATATCTGTATGTATTTTGCTTTTATCCGTATTTATTTCGTCCGTTTCCCAGATCATTCTGAAAAAGGCTGCCGGAAAGGTTTATGACAGCACGCTGAAGGAATATCTGAATCCTATGGTGATCGGAGCCTACGCAATGTTTTTCTGCTCCGTGATCCTGACGATGATCGCCCTGAAGTACGTGCCTCTGTCCATGTCGCCTATCCTGGAATCCACAGGATATATTTTTGTATCGGTGATGGGATACTTTTTTTTGAAGGAAAGATTCAGTAAAAGAAAACTGGCGGGATTTGCCCTGATCCTGGCCGGGATCGTGATATTTAATCTTTAGAGCCGGAGGACAGGGCGGACACGTTTCAGACATAAAGCTGATATTACGAATGTGGATAAACAAAAAGAAATGAGGAACAAGGAAGATGTTGGTATCGATTGTCATACCCTGCTATAATTCAGAGCACACTATCGGCAAGGTGGTGGAGCTGGCGATAGAAGAATTTCAGAAGCTGAAAGATTATGAGTGCGAGTTCGTCCTGGTAAACGATTATTCCAGAGACGATACATGGGGCGCCATTCACAGCCTTGCCCGGAAACATCCCAATGTAAAGGGGATCAATCTGGCGAAAAATTTCGGACAGCACAACGCGATCATGGCGGGAATGAATTATGCGGAAGGGGATCTGATCCTGGGAATGGACGACGATATGCAGAATCATCCTTCTCAGATCCCGCAGTTTCTTGACAAGATCCAGGAAGGTTATGATATTGTATTCGGCGTGTTTAAGCAGAGAAAATTTTCCTGGTTCAAGAATCTTACGGGAGCTGTCAGCCGTTTTCTGCTCTGGCATCTTCTGGACCGCCCGAAACATATCCAGATGAGCAGCTTCTGGTGCTGCAGGAAATTTGTGCGGGATGAAGTAGTTAAATATGACGGCTACAATACTTTTCTTCAGGTATTGTTCTTCCGGACTTCTCATAATATTGCCAATATTGAGATCGAACACTTTGAAAGAGAAGTCGGCACGTCAAACTATAATTTCCGCAGGGGACTGAAGCTGTTTCTTTCCTGCCTGAATTTTACTGTGATACCTCTCAGGGCGGCCACGCTTTTCGGCACGCTGTTTTCGGCCGCGGGACTGATCGGGGCCATTATTGTATTTATAAGAAAACTTCTGGATCCATCGGTGGCGATTGGCTGGTCCTCTCTGATGTGCGGTATGCTGGCTCTTTTCGGGATCACCTTTCTGATGCTGGGGATCATAGGAGAATATCTTGGCAAGCTGATGCTGAACATCAATAAGACTCCCCAGTATGTGATCCGGGAAGCGGAAAATATCAGGAGAATACCTGATACCGGGAAGAACGGCGGAAAAGAGGAAACGCTCAGGAGCGTACCTGATGCCGAAAACCGCGGCAGGAAAGAGGTAAAGAGGTAATTTATATGAAGATTGATTTTAACAGACCCGCGATCGTGGGGAAGGAACTGGAATATATCAAAGACGCAGTAGACCAGGGAATGCTCTGCGGAGACGGAAAATATACGAAGCTCTGTTCTCAGTGGATGAAGGAGCGTTTTCACGTAAATCAGGTGTTCCTTACCACCTCCTGTACCCATGCGCTTGAGATGGCGGCTTTTCTCTGCGATATTCAGCCGGGGGACGAGGTGATCATGCCGTCTTTTACTTTTGTTTCCACAGCGGACGCCTTTGTGCTGCGGGGAGCGAAGATTGTATTTGTAGATATCCGGCCGGATACCATGAATCTTGATGAAAAGCTGATCGAGCAGGCCATAACGGAAAAGACAAAGGCTATCGTCCCGGTGCATTACGCTGGCGTGGCCTGTGAAATGGATGCCATCATGGATATTGCCCGGAGGCATCATCTGAAAGTGGTGGAGGACGCCGCTCAGGGAGTGGAAGCCTATTATCACGGGAAAGCTCTGGGAACCATCGGAGATTTTGGCTGCTACAGTTTTCATGAGACAAAGAATTATACTATGGGAGAGGGCGGAGCCATTGTATTTCAGGACAACGCCTATCAGGAGAAGGCGGAGATCCTCAGAGAAAAAGGAACGGACAGGAGCAAATTCTTCCGCGGCCAGGTGGACAAATACCGCTGGATCGATTACGGTTCCTCCTATCTGCCCAGCGAGATGAACGCGGCGTATCTTTACGCCCAGTTGGAAGAGTGTGAGAAGATCAACCGCAAGCGCCACCAGATTTATGATTATTATCACGAAAATCTGAAAGTGCTGGAAGAGGAAGGAAAGATAGAACGTCCTTTTGTTCCGGAGGGAATCGAGCACAACGCCCATATGTATTATATGAAGGTGAAGGATCTTCCTACCAGGAGCAGGCTGATCGCATATCTGAAGGAAAACGGGATCTACAGCGCTTTTCATTATGTTCCCCTGCACAGCTCTCCGGCAGGGAAAAAATTCGGAAGGTTCAGCGGAGCGGACGTTTATACCACCAGAGAGAGCGAACGTCTTCTGAGGCTTCCCATGTTCTACAATCTGCCTATGGAGGATGTGGCTTATATTGTAGAAAAGATTTTATGCTTTGATTTTTGACGGAGGAAAGTCTGATGATAAAGAAATTATGGCGGGCCGCTGCTTTGGGACTGGCGTGTGTTCTGATCCCTTCGGCGACGGTGCAGGCGGTAACAGTGAATTTCGGTACGGCGGCCGCGGTAGCCACAGACAGTATCCAGGGATGGCCGGCGGCTCCGGCCACTGTTTCTGAGACGGCGGTGCTTATTGACGCCGATACGGGAGCCGTTCTCTATGACAAGGGAATGGACGAGTACCGTTATCCTGCCAGCACAACAAAAATTATGACGCTTCTTGTGGCTGTGGAGAATGCTTCTCCGCGGGATACCGTTACCTTTACAGAAACAGGCGTCAGGGATGTAAACTGGGACAGCAGCAATATCGGCATGAAGCTGGGAGAGACGATGACAATGAAGGATTGCTGGTACGCCGCGATCATTGAGTCCGCAAATGAGGTCTGCGCCCAGATCGCCGAGACAGTGGGCGGTTCCGAAGCGAATTTCATTAATATGATGAACGAGAAGGCAAAAGCTCTGGGATGTACCAGAACCCATTTTGCCAATGCCGGAGGGCTTCCGGACGCCAACCATTATACCACCGCCCATGACCTGGCAAAGATCATGCGGGCGGGACTCCAGAACGCCAGATTCCGAAAAGTGATCGGAGCTGTAAGCTATACGATACCGGCCACCAATATGAGCGAAGCCCGGAGAATGCACACCCATATGCCGCTGATCGCCCAGGAATCCAATCTCTATTATGAGGGCTGCATCGGAGGAAAAACAGGTTCCACCCAGGACGCGGGACATACTCTCGTAGCGGCGGCGGAGCGGAATGGAAGGACTTATATTGCCGTTACCATGCGTACCTCCGATCTGGGACAGAACTGCACAGATACCACCGCTCTTTTTGACTACGCCTTTAATAACTTCGACTCCATAGATGTAAACGGAGTAAAGATGACGGTGCCAAAAGGCGTTACGGTCAATGATCTGACTACGCAGACAATGGAAAAAGGGGGAAATACCTTTAACCAGTATTACTATAACGGACAGTTTGTAGGTTACGCCAAAGTCCAGGCTCCTGCGCCTACAGAAGCGGCGGCTGCAGAAGAAAACACAACTGCGGCTTCGGGAGAAAACCAGACCGGGGAAACGGTCCAGACCAGCGCGGGCGGAGAAAACAGCCAGAGCGTCCAGGACGTTACGGAAACAGGGGAAAATGCCCGGACAGCCAGTGAAGAGGAAACAGAAGGGCTTTCCAGTACCGCGAAACGTCTGCTGATCGTAGGAGGAGTTATGGGAGTGCTTTTGATCGTACTGCTCATCGCCCTGTATATAAAAAACGACTATTAATTAAATGAAATAGATTATAAAAACCACGACGATAAGGAGGAAACCCAACATGAAGGGAATTATTCTGGCGGGAGGTTCAGGAACCCGTCTCTATCCGCTGACAAAAGCGATTTCCAAACAGATCATGCCGGTTTACGACAAGCCCATGATTTATTATCCATTATCTACTCTGATGCTTTCCGGGATCCGCGAGATCCTGATCATCTCCACACCGCGGGATCTTCCTGTATTCCGTGAGCTTCTGGGAGACGGAAGCCAGCTTGGAATGAAATTTGAGTACGCGGTGCAGGAACAGCCCAGAGGACTGGCGGACGCGTTTATTATAGGAGCCGACTTTATCGGTTCCGACGCCGTGGCTTTGGTTCTGGGGGATAATATTTTCTATGGACAGAGCTTTACAAAAGTGCTGCGAAATGTCTATGAGCGTACGGAAAAGGAAAAGGGAGCAACCATCTTTGGCTACTATGTAAGGGATCCGAGAGAATACGGCGTAGTAGAGTTTGACGAGACAGGAAAGGCTCTTTCCATTGAGGAGAAGCCGGAGCATCCAAAGTCCAACTACGCGGTGCCGGGACTCTATTTCTATGACAATGATGTGGTGGAGATCGCGAAAAATGTGAAGCCTTCCGCCAGAGGAGAAATAGAGATCACCAGCATCAATAACGAGTATCTGCGAAGAGGAACTCTGAAGGTGGAGACTCTTGGACGCGGTTTTGCCTGGCTGGATACTGGAAATCATGATTCCCTTCTGGACGCGGCGGACTTTGTGGCGGCGTTCCAGAAACGTCAGGGATTATACATTTCCTGTATCGAGGAGATCGCCTATAAGCGGGGATTTATCACAAAAGAGCAGTTGGTAGAGCTGGCTCAGCCTCTTTTGAAAACTGCCTACGGAAAATATCTGATCGAAATTGCGGAGGGATTATAAAATGGGAAAGATTACAGTGGAAACCTGCCATATTGAGGGATTAAAGGTGATCACGCCCACAGTATTCGGAGATGAGCGCGGATACTTTATGGAGACTTATAATTATAACGACTACAAGGCGGCGGGTATCGATATGGAGTTTGTGCAGGACAATCAGTCCAGTTCCAGAAAGGGCGTTCTGAGAGGACTTCACTTCCAGATCAATTACCCCCAGGACAAACTTGTCCGGGTAGTAAGCGGAGAAGTCTTCGACGTCGCTGTAGATTTAAGAGAAGGCTCCCCTACCTATGGACAGTGGTACGGAGTAGTACTTTCCGCAGAAAATAAAAAACAGTTTTTTATTCCAAAGAATTTCGCCCACGGTTTTCTGGTACTTTCAGATTCCGCGGAATTTGCCTACAAATGCACGGATTTTTATCATCCCAACGATGAAGGAGGCCTTGCCTACGACGATCCGGATATCGGGGTGGAATGGCCGATCCCGGAGGGAATGTCTCTGATCCTGTCTGAAAAGGATCAGAAATGGGGAAGCTTTCAGGAATACACAAAAAACAGAGGGAAAAAGGATTGAAAAAAGAAGCGCCTCTGCCAGTGGAGCTTTACCGGAACCGCCGGCTTGTATTTTCCCTGGCAAAAAACGACTTTAAAACAAAATACGCAGGCTCCTACTTTGGAACAGTATGGGCCTTTGTACAGCCGGTAGTGACGATCTGCGTCTACTGGTTTGTGTTCGGACTGGCTTTAAGAAACGGAGCGGACAGAGGAGTGCCCTTTGTTCTCTGGCTGGTGGCGGGGCTTGTACCCTGGTTCTTTATCCAGGAAGGACTTACAGGAGGGACCAGCGCGCTTCTGGAATATAATTACCTTGTAAAAAAAGTGGTGTTCAATATCCGCATCCTTCCGGTGGTGAAAGTGTTCTCGGCAGTATTTGTACATTTCTTTTTTGTGGTGATCATCCTTGTGATCTATACCTGTATGGGATATCCGCCCAGTCTGTACGCCCTGCAGCTTATTTACTACAGCTTCTGTACCTTTATGCTTATCCTGGGACTGACCTATCTTACAAGCTCTGTGGTAGTATTTTTCCGGGATCTGATGCAGATGATAAACATTGCCCTTCAGGTAGGCGTATGGGCTACTCCTATTATGTGGAGCTTCAGCGATCTGGGGCTTACGGGGACGGTGACTACGATACTGAAGCTGAATCCGGTGTTTTATATCGTCCAGGGATACCGGGACTCCCTTATCGACAAAGTGGGATTCTGGGAACACCCGGTTCTGACTTTATACTTCTGGGTGTTTACGCTTGTTGTATTTTTCCTTGGAACAAAGCTGTTTAAGAAACTTCAGGTACATTTTGCGGATGTACTGTAAACGGAGAGTAAAATGAGTGATTTTGCAATTCAGGTAAAGCATCTGGACAAGATGTATAAATTATATAACAAACCGTCCGACAGGCTCAGAGAGACTCTGGGCCTTAAAGTGCCGGTAAAAGAGCATTATGCCCTCCGGGACGTAAGTTTTGACGTAAAAAGAGGAGAAACGGTAGGCATTATCGGGACCAACGGCTCCGGAAAGTCCACGATCCTGAAGATTATAACAGGGGTATTGAATCCCACTGCCGGAGAGGTGACTGTGGACGGAAGGATTTCCGCCCTTCTTGAGCTGGGAGCCGGGTTTAATCCTGAGTATTCCGGAGTGGAAAATGTATATCTGAACGGAACCATGATGGGATTTTCCAAGGAGGAGATTGACGGAAGGCTTCAGGATATCCTGGATTTTGCAGATATCGGAGACTTCGTATACCAGCCGGTGAAATCCTATTCCAGCGGTATGTTTGTCCGTCTTGCTTTCGCGGTGGCAATTAATATTGATCCGGAAATCCTTATTGTAGACGAAGCTCTGTCTGTGGGCGACGTTTTCTTTCAGGCGAAATGCTACAGGAAATTTGAGGATTTTAAGGCAATGGGAAAAACGATCCTCTTTGTGAGCCACGATCTCAGCAGCATTGCCCGCTACTGCGACAGAGTGATCCTTTTAAATAAAGGCGTCAAGCTGAACGAGGGAACTCCAAAGAAGATGGTGGATATGTACAAGCAGCTTCTTGTAGGACAGGACCCGGAAAAGGCGGAAAAGGAGAAGAAAAAGCAGAAGGAATCCTGGAGCAGACAGTTCCAGGTAAATCCAAATATGCTGGAGTATGGAAGCAGGCTGGCGGAAATTGTGGATTTCGCGGTGCTTGACGAGAAGGGACTGTGTACAAACACCATAGAAAAAGGAAGCAGTTTTCAGATCAAAATGAAGGTGGCTTTCCGGGAAAATATCCAGGATCCCATACTGGCTTATACTTTTAAAGATATCAAAGGAACAGAGATCACCGGAACCAATACCCTGTTTGAAAAGGTTCCGGTGGAACACTCCCAGACGGGAGATTCCTGTACGGTAATTTTTACACAGGAAATGTATCTCCAGGGAGGAGAGTATCTGCTTTCCTTTGGCTGCACAGGATATAAAGACGGTGAATTTACAGTTTTTCACAGGCTGTATGACGCCTGCAACGTAACTGTGGTTTCGGAAAAGAACACGGTAGGTTTTTATGATATGAACTCCCAGGTGGAGATTCAGTATGGAGAAGAAGCATGAAAGAAAAAATCGGGAAGGTAGTCCTGGATGACACATATTATCCGGGAGAGGATTTGTACAGTGACGGAGCGGTGGAGGATGAGATGCTGGATATTGCCAGAACTTATCCGGAAAACAAGTGGAACCAGGTGATCGCCCAGAGAAAAAGCTGGCCGGTTCTCTATCATTTTTCCCATATCAGGGAAAACATCATAAGCTGGCTTCCGTTTACCGGAGAAGAAAACGTTCTGGAGATCGGATCCGGCTGCGGAGCAGTCACAGGCGCTCTGTGCAAAAGGGCCAAAAAAGTAACCTGCATCGAGCTGTCAAAAAAGAGAAGCCAGATCAACGCATGGCGTCACAGGAAGTTTGGCAATCTCACGATCCTTATGGGAAATTTTCAGGAGATCGAGCGCAGCCTGACCGAAGAATATGATTATATTACCCTGATCGGCGTATTTGAGTACGGAGAAAATTATATTGACAGCAGTACGCCTTTTGTAGATTTCCTGAGAACAGTGGCCGCTCATTTGAAACCGGAGGGAAAGATCATCCTTGCCATCGAAAACCGTTTCGGGCTGAAATACTGGGCGGGATGTACGGAAGATCATTTCGGCACTCTGTTTGAGGGACTGGAAGGCTATCCCACAACAAAAGGAGTGAAGACCTTTACGAAAAAAGAGCTGTCCGGAATTCTGGAGAAGGCGGGGGGACTGAAAGCATCCTGGTATTACCCGTTTCCGGATTACAAGCTGCCTATGACGGTTTTTTCGGACAGAAGACTTCCTCTGAAAGGGGAAATGAACCGTATGGAGACAAATTACGACCGTCTGCGCCTGCAGCTTTTCCAGGAGTCTCCTGTTTACGATTCTCTTCTTGAAAACGATCTGTTTCCGGAGTTTTCCAATTCTTTTCTCCTTCTCATCGGAAAAGAGGAAAGCTGTTCTCAGACTGTTTACGTGAAATTCTCCAATGAAAGAGACAGGCGTTTTTCTCTGAGAACGGAAATCTGTGAAGCGGGAAAATACGCGCGGTTTGTACGCAAGGTTCCGGAAACAGAGGAGGCACAGTCTCATGTGCGGAATCTTGAGAATATAGAGAGAGAGCTTACGGGCCTGTATGAAAAAGAAGGCATGGAGCTGAACTTTTGCAGGCTGGAAAAGGACGGCGCCAGACTGGAATATCTGGAGGGAACCACTCTGGAGGAACGGCTGGACGGCCTGTTGAAAAAAGGTGAGATTGAGAAGCTGGAGGAGCTTCTGTTCTTCTATCTGAAAAAAATACGGAATATCCACAGCAGAAGTATTTTCCAGAAGACGCCGGAGTTTGTGAAGGTCTTCGGAGACGCGGAGCTGGAAGGTGAGCTGCGCTGCGGAGGAATTTCCAATATCGATATCGTTCCGGCAAATATTCTGATCCAGCAGGACAGAGTTGTGATCCTGGATTATGAGTGGACCTTCCGTTTTCCGGTACCCTGTAACTTTATTCTGTACCGGATGATCCATTACTATCTGGAAAGCGACGGCAAACGCCGTATACTGAAGGAACGGAATTTCTATGAAAAGGCGGGTATTTCGGAAAAGGAACAGAAAATTTATGCCGGAATGGAAAAACATTTCCAGGCGTATATAGAAGGAAGCCATGTATCGCTTCTTTCGCTGTATGACGAGGTATCGCCGGGAAAAGTCGAGATCCTGCCGATTTATGAAAAAATGCGTATTGCCAGTGCGGAGAGAAGGCTTCAGGTATTTTACGACAGGGGCAGAGACTTCCGGGAGGAGGATTCTGTAAGCCGGCCTATGGGAAAACAGGGGGCAGCGGCGGAAATTGAGATACCGGAGGGCGTGCGCAGGATACGCCTTGATCCGGGCGAAGCATCCGGCGGACTGATCATTCGGAAGCTCTGTTATGAAAACGGCGGAAAAGCGGCGTTTACTTCCAATGGGTTTCCTCTGGGCGGCGGAGCATATTACTTCGGCGGCGGAGATCCCCAGTTTATTCTGGAAAAGATCCCGGCGGGAGCCAGAAAACTTCAGATCGAGATTGAGATCATGAAGGAACCGGAGGCGGAAGAGGCCTTCTGGAGAAGCCTTTCCCGGGTATCCGCAGAAAAAGACGCGGAGATCGCGGCGCTGAAGGAGAAAATCCGCCAGATGGAAAATACGAAGGTGTGGAAAATTTACCGCAGCCTGAAGAAGTGAGGACAGAACATGGAAGAATTGCGCTTCAGTGTGGATGAAGAAAAATATGACGACCGCCACGGGCAGGTGCTGAGCCTGTCCGGATGGTGCGTTTCTCCCGGCTACGGAGAATTTCGTTTCCGGCTCCTGGGAGACGGAAGAGAAGAAATCTGTATTCCCGAAGCGGAGCGCCATGCAAGGCCGGACGTAGGACAGGCGCTGTCTCTGGATTTTGAAGATTTTCTCCCGGGCTTTACTGTTACCATTCCGGAAGCAGGAAAACTGGCGGAGCAGTTTGGGACTCTGGAGCTTTTTCTGGAAACGGGAGAACAGAGGGCGTCTGTGTGGAAAAGGGAAAGCGGCGAACTGAAGGCTTTCCTTCAGGAATGTCTGATCGAGTATCATATTGACCGGGCGGAAATCCTTTACGATACCATGCTGGAGATCCAGGGCTGGGTAATGGACCAGCGGGGAGACGCAGAGGTAAAACTTCTGAATACGGACGGAAGTCCTGTCCCCTGCAGACTGAGCAGAGGGCGCAGACCTGACGTAGTGGAAAGAAGGAATCTTGACAACGATTATAAAACAAGAGAGATAGGATTCCGTATTTCCGCTTCTGCGGAGGAAATAAAAGGGAAGAAAGCGGTTCTGAAATTTTCCGGAACCTCTGCGGAAAAGTCTTATGAGATTGATATTCAAAAGCTCAGAAGAGAAAAGAAGCCGGAAGGATTTTTCGGACGCTTTAAGAAGAATGAGAAGGGAAGCAGGGAAGATTATGAGGAGTGGAGAAAGAGCCGCTCTCTGTCACGCTTCGAAGGCTGGAAACAGAAAAGGGCCGCGTTTTCCTACGCCCCGGTTATCAGTATTGTCATTCCCTTATACAATACTCCTCTTCCTTATCTGGATGAACTGCTGAAATCCATACAGGGACAGACCTACAGAAAATGGCAGCTCTGTCTGGCGGACGGAAGCACAGACGATAAAGTCAGATTTCATCTGAAAAAGCATTATGGACGTGAAAAGCGTATTTCTTACAAAAAACTGAGAGAAAACAAAGGAATCTCTCAGAATACAAACGAAGCGATTTCCCTTGCCAGAGGAGAGTTTCTTATGCTCTGCGATCACGACGATACCCTGGAGCCGGACGCTCTTTATGAGATCGTAAAAGCCTTGAACGAGCACCCGGAGGCGGACGCGGTTTATACAGATGAAGATAAAGTAAGCATGGACGGCAGACATTATTTTGACCCGCATTTTAAATCGGATTTCAATCTTTTCCGCTTCCGGGAAAATAATTATATCTGCCATATTTTCGCGGTACGGAAAACTGTGGCGGAGAAAGCCGGACTGTTCCGGCCGGAGTTCGACGGAGCTCAGGATTATGATTTTATTTTCCGGTGCTGTGAAGCGTCCCGGGAGACCGTTCATATTCCGAAAGCTTTATATCACTGGCGATGTCATATGGAATCCACCGCGGCTGATCCTTCCAGCAAGGCTTACGCCTACGAGGCCGGAAGAAGAGCTGTGGAAGAGCATTATAAAAGACTTGAGATTCCGGCAGAAGTGGAGCTGACAGAGCGGCCCGGCTGGTACAGAAGCCGTGTGAAGATTCAGGGGAAACCGCTGATCTCCATTATCATTCCCAATAAAGACCATATAGGGGATCTGGAGCTGTGTCTTTCTTCGCTGACGGAGAGATCCACATGGGATAACTACGAAGTCCTTGTAGTGGAAAACAACAGCGAAAAAGAAGAAACTTTTGCTTATTATAAAAAACTTCCGGAAAAGTATCCGAAAGCGAGGGTGCTTGTCTGGGAGAAAGAATTTAATTATTCTGCTATCAATAATTTTGCGGCGGAAAAAGCGGCGGGAGATTATCTTCTGTTCCTGAACAACGACGTGGAGATCCTTACTCCGGAGTGGATAGAGGAAATGCTGATGATCTGTCAGCAGAGAGACGTAGCCGCCGTGGGGGCGAAGCTTTACTATCCTGACGACACGATCCAGCATGCGGGAGTGGTGCTGGGACTGGGAGGCATTGCGGGGCATATTATGTGCCGGGCTTCCAGGGAAGACGCAGGATATTTTGGACGGATGATCAGCGTGCAGGAGATCAGCGCGGTGACGGCAGCCTGTATGCTTGTAAAAAAATCGGATTTTCAGGCAGTGGGAGGCTTTGACGAAAGCTTCCGCGTGGCTTTTAATGATATCGATCTGTGTATGAAAATGAGGGCGGAAAACAAAAAGGTTGTTTTTACCCCTCATGCCGAACTGTATCACTATGAGTCAAAATCCAGAGGGTTGGAGGACACGCCGGAGAAGCAGTTCCGGTTTGACAAAGAGGTAAAGCGTTTTCAGGAGAAGTGGGGAAAAGAACTGGAAAAAGGCGATCCCTATTATAATCCCAACCTGTCTGTGACGGAAGGCGACTGTTCGCTTTTGGCCGACGGCGGGCAGTAGGAGACAGGCGGATATGGAATGTCCGGACTTGTGATGGGTTTCGAGACAAAACTGAGAAATGAGGTTTCTGATATGGCAAGAGAGATTTTTGAGGTAACAAAAGACCGGTTTCATCTGAAGGATCCCTGCCGCTACATTCTTCAGGGAACATGGCCCAAGGAAGCAAAAATGAGAGCCTGCCTGGACGGCTCCCAGATAAAGGCGGAGATCAGAAAACTGGAAGTAGTAAGCGCTCTGGAGCGTTTTAAAGATCCGGATCTGATGCGGGGAGAACGTATTACGGCGGAGGTGCGGCTTCCGGAATCCCTGGAGGGCTTTCAGAAGCTGACGGTATATGCGGATATGCCGGAAAAAACAATCAACTGGTTTTCTGTTTCAGTAAAAGAACTGGAACGGCGCCGTGGAAAGCCTCAGTTTTTTATTGAAGAGGAGAAGGTGCAGCAGGGATTTCTCCGCATCCGGGGATGGGCCGTGGCGGACAGCCCGGTGCGCATCCAGATCTTTGATGAAAACAAGCAGAAGATTTCTGCGGAAATCCTCCGGACAGAGCGGGTGGACGTGGAGCAGCTTTATGAGGAGATGGATTTTCCGGATAAAACGGGATTTTTCGTGGAACTGACCAATCTGACAGGAAAGCTGCTCTATATGGTGTTCTACGCCGGAGAAACAAAGTCTGTTCATATTGTCCATCTGAAGCCTTCTGTAGTTTTCAGGAGAAAAATAGAAAAATATGCCAAAAAGGGGATACGCTACTGGAAAAGCCAGGGCGGGGCGGCGCTGGCGGGAAAGATCGTTTCCAAGGTAAAAACAGCGTCTACAAGAGAGATCCCTTATCAGAAATGGATCGTCCGCCATCTGCCAGGCGACAGGGAACTGGAAAAACAGCGCCATGAGAAATTTGAATATCAGCCGAAGATTTCTATTGTGGTTCCCCTTTATAAAACGCCGGAGAAATACCTTCACCAGCTTGTGGAATCCATTAAGGCACAGACTTATCCCAACTGGGAGCTCTGTCTTTCCGATGGAAGCGGAGCGGATTCTCCTCTCAGAAAGACGCTGGATGCGCTGGAAAAATCCGACGAGAGGATCCGGGTGATCCGAAATGAAACGCCTCTGAGGATCGCGGAAAATACAAACGCCGGAATGGAGGCGGCCACGGGAGATTTTATCGCCTTTGCCGATCATGACGACGTGCTGACGCCTCACGCGCTGTACCAGTGTGTAAAGGCCGTAAATGAGAACAGAGAGATCAGGCTTCTCTATTCTGACGAGGACAAAATGTCCATGGACGGCCATAAATTTTTCCAGCCTCATTTCAAGCCGGATTACAACCCCGATCTTCTCTGTACGGTGAACTATATCTGCCATCTGTTTGTAGTGAGAAGAGACGTGGTGGATCAGGTGGGGCTGTTCCGTCCGGAGTTTGACGGAGCTCAGGATTATGATTTTATTTTCCGCTGTGTGGAGGCGGTGAAGCCGGAGGAAATATATCATATTACGAAGATCCTCTATCACTGGAGATGCCATGAGGATTCCACCGCTGAGAACCCGGAGAGCAAGACATACGCTTTTGAGGCGGGAAAAAGAGCCATCGAGGCCCATTATAAGAGAACAGGGATTCATGCGGAGGTGTTCCAGGGAGAATTCCTGGGACTGTACCGCACAAAATTTATCCGCGACCATGATCCGCTGATCTCCATCATCATCCCCAATAAGGATCACACAGACGATCTGAAGCGGTGTATGGATTCCATTGACAGTAAATCCACCTATCAGAACTATGAATATATCATTGTGGAAAACAACAGCACAGAGGAAAAAACCTTCCGTTTCTATAAAGACCTGGAAGAAAACCACCCCAAAGCCAGGGTGGTATACTGGGACAGAGAGTTCAATTATTCCGCCATCAATAATTACGGCGCTTCCTTCGCGAAAGGAGAATACCTGCTTCTTCTGAACAACGACACGGAGATCATAAACGATGACTGTCTGGAGGAGCTTCTGGGATATTGTATGCGCGGCGATGTGGGCGCTGTGGGAGCCAGAATGTATTATGAGGACGATACCATTCAGCACGCCGGTGTTGTGATCGGATTCGGCGGCATTGCGGGACACTGTTTTGTCCTGCAGCCCAGAGGCACTACGGGATACTGCCACAGGATCATCTGCGCCCAGGATTACAGCGCGGTAACGGCGGCCTGCATGATGGTGAAAAAATCCGCTTTCGACCAGGTGGGCGGACTGACGGAAGAACTTGCGGTCGCTTTCAATGACATTGATTTCTGCATGAAGCTTCGCGCGGCGGGATACCTGATCGTATATAATCCTTACGCGGAACTGTATCATTACGAGTCCAAATCAAGAGGACTGGAGGATACGCCCGAGAAGGTGGCAAGATTCAACAAGGAGATCGCGACTTTTGAAAAACGCTGGCCGGATATCATGCGGGACGGGGATCCCTACTACAATCCCAATCTTACGCTGAAAAGCCAGGATTTTTCCCTGAAACGTATTTAGAGGAGGTTCTTATGAAAGTATTGGTAACAGGTGTAAAAGGACAGCTGGGGCATGATGTGATGAATGAGCTTGCGCTCCGGGGATACGAAGGCGTCGGCGTGGATGTTGACGAGATGGATATCACAGACGAAGCCGCAGTGCGCAGAGTGATCGGAGAAGTCCGTCCGGACAGCGTGGTGCACTGCGCTGCGTGGACGGCAGTGGACGCCGCGGAGGATCAGGTGGATATCTGCCGGAAGGTAAATGTGGACGGAACGGAGAACATCGCGAAGATGTGCGGGGAACTGAATATTCCCATGATCTATCTCAGCACGGACTATGTGTTCGACGGACAGGGAACGCGGCCCTGGGAACCGGACGATCCGGTGGCGCAGCCTTTAAATGTTTACGGGCAGACCAAGTATGAAGGTGAGCTGGCGGTACAGAAATATACTGACAAATATTATATTGTCCGTATCGCATGGGTGTTCGGCGTAAACGGAAAGAACTTCATTAAGACTATGCTGAATCTGGGGAAGACACACGACAATCTCACCGTCGTCAGCGACCAGATCGGCACGCCTACCTATACCTATGACCTGGCGAAGCTTCTTGTGGATATGCTGGAAAAAGAAGAGTACGGGATCTATCACGCCACGAACGAGGGCGGATACATTTCCTGGTATGATTTCGCCGTGGAGATCTTCCGCCAGGCCGGCATGAAAGTAAATGTTAAGCCGGTAACTTCCGCGGAATATCCTGCGAAGGCAAAACGCCCCTTCAACAGCCGCATGGAGAAGAAGAAACTGACAGAACACGGATTTACCAGGCTTCCGGACTGGAAGGACGCCCTGGAACGGTATCTGAAAGAGATTATGTGAGAACTGCTTGCAGGCAGACGGCAAAGAGCGCAGTCGCGTAAGGCGGCCCTTGTTCTTTGCCGTATTTTCTATTTTCTTCGCGGGAAAAACAGAACAGAAAAAGTGAGATGAAAAAATGGGAAAAAAGACGGCGCCCGGAAGGGTGTTTTTTGGCGAATACTGGAAAAAGACGGAAGCTGGAAATTATGTCATACTTCTGGGGCTTCTGCTTGTAAGCTGTATGATCATATTCTGGGATTATCTGTTCGGAAACCAGCTTATGATCTTTAACGACATCGGCAGCGATACCTGGCAGCAGTATATCATGAATTATACCAGCATCGTGAATCATCTGCGGGACGGGGATTTCGCGCTGTGGGATTTTACAAACGGACTGGGAATAAATATGTTTAATTTCAATCTGTTTGATCCCTTCCTGATGCTGTTGTACGGGATAGGCGTGGTACTTGGACCCGCCCATATGCTGATCTACATCAATGTAATTCAGATATTGAAGATTCTCGCCGCCGGCGCGGCGTTTTACTGGTTTCTGTCTCAGTTTACTTTCAGCAGGCAGGCGAAGCTGGCCGCTTCCTATGTATACGGACTGAACGGTTTTCTCCTGGTATGGGGACAGCATTACCAGTTCGGGACGGCGGTGGTTTATCTGCCCCTTCTGCTCTTGTTCTGTGAGAAATTTATCCGGAAGGAAAAAGGCAGAAGATTTTTTCCGGTGATGGTATTTCTCTGCGGGATCTACAGCGTATATTTTACCTATATGTGTCTGGCGGCCACAGGGCTTTATCTTTTCTTCCGGGTGCTGATGCCGGAGAAACTGAAAACAGGAGAAAGAGTCAGGCTGTTTCTGGCCGGATGCGGGCAGATGATCCTGGGGCTCGGAATGAGTCTCGCCGTCTTTCTGCCTATGGCAGCCGTACTCCTCAACGTATCCTCCAGGCTGAGCAGTGAGGGGGCGGGGGTCCTGGAATGGCTCCGAAGCTGCTTTACCCCATACTCGGATAATTTCTACCTGTCTCTTCTGAAACGGCTGTTTTCCTGCAATCTGCAGAACGGATACGGACTGGCAAAAGGTCCTCAGGATTATGTGATGAATTATTATGAGGATCCGCTGCTGTTCTGTTCCGCCCTTGCCGTTTTTCTGAACGTGCAGTTCCTTGTGGTCCTGAGAAGTGCGGAAATGCCGAAACGGGCGAAGGGGGTATTGTACGCGGCGGCGGCGCTGATCGTTCTGGCGGTGGCTTTTCCTGTGGGAGGAACCGTATTTAATTATTTCACGAAACCCACCCAGAGGTATACCTTTGTACTGATGCCGGTGATCCTGCTTGTGACGGCCTGGATGTGGGATTACCTGCGAAAAGGGGGAAAACTGAACCTGATCCTTCTCATCGCGGTGAGCGCACTGATGGGATGGGCGTATCTGGAAGGTTGGGATCAGGCGGGATTTGAAGAATATAAGAGGAATATTCTGATTCTGGCTGCGGCGGGAATCGTCACGGTGATCTGTCTTTTCACCCTTACTTTTATCAAAGAGAAGACCCGGCGGAAAGCGGTTATGGGAATTCTGGGACTGGCGCTGGCGGTAAATATGATCTCCGACGGCGCGACAGACTATCAGGCGAGAGTGACAATGAAAAAGACGGACACTCCGGCGGAGATCATGGCCGAAGAGACGGAGAGGTATGAGGAAGACAGAAGGTCCGACGACCTGGAGATCCGGTACCGCGCGGAGATGGAAAAGCCTCAGGATTTCTTCCGGGAAATGTACCGTGTGGATCTTCAGGACGCGCTGGATTACCTGGAAGAATACGACAGTGAATTTTACCGGGTGGAGAAGGACTACATTTCCGGAACAGTGGCGATGGATTCCTCGGCCCAGGGATACCGGGGGATTTCCACTTACAATTCCGTGATGAACGGATATGTGAAGGACTTCGTGGAGACCTGTGTTCCGGAACTGTTTTTTGCAGATTACAACCACTATACATTCTGGAATCATGTGGATGATAACCGTCTGGCCGCGTTCCTGGGAATCCGCTACATCCTGTCAGGAGACGGAAATCCGGATGAAAGCGAGTGGAAGCTTCTGGACAAAGTGGGAAGCCTCTATATCCATGAGAACGCGCTGGAAACAGATACCGCTCATTTCTACACTACGGCAATCTCCGAGGACAGCCTGCGGGAACTGTGCGCGAAAGAGACAAGAGACCGGCTCCTGGAAGGCGCCATTGCCCTGGAAGACGGGGAAGACGTGGATTCCATGGAGGAATTCGACGCGCTTATCTCCGGGGGAGAGACGAATAGCGGAGGCGCGCAGGATGGAGAAAACAGGGACAACGGGAATGAAACAGAAGGGGTCGCTGTACCGGAACACAGGGATAAACTGATAGAAGAAAGGGAAAACAAGGACGCAGCGGAAGAAGCGTCGTACGTCACACTGGACGCTCCGGAAAAAGACTCCCGCATCACAGGATCCATCCATGCAGAGACAGAAGGCTACGCCCTGTTTATGATCCCTTATGAGGACGGATGGAAGCTTACCATCGATGGCGAGGAAGCGGAACTGTTAAGAGGCGACATTGGCTTTCTGGCCTGCGAGGTGCCGGAAGGAGACCATACCCTTGAACTTACCTTCCACGCCCCGGGCCTTATGGAAGGGGCGGCAGGCAGCGCGGCGTGCTGGGCGGCGTTTGCGATCTTATGCGCTGTTCCCGGGATAAAAAAGAAGAGGAAGAGTATGAGAAGGATTTAACCTCCCGAAAATAAGAGCCGGAAACTGAAAAAAAGAGCCTTATCGAATTACCGTCCGGTGTTCGATGAGGCTCTTCTTTATCTGAAAAATATTTAGTTTCTAAAATCATGGTCAAGCATCCGCTGGGCCCTTTCCAGTGCTTCATTGGCTGTTAACAGACCAGACATAACAGTCTTTACCGCAGTTCCAATAATATTCAGGAAACGCTTTTCATCAAAGGGGCTGAGATCTGAGTCGGGCAGTCTCTTGGTACGGGAAAGGGGGAAACAGTCCTTGGAAAACTCCAGCCAGGGGAATGTATTGATGATATCGTATTTGTTATAGGTCTTGATACAGGGAGAAACACTTCCAAGCGCCGCCATGGCCGAAGCGACAGGTTCCCGGGTAAGCCATTTAATAAAAGCGAGAGCATTCTTGGGATGCCGGCTGTATCGGGAAACTGCAAGAGATCCGCCTCCATAAATTGGATTTCCCCCGGGAATCATACCAAACCCGACATTCCCTACGATCTTTGAACTGTACCCCAGGATTTCAGACGCATAATTGCTGAAATTAATCATCATAGCCACATTTCCGTTTGCAAATTCTTTTGCTGTATTTGTCCACCATTTTGAAGGTTTGCCTGGGGCATATCGCTGCGCTTCCACAAGTTCTTCCAACGCTTTTTTTCCAAGGTCGTTATTGATAATAATTCTTCCGTCCTGATTATAAAGATTGTCATGATGGCTGAAAAAGCGGGCAAGAAATTCGGTTGCCGCAACGCCTGTATTTCCCAGAGTGAGATTTGTTCCATATCTTACATCACAGTCAAGCTCGCTGCATTCTGTAAAAAAAGCCGCGATTTGGTTAAACTCTTCAAAGGTTTCGGGAAGTTTTAATTCCTGACGGTATTTTTCCTGGTAGATTCTTTTCACAACGATACTTTCGAAGAGATCTTTTCTGTAAAAAAGAAGCTGTGAACTGGGGGAAACAGGAAGGGCATAAATTTTGCCCCGTACATAACTGTACTTGTCTTCCAGTGTCGGCAGATACTCTGAGAAAACTTCTTTTATAGCAGGGTCTATTTCTTCCAGAGGAAGCAGAAGGCGTTCGGCGAACCATGAGAGCCAGGTGACATCGATACGGAAAATATCATACAAACTTGACATAGCAGGATCAGCGAACTGTTCGTAAATTTCATCATAAGAGAAAACAGATATTTTGACTTTTGTTCCTGTCTTTTCAGTGTAAAACTGAGCCATGCCCTGCATTATAATGGATTCCGGACTGTCCAGGGCAAGAATGTTAAGACAATCAGCCTGATCGTTTTGGATATCTATATTTTTCCAGTTGCGTTCTCCGTCATTTTCAAAAATATGATCCAGAGAAGAGCTTTCTGATTCTGAATGTATGATATCCGAGGCTACTTCTCGGCCCAGAAGACTGTAATTCAGTTCATATTTTTTAAAATCTTTTTCGGGCAGGGAAACTACAGGTGAAAGGGTGTGAATATCCACCTGTTTTTCTGAAAAAAAGGATTGCATGAGTGGTCTTATTTTTTCAGCAAAACCTATGTTGGTAGTTACGATCACGTCGATTTCTTCATCGCCCGCAAAGAGATTTAGAATACTGTGAGAAACCTGATCTATATCTGTTGAAACTTTCAAAAGATTGCCATGAAACTCTTTGTCTGTTTCTTCCAGAAATCCTTTTAAAAATTCGGCTTCGTTGGAAAATCTTGCGGATTCCGTTACCAGCACAATGTTGCGGTATTTTTTTGTCAGTATTTTGCGGGCAATGTGATTTCCGGCGAGTTTGTAATCAAATCCATAGTAATCAGCCTGAAATCCGGGACGTCTTTCTACAAAACGCACATTGTTAAGACCGGAATGCTGATACACATTATCTTTATAATTGAGACAGGTGATAACGGCCATGCCACAGACCATGACAGATTTTGCCTTCTGGATCATCTCCTGCTCAGTCTGAGGGTTGTTGTTTGAGATATAAAGTTCGGTAGAATAACCGTTTCTTTCGGCATAATATTTCAGACTGTTATAGAATTCTCTGTATTGCTTTGACTCAACGGTGGGAAGAATAACACCGATAATTTTTCCAGAGCCTTTCCGCAGTATTCTTGCCTGTTCATTAATTGTATATCCCAGTTTTCGGGCGGCTTCTTCGACAATCCGAATTTTTTCACTGCTCACATTTCCTTTTCCATTTAATACATTGGATACAGTGCCCTGAGATACTCCTGCTAATTTTGCTACATCGAGAATAGTTGCCATAAATCCCCCTGTTTGTGCTTTTTATAACGTTTTAATAAATTATATAACATTTTTCCTGTTTTTGCATATATTTTTTTGATGAAAATATAAATATAGAAGGATAGAGTAAAAAGCTGGATTTCATTGTAAAATTATAACGTTATAAAATAGAAGAATGTAAAAAAGAGGTAAAATAACATGAAAAAATAAGTTAAAAGAGGTAAAACTTGTAAAATATGTCAAAAAATATATTGACACGTTTCAAAATAAATGGTAGCATGAAGCCGTAGCAAAGAGAAAATGACACGATACAAAATTAGGAGGAAAAAACTATGAAAAAAGTGTTAGCTACGGTACTTACTGGTGCAATGGTAATGGCAATGGGCGGTGTTGTTGTGCAGGCAGATGAGGTGGACAAGAGCGAATCCATCGTGGTCTATACCAACAACGGAGGAGAAGGAAGAGATCAGTGGCTGATCGAACGTGCGGCTGAAGAAGGATATAACGTTCAGGTTGTTCACGGCGGCGCTTCTGAAATCACACAGCGTATGATCGCAGAAAAAAACAATCCTCTCTGTGATGTTGTGTTCGGACTGAACAATATCGAGTATGAAAAACTGAAGGCCAATGAACTGCTGGAGGAGTGGGAGCCGGACTGGACAGACGGAGTGGATGAGAGTCTGATCGATAAAGACGGATTTTATTATCCGGTTACCACTACGCCCCTTCTTCTGATCGGAAATGCGGATTATGAAGATATGCCTTCCGACTGGACTGATCTGGTTGACGAGAAATATAAAGGCCTGTATCAGCTTCATGCACTGAACGGCGGAACTGCGCAGACTGTATATGCAAGTATCATCAGCAGATATGCGGATCCGGACGGGGAGCTGGGAATATCTGACGAAGGCTGGGAAATTGCGGCGGCATTTCTCGGAAACGCTCATAATATCGTGGAAGGAGAGGATTCCATTGGCGATGTGATAGACGGTACATATCCAATGGATGAGCATTGGGCATCCGGCGTGATCACAGAACAGAATACACGAGATTATAAATTCCAGATCATGACTCCGGAAGTCGGAGAACCATATGTAGTTGAGTCTGTCGCAATCGCGAAAGGAACAGAGAAATATGATCTCTGTGTGGATTTCCTGAACTGGCTGGGCAGTTCCGACATTCAGCTTGAGTGGTCTAATGAGTTTGGAACGATTCCCTGTCAGGCGGACGCAATGGAAAATGTATCTGAGGATCTGAAAGAATTAATGGCTATGCTCAAACCGCAGGATCTTGACTGGGCTTTTATAGCGGAGAACATTGACGCCTGGGTGGAAAAGGCAGAACTTGAATTTATTCAGTAACTTCAAAAAAATATGATTCAGACAGGAGCGGACCATGGTTAAATTTGAAAATGTTGAAATTAAATATGGCGATTTTGTGGCAATGGAAAATCTGAATCTGGACATTGAGGAAGGTGAGTTTTTCACCTTCCTTGGCCCGAGCGGATGTGGAAAAACCACTTCTTTAAGAGCTTTGGTGGGATTTATTACGCCGTCAAAAGGTAAGGTGTATGTTTCCGGAAAAGACGTTACCAATCTTCCGGTGGAAAGCAGAAACATTGGAATGGTGTTTCAGAGTTACGCCCTGTTTCCTACCATGACAGTATATGAAAATATTGCTTTTGGTATGAAGGTAAAGAAAATGCCGAAGGCGGAAATCGACAGAAAAGTACATGAGGTAGCGGCCAAGATAAAAATCACAGAAGAACAGCTCCAGAAAAATGTATCTGAACTTTCAGGTGGACAGCAGCAGAGAGTTGCGCTTGCCCGGGCGATAGTTCTGGAGCCAAAAATTCTCTGTCTGGACGAGCCGTTATCCAATCTGGACGCGAAGCTTCGTATTGATATGCGCCTTGAGCTGAAACGTCTTCAGAAGGAGCTGGGAATCACTACTCTTTATGTCACTCATGATCAGGAGGAGGCGCTGACGCTTTCCGACAGAATAGCGGTATTTAATAACGGCTGTATCGAACAGGTCGGAACGCCATATGAGATTTATAATTCTTCCAGGAGTGAGTTTGTCTGTGATTTTATTGGAGATATCAACCGTTTTGGAGAGAAAATCCTGACTTCCGTTAATGAACAGATGGGAACGAATCTGGACACATCCAAAACAGGGTTTGTAAGAATAGAAAAATGTGTGGATGAATACAAACCGGATCACGCCAAGATCATGGGGGTCGTAACAGAACTGGAATTTAATGGGATTCTGACAAAATATACGCTTTCCTGCATGGGGCAGACTATCAAATATCTGGAAAAAAATGACGGATATAAATATTATAAAGAAGGCGATCCTGTCGACTTGTATATCGATCCTCGTGATATCATGCAGTTCTGAAGGAGGAAAGAATTATGGGGAAATTGAAAGCAAAAATACAGGACGGGACGATAAATATACCGGGGCTGATCCTGAAGATCGTTCTGATATGGTTCATTTTTTCTTTCCTGGTATTTCCGAATATCAATCTGATTTTCCGGGTATTTGTCAAAGACGGTCAGTTTTCGCTGGAAGCTGTTGAAAAAATTACAAAATCTGCGAGAGCCATAAGCAGTTTGAAGAACAGTTTTATTCTGGCAGTGGCTTCTATAATTACTGTAAATATTTCGGGTATCCTGATCGTGCTGTTTACAGAATACTTTGATATCAAAGGCTCGAAGATACTCAGTATGGGATTTATGACTACACTGATCTACAGCGGCGTAGTGCTTGTAACCGGATACAAATTTGTTTATGGTGAAACAGGAATTGTGACAAAGGTACTGATGCAGTTCTTCCCGGATATGAATCCCCAGTGGTTTATAGGATTTGGAGCGGTGCTGTTTATCATGACTTTCTCGGGTACATCCAATCACATGATGTTTCTGACAAATGCGATCAGAGGTTTGGATTATCACACGATTGAAGCCGCGAAAAACATGGGGGCGTCTCAGAGTACGATTCTCTTTAAGATTGTTCTGCCTACCATGATGCCTACAATCTTTGCGATCACGATTCTGACATTTATTGCGGCGTTAAGTACCATGTCCGGACCGCTCATCGTCGGAGGTCCTGATTTTCAGACTATCAATCCTATGATCCGGACGTTCAGCAATATGACGACTTCCAGAGATATAGCCGCTCTTCTGGCAATTATCCTGGGACTGGCGACGGCAATCCTTCTGTTCATCATGCAGAAAATTGAGAAAAAAGGAAATTATATTTCAGTTTCCAAAACAAAGGCTAAAATGGTGAAACAGAAAATTCAGAATCCGGTATTGAATGTGATTGCTCACATTGTCGCTTATGTGATGTTTATCATTTATATGCTGCCGATCATTAATGTTCTGGTATTCTCCTTTACAGACGGAATGACGATCAAGACAGGACAGCTCCGAAAGGATTCCTTTACTCTGGAAAATTATGCAAAGCTTTTCCAGTCTTCATCAGCTTATAAACCTTATCTGGTCAGTATTGTATATTCCATTCTGGCAGCGTTTATAGTAGCGGTGATCTGTATCGCGGTTGCCAGAATCGTGACAAAGCTGAAACATAAATGGGATAAACTGTATGAGCCGTTCATACTGATACCCTGGCTCCTTCCGTCTACAATGATCGCGTTGGGTCTGATGATGACATATGATGAAGCCCGCCTGAATCTTGCGAATAAGATTCTGGTAGCCACTCCTGTCATTCTTTTGGTAGCGTATATCGTAATAAAAATACCTTTTTCATACCGGATGACAAGAGCTGCGTTCATCAGCCTGGATGGAAATATGGAAGAGGCGGCGCAGGTTATGGGGGCAAAACCTTTCTATACCATGAGAAAAGTGATTCTTCCGGTGATCATGCCGGTTGTAATCTCCGTTATTGTGCTGAATTTCAACAGCCTCCTGTCGGAATACGATCTGTCAGTATTCCTGTATCATCCGCTGTTTCAGCCTTTGGGTATCGTTATAAAAATGGCTACCGACGAGACGGCTACTACAGAAGCCCAGGCAATGGCTTTCGTATATACAGTGATTTTGATGATTATTTCTACGATCGCACTGTGGCTTGGACGTTACGGAGGGATTGAAACCGTCAAAAAAATATTCAGGAAGAGAGGAAAAACAGCATGAAATCTTTAGCTCAGTTAAGAAAAGAGAAAGGTGTTCTCGTGGCTGCCCACAGAGGAACATCCGGCGGCAACATTCCGCCGAATACAATTGCCGCCTTTGACCTTGCTTTGAAAGAGGGGGCCGATATCCTGGAAATGGATCTGTTTAAAAGTCTGGATGGAGAAATCTTTGTTTTTCATACGGGAACAGAGCCGTGTTATCTGGACAGGCATATAAAGATTGAAAGTAAAACGTCGGAAGAAATCAGGAATCTGAGACTGTGCAACTGCGACCTGGAAGAAACGTTTCTGGGAGTGAACTCCTTTGATGAGATACTGGAACATTATAAAGGCAAATGTATTATGAATCTTGACCGCTGCATTCATATTACCGAGGATGTGATGCGGGCTGTCAGAAGGCATAATATGGTGGATCAGATCCTCCTGAAAAGCGATACCTCAGACAAATCTCTGAAGCTGGTGGAAACCTTTGCGCCGGATGTGGCATATATGCCGATTTTCTTTATGGAAGAAGATACCGCTTCCGAGAAAATTGAGAGTATGAATATTAATTATGTAGGAGCGGAGCTGGTGTTTGACAGGGAAGATGCTTCTATTGTACAGGATTCGTATCTGGAAATGATGCATAAGAAAAACAGACTTCTCTGGGCGAATTCTCTTGTATATTCCAGCCGTGTTCCGCTGACGGCAGGACACAGTGACGATATTTCCCTCACAGACGATCCGGAAAAAGGCTGGGGCTGGCTGGTAGATAAGGGATTTGACATCATACAGACAGACTGGACGTATCATCTGGTTCATTATCTTAAAGACAGAAGAAAATGATTGGTTCTGGAACCGGCTGCGCTTAAAGTGGCAGCCGGTTTTCACATTTGCGCCCGTGTGTCATATTATTTTCGGAGAGGAAGGTTAGCATGAGTATTGAGCTTCTGGGAGAATCTATCAATGAATTGAGTATTGTATCCATGGCTTTGCGGATTCTCATGTCAATGGTGTGCAGCGGGGTGATTGGTCTGGAAAGAGGAAAAGCCAACCAGCCGGCAGGTATGCGTACTTATATGCTTGTAAGCCTGGGGGCCTGTATCGTGATGATCACAGGAGACTACGTATTTTATAAATATGGTACAGGAGATCCGGCGCGGCTGGGCGCTCAGGTGGTGAGCGGGATTGGTTTTCTGGGCGCAGGAAGTATCATGGTGTCCGGAAAATTAAGAATCCGGGGCCTGACAACTGCGGCGGGACTGTGGACTTCCGCCTGTATCGGGCTTGTCATGGGGATCGGATTTTTTGAATGCGGAGTTATAGCGACTGTAGCGGTTTATATCATTATAGGATATTTTAAGAAACTGGAAGACAGGATCACCTTTTATGACGGCTGGTTCAGCGTTTATGTCCGCGTGGAAGATCCGTCCTGTTTTGCGGATCTTTATGATGAGGTGAAAAAAATGGGAATGAAAACAGGAGAAGTACAGCTTCTGGACAAAAAACATGAATGCAAAGAAGCCATAATCTCCGTACGGAACAACTCGCACAGAGACAGAGATGAGATTCTCTCCACATTACAGAATATAACCGGCGTATCCAAAGCCAGATACGTATCATGAAAAGAACTCCGGTTATTGAACAGCGCCATACAGCTCAGAGCCATATCTCGAGCTTAAAACAGGTTACAGGCCGATATTAACTGATTAGCTGAGAAATAAAATACGGCATAAATATACAAGCCGTCAAAGAAAATACCCCGCCGCAAAATCACGAACTACAACATGTCTGCGGCGGGGTATTTCGTTTAGACGGCTGTAATTTTGCCGATTTTTTTCTCAGTCCTTAAGAATCTTATTCAGCACATACACAAGAATCGTAAGGATGATAATAACCGTAAAAATACTCAGCATCCCTTTCCACATAACTTCCAGGGCCTGCATTACAAGTTCCATATTCATAATACATACTCCTTTCCTGAGCATATCTCAGCATCTGCAGTTCATCATACCGGAAACCCGGCGGAGATTACAGAATACTGGATACAACACTTAAGATAACGCCTCCGGCTACAACAGACGCGATCTGTCCGGAAACGTTGGTACCGGTAGCCTGCATGATCAGAACGTTGCTGGGGTCTTCCTTCAGAGCCATTCTCTGAACAACACGGGCCGCCATGGGGAATGCGGAGATACCTGCGGCGCCGATCATCGGGTTTACCTTCTCCTTTGTGAAGAGGTTCAGAAGCTTCGCAAAGAGAACGCCTGCGGCAGTATCAAAGATAAAGGCTGCCAGACCGATCACCATGATCAGAAGAGTCTGCGGATTGACAAAGGATTCCGCTCTCATACTGAAGGCTACGGTAATACCCAGAAGCAGGGAAACCAGATTGGAAAGGATATTCTGCGCCGCATCTGAAAGATTGTTCAGCACGCCGCACTCGCGGAGCAGATTTCCGAACATCAGGAATCCGACAAGGGAAACGGACATCGGAGCAACCAGACCAGCTACGAAAGTAACCACGATGGGGAAAATGATCTTTGCTTTCCTGGAAACATTGACCGCTTTATATTCCATATGGATGCAGCGCTCTTTTTTTGTTGTGAGCAGGCGGATAACCACCGGCTGGATGATGGGGACGAGCGCCATATAGGAATAGGCAACCACGGCGATAGGCCCTACATAGTTCGATCCCAGCACCTGGGAGACAAGAATGGAAGTAGGTCCGTCGGCAGCGCCGATGATACCGATGGAAGCGGCGTCCTTCAGGTCGAAGCCCAGGAATACGGCAACCAGGATGGCTGCGAAAATACCGAACTGAGCTGCGGCTCCAAACAGGAACAGCTTGGGGTTGGAAAGCAGCGGGCCGAAATCGATCATGGCTCCGATTCCGATAAACAACAGGATTGGCATTGCCTCAGAAGCTTCGATTCCCACGTCGAAGAGCCACTGAATAATACCGTTTGTCTCGCCGATCCCTTCCAGCGTCTGGTTCAGAACTCCGGAATCGGGCAGGTTTACAAGGATCGCGCCGAATCCCAGCGGAAGCAGAAGTACCGGCTCCAGGTCCTTGCTGATGGCAAGCCAGATCAGGACAGCGCCGATGACATACATGACGATCTGCTGAGGTGTGATAGACGTGATGCCTGAAATTAAAAAGTCCATATAAGTTCCTCCTTCTTACTATATGGGAAAATTTCTTTCTGCCAGCTCTATGAAGTGCCCTGTCTCCGGATTTGGACGACGGTTCTGCTTCATAAGAAAACAGAGCCTTCTGATAAAGTGTACTGATTTTCTATGAAATCAAAAAGACCTGTGTCCCTGCCATGAATGGAACACAGGTCTTGTCATATACCGGTTGCTTGAAAGGTATAGATTAAGCCAGAGCTTACACTCATGAATGTTGACCTAATCGCACAAAAACAGTGCTGGCTACTCCCCTATATCAAAATGTATTTTACAGCATATACCTTATGTTTTCAAGAATTTTTTTTATTTTTGGACAGATCATGACCTGGCGGTCTTTATGATTCCGATAAGAATAAGAAGCATAAGGAAAGCGCCAACACCTCCGATAATATAATAAGGAACGTCTGTATGGGGGGCGGAATAATCCTGGGCGGCCGTAAGGTTCTGCTGGCTTTCCTGTACAAGACTGTCGTCCTGTTCCTGAACAGCGGCCATAACAGCCGTTCCCACAGGCGTTCCGCCAAAATAATACTGGCGGCTGGTCTGTCCGTTTTCACCAGGAGAATCTTCTGTAGTAAGAGCGTCGGCGGAGGTTCCTGACGGAACGTAAACATTTCCGCCGGAGATCATATTGAAATCCGTATCGCCCAGAGAAAGCATCTGGAAATTATCAAATCCATAATTCAGCAGACTTCCGGCTTCCGTACCGGTAGTGCCGGAAGCTCCCTGAAGGACTACGGCGATAAGGGTGATATCGTTTTTGCGGGCTCCGCATACAAGAGTGCTGCCGGAAGCTTCCGTATATCCTTCTCGGCCGCCGAGACAGTATTGATAATATGCGGCGTTGGCGCTGTTTGTCATGGAAAAATTATTTGTCAGGACACGCTCGCCGCCGGATACGTTTGTGGCCGGAATTGTATAGGAGGTTGTTCCGGCGATAGTACGGAAGGTATCGTTGTCGATAGCGGCCTTCATGATCAGGGCCATATCGTGGGCTGTGGTATGCTGGTTTTCATCCGGAAGACCGGTGGGATTGGTAAAAACCGTGTCGGTGCATCCAAACTCGGTTGCTCTTGTGTTCATCATCTGGACAAAGGCGTCTACAGATCCGCCGATGTGCTCGGCTACCTGAAGGGCGATATCGTTGGCGGAGGACAGCATCATGGCGTAAAGACACTGTTCCATGGTAAAAACCTCGTCCAACTGGGCGGAAATATTTGCCCCTCCGTCTGTAACGCCGGATACTCCTGTAGCCGTCATAGTCACCTGGTCGGTAAGCTGGCTGTTTTCCAGGGCAAGGAGGGTTGTCATCACTTTTACCGTGGCCCCGGGATAAAGAACCTGATCCATGTTTTTGGCGTATACGATAGTGTTGGTGGAATCCTCCATGACGACCGCTGCGGTAGAGGTGATGTCAGGGCCCTGGGGCCAGCCGGAAATACTGTTGGTAGTGATGCCTGTTCCTGCGGCGGCTGTTTCTTCCGCGGCTTTGACCGGCGTGTGCAGCAGCAGGGAAAAGGCAGCGGCGGCGGCCAGCAGACCGGCAAAAAATCTTTTTATTCTCATAAATGCACTCCTGTTTCCGATGAATGATCTGTTAACTATTATTCCGCAAAAAAAGAAAAAAATCAGTTGATCCGCGGAGTTTGTTTCAGAACCTATCATATCCCATTTTTCTCTGTAATTCAACACCTTCTTGGCGGCTTTTAGAGAGGAAATGCCTTGTTAGCCTTGCAAAAAACAGGGTACAATGATAAAATAAACCCGGCGAAAAGTAAAATATATGTAAAATCGACAATATCTGAGGACTATAAATATGAATAAAAAGCAGAATACAGGAAGCCGGATCCAATGGGGACGCATGATGAAAAAACTGAATCCGTATACTGTGCAGAAGGGATTCCGTTATCTGAAACATTACGGTCCGAAAGAATTCTGGATCAGGCTCCATGAGCGCTTTGAACCGGAGGAGGTTCCATACGGACCCTGGTATGAAGCGTATGTTCCGGACGAGGCGGAACTTTCCCGCCAGCGGCGTATCAGGCTGGATTATGAACCGCTGATCAGTGTGGCTGTGCCCGCTTACCGCACGCCAAAGCTGTTTCTTTCCCAGATGATGGACTCCCTCCTGGCACAGACATATAAAAACTGGGAGCTGTGCATTGCAAATGGAAGTCCGGAAGATGAGGACATGAGAGCGGTACTGGAAGAATATTCCGCCCGGGATAAGCGTATCTGCGTGCAGAACCTTGCGGAAAATCTGGGAATAGCCGGAAATACAAACGCGGCTCTTTCCATGGCCTCCGGTGAATTTGCGGGGATTCTGGATCATGACGATCTTCTTGCCCCAAACGCTCTTTTTGAAATAGCCAAAGCGCTGGGAAACGACCGCGGACTGGACGCTGTGTATACAGATGAGGATAAAGTGACCACAGATCTTGAGGAACATTTTCAGCCGCATCTGAAGCCTGATTTTAACCTGGATCTTCTCCGGTCAAATAATTATATCTGTCATTTCTTTGTAGTACGGCGTTCTGTCATTAAGAAGGCGGGCGGTTTCCGCCAGGAGTTTGACGGGGCCCAGGACTATGATTTCATTTTCCGGTGCGTAGAGCAGGCGGAAAAGGTGGGGCATATCCCGGAAATCCTTTATCACTGGAGAACTCATAAGGCTTCCACAGCAGATAATCCGGCCAGCAAGATGTACGCCTTTGACGCCGGAAAGTGGGCTATAGAGGCTCATCTGAAAAGAACCGGAGTCAGGGGGACGGTAAGTCATACGCCGGATCTTGGATTTTACAGGGTGACGTATCCTGTTCAGGGAGAACCTCTGATCTCTATTATCATTCCAAATAAGGATGAGAAGGAGACTCTGAAGGCCTGCATAGAGTCCATACGTGAAAAAACAGAGTATCCCAATTATGAAATACTGATCATTGAAAACAACAGTACAACAGAAGAGATCTTTCGCTATTATAAAGAGCTTTCGGCAGATCCCCGGATTCGTCTTCTGAGATGGAAAAAGGAATTTAATTATTCCGCCATCAATAATTACGGCGTCCGCCACGCAAAAGGGGAGTATCTGCTGTTTTTGAATAACGATGTGACAGTGATCACTCCCGGCTGGCTGAAAGAGATGCTGGGAGTCTGCCAGCGCCCCGAGGTAGGCGCGGTGGGAGTAAAGCTGATCTACCCGGACAATACCATCCAGCATGCCGGATGCGTGATCGGGATCGGAGGCATCGCGGGACATATGTTTGTAGACATGCCCGCGAACCGGACGGGATATCTCCATAAGGCGTCGCTGCTTCAGGACATGAGCGCTGTAACGGCAGCCTGCATGATGATGAAAAAAGAGGCTTTCGATACCGCCGGGGGATTTACGGAAAAGCTGTCGGTGGCTTTTAACGATGTGGATCTCTGCCTGAAAGTCAGGGAAAGCGGAAAACTGATCGTATATGATCCTTACGTGCAGCTTTATCACGCGGAATCAAAGACAAGGGGAGCCGAGGACAGTAAAGAAAAGGTGCGCCGTTTTCAGGAAGAGATCGAATATATGCGGAGCCGCTGGATCGGAATTCTGAAAAAGGGAGATCCCTATTACAACAAAAATCTTTCTCTGACAAAATGGAATTATTCGCTTCGTCCTCTTCCGGGTATGGCGAAGAAGGGGTAAGGAGGAGCTATGAAGGTATCGGTGGTTATACCGAATTTTAATGGAATTGCTTTTCTGGACAGTGTTCTTGGAAGTCTTGAGGGTCAGACGCTTAGAGATTTTGAAGTGATTCTTGTAGACAACGGTTCTTCAGATGGAAGCTGTTCTTTTGTGGCGGGGAATTATCCCTGGGTCCATATCCTGGAGCTTCCGGAAAATTTTGGCTTCTGCAGAGCGGTCAATGAGGGGATCAGGGCGGCAAAGGCGCCCTATGTGCTGCTTCTGAATAACGATACGGAGGCGGAGGAAAACTTTGTAGAAGAAATGCTGGAAGCCCTGAAAAGACATAAAAACGCCTTTTCCTGCGGGGCCCGTATGGTACAGTATCACGACAGGGACAAGCTGGACGATGCGGGAAATTTCTACTGCGCTCTGGGATGGTCTTATGCCAGGGGAAAGGGAAAAGATATCCGCTCCTACGAAAAAGAAGAAAAAATCTTTGCTTCCTGCGGAGGCGCCGCGATCTACAGAAAGAAAATCCTGGAACAGATCGGGCTTTTTGATGAAGAGCATTTTGCCTATCTGGAAGATATTGATATCGGCTACCGGGCCAGAATCTACGGATATGAAAACTGGTACGCGCCGAAAGCCGTGGTCTACCATGTGGGCAGCGGAACCAGCGGATCCCGCTATAATCAGTTCAAAACCAGATATTCCTCAAGAAATAATATCTATCTGATATACAAAAACATGCCGTTGCTGCAGATTATCCTGAATCTTCCTTTTCTTGTGGCCGGTTTCGGCGTTAAGGCGCTGTTCTTTGCCGCGAAGGGAATGGGAAGAGAATACCTGGCGGGGATAAAGAATGGTTTTTCCATCAGCCGGAAGGGAAAAAAGGTTCCTTTTACCATGAAACATCTTTCCAATTATGTAAAGATCCAGATAGAATTATGGGTAAATATTTTCCGGCGTTTCGCGGCGTAAGAAAGAAATTACAGGATTTCATTTTATTTTTATAAAATAAACATGAAGATCATATTGATTTTAAAGTACAACTATTATAAGATAAACACTATGAAATGGATTGAGGTGGCAGAGATTGATTCAGGATAACCAGAAGAATTTCAGTCGTCTTCAGATGCTGATAGATGCTTTTGTCATCGCCGGCTCCTACGTGGTCGCATGGATGATCCGTTTTATCGGTCCGTTTTCCTATTCGGCAGTGCGTACATTATCTTTTGAGCAGTATATGTTTGCCCTGATTTTTATAATTCCGGGCTATCTGCTTCTGTATCAGGCTTTTACGCTCTATGAGCCTATGCACATGCAGGGCCGCAGGCTTGTCCTGGCAAATGTGATCAAGGCCAACGTGCTTGGGCTGCTCCTGATCGTATTTACGCTGTACATGCTGGAGGAAAGCGATTTTTCCCGACTGACGGTATATATTTTCTGTGTGATCAATATCGTTCTGGAGTGGTCCGTCCGTATGCTGATCTTCGCGGCTCTGCGGGATATGCGGAAAAAAGGACATAACCAGAAGCAGATCATACTGGTGGGATACAGCCGCGCGGCAGAAGAATATATTGACAGGATTCAGCAGAATCCTCAGTGGGGGTATGTTATTCGGGGAATCCTGGATGACAATGTTCCTGCCGGAACACTGTACAAAGGAGTAAAGGTGATCGGTAGGATCGCAAATCTTACCGTGATACTTCCGGCCAACAGACTGGACGAGATAGCGATCACACTGGGACTGAGCGAGTATTACCGCCTGGAAGAAATTGTCGCCATGTGCGAAAAGTCAGGCGTCCATACGAAATTTATTCCCGATTACAATAAAATCATACCTACCAAACCATATACAGAAGATATTCTCGGCCTCCCGGTAATTAATATCCGGTATGTGCCTTTGAGCAATACTTTTAATGCCATGGTAAAAAGAGCCATGGATATCGTAGGTTCTATTGCGGCGATCATCGTGTCTTCTCCGGTGATGCTCCTGATGTGCGTTCTGATCAAAGCTTCGTCTCCCGGACCGCTGATCTACAAGCAGGAAAGGGTCGGCCTCCATAATAAGACGTTTCGTATGTACAAATTCCGCTCCATGGAGATCCAGCCTGAAGCGGAGGAGAAAAAAGCGTGGACGGTAAAGAACGATCCCAGGGTTACGGGAATCGGGAAATTTATGCGCAGGACAAGTATTGACGAGCTTCCCCAGTTGTTTAACATTCTGCGGGGAGACATGAGCCTGGTAGGGCCAAGACCGGAACGGCCTTTCTTTGTGGAAAAGTTCCGGGAAGAAATACCGCGCTATATGGTAAAGCACCAGGTACGTCCGGGACTTACCGGATGGGCTCAGGTAAACGGATACCGGGGCGATACTTCTATCAGAAAACGGATTGATTATGACCTTTATTATATTGAAAACTGGACTATAGGATTTGACATAAAGATACTGTTTTTGACATTTTTTAAAGGTTTTATCAATAAAAATGCATATTAAAGATAAGGGGAAAGAACATGGCAAAACCAAGATCCAAAACGAAAAAGATACTGTTTGCGGTAGAGATCATCGTTCTGCTGCTGTTTATCGGCGGTCTGTATGTTTACGGGCAGTTAAATTCAAAACTGGATAAAGTAAACCAGCCGGTAATGGACGAAAGCAAGATCCAGGTCAACCAGGAAGTGCAGGACGCCATCGACTCGGAATCTTCCAAGCTTACAGGCTACACCACTTACGCCCTGTTCGGTATTGACCACAGGGATAAGAACCCTGCTCTGGGGACAGAAAACAGCGATACCATGATCATCGCCAGCGTCAACAATGACACAAAGGATGTAAAACTGGTTTCTGTATACAGGGATACGCTTCTGAACCTGGGAGACGACACATATTCCAAAGCAAACGCGGCGTACGCTTACGGAGGCCCGGAACAGGCGATCACCATGCTGAACACCAACCTGGACCTGAATATAACAGAATACGCGACAGTGAACTTTAACGCTCTGGCGGAGATCGTTGACTGTCTTGGCGGCCTGGATATGGATATGTCCTATGCGGAGATTGTCCATATGAATAACTACTGTCAGGAGACTTCCGAAGAAACAGGCAAGTCCTATACGCCTATCGAGCTTCCGGAAAGACCGGAGGATATTGAGAAGATCGACTACCGTTATCATCTGAACGGCGTCCAGGTAACTTCCTACTGCCGTATCCGTTACACGGCCAGCCTGGATATGGGACGTACGGAAAGACAGAGAAAAGTTATCCAGATGATCGTACAGAAGGCGAAGACCGCAGGGCTGAGCACGATCTTTGACATTATGGATAAAGTGTTCCCCATGGTGACGACTTCTCTCAGCAAAACAGAAATTCTTCAGCTCCTTCCTACCATGATCGGATACAGCATGAACGATACGGTAGGCTTCCCGTCAAACTATAAGTTTGCAACAGTAAAGGGAAGCGTGATCGTACCTACCGATCTGGAATCCAATGTGATAGAGCTTCACAAATTCCTGTACGGAGACGAGAACTACACGCCTTCCGCTACAGTTAAGGAGAACAGCCAGGAGATCCTTGATATCGTGGGAGGAACCTCAAACCTGAACGACACCCAGCCGGCTGTTACAGAAGAAACAGAAAATACAGGAGACGATACCATTTTCTTCCAGAATGACGGAAGCGGATGGGCAGATACAACAGACCAGATCGCGGCAGATACAGGCTCCGATTATGATGGAGGCGGAGATTACAACGACTCCGGAACAGGAGACACTGGAAATACCGGAGGAGACACCGGATATGATCCCGGAACGGGAGACGACGGAAGTACCGGAGGAGACACCGGATATGATCCCGGAACGGGAGACGGCGGAAGTACCGGAGGAGATACCGGTTATGTAGATCCCGGAACGGGAGACGGCGGAAGCACCGGCGGAGATACCAGCGGTGGAGGAGACACCAGTACCGGCGGAGACGTTGGCGGTGGAGATACCAGCGGAGGCGGAGACGTCGGCGGTGGAGACAGCAGCGGAGGCGGAGACGTCAGTGGCGGAGATACCGGCGCCGGCGGAGAGGCAGCCGCAGGCGGAACAGAACAGGCAGCATAGAAGCTTTATTCAGGAGGGAATTTCTCGCAGAGAGGAATTCCCTCCTGCTGACAGGAGAAGTTATCATGAAAGAAAAAATAATTGATGTGATCATCCCCACTTATCATCCGGGGAAGGAATTCGCCGCTCTTCTGGAGCGTCTGGAAAAGCAGAGCCGCCCTGTAAGAAAAGTCCTGGTCATGAATACAGAAGAAAAATTCTGGAATACCGGATGGGAGAAAAAATATCCCGGCCTTGAGGTGCATCATCTGAAAAAAGAAGAATTTGATCACGGCGGGACGAGAAAAAGGGCGGCGGAGCTTTCTGACGCAGATATTATGGTATTTATGACCCAGGACGCTCTGCCTGCGGACAGAAAACTTATAGAAAATCTGGAGAAGGCTCTCGAGTCAGAGCCGGAGATCGGAGCGGCTTATGCCAGGCAGATTCCCAGAGAAGACTGCAGTTATATAGAAAAATATACGAGAGCCTTTAATTATCCGGAGCAGTCATCTGTGAAATCTGAAGCAGATCTGCCGGTATACGGGATAAAAACATTTTTCTGCTCAAATGTCTGCGCGGCATATAAAAAAGACATATACTTAAAGCTTGGCGGTTTTGTCTCCCGTACGATCTTTAACGAAGATATGATATACGCTTCCTCCCTGATCCGTAACGGATACCGCATTGCCTACGCGGCGGAGGCGCGGGTTGTCCATTCTCATAATTACTCCTGGGCGCAGCAGTTCCGGAGAAATTTTGATCTTGGAGTTTCCCAGGCCGAGCATCCGGAAATATTCGAGGGAGTTTCCTCCGAGGGAGAAGGAATGCGCCTTGTAAAAAGGACGTTCAGCCATCTGTTCCGGAATAAAAAATTCTGGATGGCGCCGGGGTTTGTTATCCAGAGCGCGTGTAAATACGCGGGCTATCTTGCCGGTAAAAATTTCAGGAAGCTTCCTGATAAAATGATTTTGTGGTGTACGATGAGCCCCGGGTACTGGAAATAAAAAATCCGGTTATACAGAGGCGGTACATTTATTTTTTAAAGAGTTGTCACATTTTGAACACAATTGCCTGATACACTGATTTTTATAATAGAGAAAACAGAAGAAGGGAGCAGTAATATGAACGATGATAGATTATGGGATCAGAATGCTCCACAAAACCGAAATGAACAACAAACAGGCGGCGCGCATGGCGAGGTCAGCCGCTATACCCATTATCAGATGCACCAGAGCAATTTTGACCTGCAGAAAAGACTTCCCCAGAAGAAGTCCGGGAAGAAGAACAGATTCTGGAAAAAGCTTCCGGAGACAGTGGCTTTGGCCGTTGTTTTCGGCCTTGTGGCCGGAGGCGTTTTCCAGGGCGTGAATATGATTACAGACAGATATCTGGAACCGGATACACAGTCGTCTCTTTTGTCGGTGGAAACAGTTGATCAGGGAGACGGGGGAACGGTTCAGGCCGGTACGTCCCAGACGTCGGGCACAGTGGCCAGTGTGGCGCAGGCGGCGATGCCTGCCGTAGTCGCCATCACATCTGTCAGTATCCAGGAAATTCCCAGTTTCTTCGGGATTTACGGTTTCGGAGGAACGCAGCAGTATTCCAGTGAGGGCAGCGGTTCCGGTATTATTGTGGGAGAAAACGAGGATGAGCTTCTGATCGCCACGAATAATCATGTGGTGGAAGGGGCGGATACGCTGAGCGTATGTTTTATTGGGAACGACGTGGCGGACGCGGCGGAAGAGACAGAACAGCTTGCAGGCGCGGCGGACGATATCAATATAGAGGACGCGGTCAGCGCAACGGTAAAAGGAACAGACAGCGCCAACGATCTGGCAGTGGTGTCTGTAAAGAAGGCGGATATCCCGGAAGATACTATGAGCCAGATAAAGATTGCCCAGATGGGAAGCTCTGACAATCTTCAGGTGGGAGAACAGGTAGTTGCCATTGGAAACGCTCTTGGTTACGGCCAGTCTGTAACTTCCGGCTGGGTCAGCGCTCTGGACAGGAGTATTGAAACGGAGGATGGAACAAGCACGGGACTGATACAGACGGACGCGGCCATTAACCCCGGCAACAGCGGAGGCGCTCTCCTTAATATGAACGGCGAGCTGATCGGGATCAATTCCGCGAAGTATGCGGACAACGCCGTAGAAGGGATGGGTTATGCGATCCCTATTTCCACGGCGCAGCCGATTCTGGAAAATCTGATGAACAGAGATAAACTGGATACGTCCCAGGCCGGTTATCTGGGCGTGAGAATCCTGGATCTGTCCGCCCAGGCAATGAGTATGTATAATGTGCCTTCAGGCGCCCTGATCTCTTATGTGGAGGAAGGCGGCGCGGCTGAAAGCGCTGGACTTCAGGTCCGCGATATTATTACGGAATTTGACGGCCAGACTGTTTCCGGAAAAGAAGATCTGTCAGAAAAGATGCAGTACTATGCCGCAGGAGAAACTGTGGACATAGTTGTTGCAAGAGCTGAGAACGGACAGTATGTGGAAAAGGATATCCAGGTGACCATGGGAAATATGCCGTGATCAGGCGGATATAAAGCGTAAAAGAGCTTCCGGGTTTTTTATAAAAAGTTTAGTTTACAGTGACATGGGTTATGATATAATGGACGCATAGGCGGCGGATATCCGGGAAAAGGAAAGCTGCCTGTGCGTTCTTCACGTTTCCGGAAGTTTTTGGCGGGCGGAAGGGGCCTGTAGAAAGTCCGTCAGCCGGGAGAGCTTATGGAGAACGTATGACAGACAGGAGAGAGGAGTTTATATGACAGATAAATATAGAGACGATATCATAGAAGGAGAGGATCAGGATCAGGACGAGGACAGGAGAGGGCCGGAAAAATTCTGTTCCCTTTGCCGCAGGCCGGAAAGCCAGGCGGGCAAAATGATCGACCTTCCCAACAATATACATATCTGTTCAGACTGCATGCAGAAAAGTTTTGACATGATGAACCAGCAGATGAACAAAGGGAACTTCAATTATACAGATCTTCTGCATATGCCCGGAGTCAGCATGATCGACCTGACCGGACTGCAGAACCAGATGGCACAGCCGAAAAAAGCGCCCAAAAAGAAAAAGGAAAAGCAGCAGGAGCCTGTTCTTGACCTGAAAAAGATTCCGGCGCCTCACAAGATAAAGGCTGCGCTGGACGAGTATGTGATCGGTCAGGAATATGCCAAGAAAGTAATGTCTGTAGCAGTGTATAATCATTATAAAAGGGTTGCTACAGACACAATGGATGAAATAGAAATTGAAAAATCAAATATGCTGATGATCGGGCCTACCGGATGCGGCAAGACTTATCTGGTCAGGACCCTGGCGAAGCTTCTGGACGTGCCGCTGGCTATCGCGGACGCCACGTCTCTTACGGAAGCAGGATATATAGGAGACGATATTGAGAGCGTGGTTTCAAAGCTTCTGGCGGCTGCGGACAACGATGTGGAAAAAGCGGAGCATGGAATTATCTTTATCGACGAGATTGATAAGATAGCCAAGAAGAAAAACACAAATCAGAGGGACGTAAGCGGCGAGGCTGTGCAGCAGGGAATGCTGAAGCTTCTGGAGGGAAGCGAGGTAGAGGTTCCGGTAGGCGCAAACAGCAAAAACGCCATGGTGCCGCTGGTGACTGTGAACACAAGAAATATTCTTTTTATCTGCGGCGGCGCGTTCCCGGACCTGGAAAATATCATCAAGGAACGCTTGAACAGACAGGCGTCCATTGGTTTTTACGCAGATCTGAAGGATAAGTACGACAATGATCCTCATCTTCTGGAAAAAGTAACGGTGGACGATCTCAGAACTTTTGGAATGATCCCGGAGTTCCTTGGAAGGCTTCCGGTTATTTTTACCCTGGACGGACTGTCTGAAGAGATGCTTGTAAAAATTCTCCGTGAGCCGAGAAACGCTATATTGAAACAGTATCAGAAGCTTCTTGCACTGGATGAAGTGAAGCTGGAGTTTGATGAGGGTTCTCTTCATGCCATTGCCAAAATGGCCATGGAGAAAAAGACGGGCGCACGTGCCCTGAGGGCTATCCTGGAGGAATACATGCTGGATATTATGTATGAGATTCCGAAAGACGACAGTATCGGGCAGGTGATCATTACCAGAGAATATATTGAAGGAACCGGCGGACCAAAGATCCTGCTGAGAGGTCAGGAGGTTCCGCTCCTGGAAGCGCAGCAGGGCTGAATTTAACGATAAAACAGACTGATAAGGAGGATGGTTTTTATGGGAAAAGAATTTTTTGACGGTTTGGGCGAGGCGATCACAAAGACGGCCAGAGAACTGGGAGGACGGGCGGAAACTCTCTATGAGACGCAGAAAATGAAGAACAGGATTTCCGGAGAAGAACGTCAGATACGGAAGATCATGGCGGAACTTGGCAGGATCATCTACAGGAGATACCTGGACGGGACGCCGCTGGAGGATTCCCAGAGGGTACTCTGCGAGCAGATCGATCAACGGATGGAGAAGATTGCCCGTTATAAGGAAAGCCTTGCGGGAGTAAAAGGAAGAAAGATCTGCCCGTCCTGCGGCAGCAGCGTGGATGGAAGCGCGTCCTTCTGCCCCCACTGCGGGGCCGTATGTCCCACCCGTGAGACGGAGGCGGAAGCCGGAGACGTGGTAGAGGATACGGCGGAAGAAATGGATGCGGATGAACAGCCGGAGGAGGAATCTTCTGAAAACAACGCAGAAGAAAAAGCCCCGGAGCAGGACGGAAACGAAGAAATGGAAGAAGATGCGGAAGGGCAGCCGGAAGAGGAGTCCGCCAAGGAGGAGAACGCGGAAGCTGAAGAACCAAAAACCGCCGGAGAAGAATAATGGGAGCACAGTGGGCGGAGACTGTCAGGCAGAAGAGAAGAAGCCCCGGCTTTGCCGTCTGTGTCAATCTTCTGGCAATGGCGGTCATGGTATTGCTGATGCGTCCGTCCTTTGAGACAAACGACGATATCGTTTTTGCGGAATTTGGAAGCGGACTGAGAGGCGTGAAGGACGCTCATCTGGTGTTCCAGAATTACATACTGGGCCTTTTGTACCGGCTTCTGTATCAGGTGACAGGAAGGCTACCGTGGTATACTATAGTTCAGTACGCGGTGCTGCTGGCTGCTTTCAGTGCGGTGACTTATGTATTGATGAACAGGCTGGAGGGATATTCCGGCCTGTATCTTTCTGTGATCTTTTTGTGCTGCTTCGGCTATGAAGCTTATATCCACATTCAGTTTACCAAGACTGCCGGAATCGCTGCCGGGGCGGCGGTATTCCTTCTTCTGTACCTTGTCAGCCGGGAACGCTTTGCCGTCTGGGAATTTCTCTGGGGAATCAGTCTGGGACTTCTGGGATTTCTTTACCGGGAGGACCAGTTCTGGGCCAGCAGCGCCCTGATGGCGGGAGCCGGAGTTTATTTCCTTTTAACGCTCAGGAAGAAGTATCCTGGAAAGCAACTCAGGAAACTGGGAATCTGCGCCGGAAGCTTTCTGATCCTTCTGATATCGGTGGCTGCCGTAGGAGCTGTAGATTCTCACATGTACGATGAAAGCCAATGGAAGGACTATCAGGAGTTTAACGGGCTTCGTTCAAAGCTTCTTGATTATGGATTTCCCGACTATGACAGCAGCATGGAAATATATCGGGAACTGGGGATATCAAGAGAAGCCTATGAGCTTTACAAAACATGGAATTTTAACGATCCGGAAAGATTTACGGCAGATACAATGGAAGAGCTTGTTCAGGAAAAAGCGGGACGTACCTTTCATATATCCCAGGTTATCAGCTTTTTAAAAAGATTCCCCTCTGATCTGTCAAAGCTTTCCATGGCCTGGTTTGGCCTGGCTTTTCTGGCAGCCTGGCTGATATTTGCCAGAAAAAGCCCAGGGGCGGCGGTTTCTCTTTTGGCTGAGGGAATTCTGTTGTGCGCTGTGTATTTTTATCTCTATTACCAGGGCAGATATATGGTGAACCGGGTGGACGTAGGGATATGGTGCAGCGTATGTCTTGTGGTTCTCTGGATCATCTCAGACGGACGGTCGCTATCAGGAAAAGCAGGAGTGATCCTGTGCATTATAGTCTTTGCCGCCAGCCAGCTTATGTGGAAGGACGACTGGAGGATCACAACCGCCTCGATTCCGGAGGCCCGGGTCAGCCAGAGAGCGGTTCTGGAAACGATCGGAACAGATAAAGACCATGTGTATCTGGCGAAAAGCGGAACTGTATCAGAAATTGTCTGCTATGGGCCGTTTGACCGGATGCCGGAAAATCTCCTGGATAATCTTTACTGGCTGGGAGGCTGGGAGTGCCGCACGCCCGGAATTGTAAAAAAAATGGAAGAGCATGGAATTGTAAATCCCTACAGGGATATGATCAACAATGACAGAGTATACCTGATCGACAATCAGATAGACCTGACTTTGGCATATATCCGGCAGTACTATGACAGGAATGCAGAGGCTGTTTTTGTCAGGACGCTGGGAAATGTGGATCTGTATCAGATAAAAAGCTGACGGGCCTAACTGATGATCAAAAGCATATGTAAACACCTTCGTGGAATTTCTGTTTCAGACTTTCGCGAAGGTGTTTTTCTTTTTTGTAAAAATACTCAGCGTCAGTGCCGTCCCTTCTGTGCCGGCGCAATGGGGGCCAAAAAGAAAATCCTGCATATGATAAAGGGAAAAGCGTTTCCGCGCTCCTGGTTTTACATAAAAATAACAGAGAAGCTGCGGGAATTTTGCCTGGAACGGCAGGAAAGGATGGAAAATGGATCTCAGCTTTTTGATGGATTATGTGAATCTGGTGACTCTTGGCATCTGTCTCTGTATAGGCTTTGCGTTAAAATACGCGAAACTTTTTGAGTGGATGGGAAATCAGTATATTCCGCTGGCGATGCTGATTCTCGGAACTGTCATCAATATTATGGTCTCCTGGCCGGACGTAGGCTCCAAAATCATTCTGGAAGGAATGATTTCCGGACTTGCGTCTACCGGGTTTTATGAAATGCTGCGTAATATGCTGCGAAAAGATGGGAAAAAGAAGGAAGAGAGCGGAAAAGAGTTTTGATCAGAATCTGGGAGGGAAGTTTTTATGGAAATAAAAGGGATCGATGTTTCAGCATGGCAGGGACGTATCGACTGGAAAACAGTGGCGGATTACGGGATGGGCTTTGCTATTCTCAGGATCACGGAGGCAGGAAATGTAATTGACAGTACTTTTGAAGATAATTATGCGGGGTGCGTTCGATACAGGATCCCGGTGGGAGTATACAAATACAGTTATGCCCTGACTGCGGAAGAATCCCGCAGGGAAGCGGAAAAAGTGATTGAGGTTCTGCAGGGGAGAGAAATCCGCTTTCCCGTTTTTCTGGATCTGGAGTGGAACAGCCAGAGAGCCCTGGGAGCAGCCGGAGTGGAAAAGATTGCAGAGGCATTTGAGCAGGTGATAACGAAAGCCGGATATAAATTCGGAATTTATTGCAATGTAGACTGGTATCAGACTATGATCAGCGTCAAATTAAAGAAATATGATTTCTGGATCGCCCGGTATCCTGCAAATGATAACGGGACGCTTCAGGAACGCCTCCGCCCGGATTTCGGAGTGGGGTGGCAGTACAGCAGCAAAGCTGTGATCCCGGGAATATCCGGTTATGTGGACAGAGATGTTTTTTACAAGGACTATAGAGAAGATGACGGAGGCGAAAAAGAACCGGAAAAGGACGACAGTGAAGCGTCAGGGACAGTGGAAAGCAACGAAAACGCTCCGGAACTGTGGGAAAAGACGGAAGAACTTATGAAGGAACAAGTGGGCTATCTGGAGAAAAAATCCCCGGAAGATTTGGACAGTAAAACGGAAAACGCAGGTTATGGAAATTATACAAAGTATGCGAGAGACGTGGACAGCTGGGGGCTTCCGGGATATCAGGGACAGCCCTGGTGCGCGGTATATCAGTTCTGGATCTGCGCGAAGGTGTTCGGCAGGGAGAAAGCGCTGAAGATCATGGGAAACGGATTTTATAACTGCAACAGCGTCCGTTCCCATGCAAAAGCGGAAGGAACCTGGCATACGGAGCCGAGACTTGGCGCGCTGGTGAATTTTCGCAACGGAGCCCATATGGGGCGCATCATCCGTATTACAGAAAAAATTATTTATACAAACGAAGGAAACACTTCGTCAGGAAAACTGAATAACGTAGAAGCAAACGGAGGCAGTGTGGCGGAAAAGTCCTATACAATAGGGAATCCCCAGATTGACGGATACGTGTGGATCGACTATGGCTCGGGAAGCGGAACTACAGAAGAAAGCCGGTGGAAAGCGGTTGGGACCGCTGTGTCTACGGTGGATAATCTTTTTGTAAGAGCAAGACCTGACGGCGAAGTCCTGGGAGAGCTGATGAAAGGGAACCGTTTTGAGATCAACGGAGTGGTATCGGGAGACTGGATTCAGGTAATGGTAGCGAATATTGGAGTCGGCTGGGTGGCGTCTAGGTATACTCAAAAAGACGGAGAGAGTGCGGAAGATGTGGAAATCACTGATAAGCAGGATAAAAAACAGCGCCTTTTCGTGGGAAAAGTAACCGCTTCTGTTCTGAATGTCCGCAACTGGGCAGGAACAGAGTATCCTCAGATCCGCTCTTACCCCATACTGAAAAGAGGAAATCTTGTAGACGTAATGAATTTCACGCAGACAGCGGCAGACGGCAGTTTCTGGTATTATATCCGGATCGCGGGAAAATACTACGGATTTGTGGCTTCGCGGTATATTCAGAGACAGTGAAGCGGGAAAACGTGACCACGCGTGACCAGAAAATCATTACTTTTCCGGCATAAAAAAATACGGGAAACCTCAGTAAAATCAAGGCTTCCCGTAAATAAAAAATAATGCAGGAGATGGGACTTGAACCCACACGATCTTGCGACCACAGGCACCTGAAGCCTGCGCGTCTGCCAATTCCGCCACTCCTGCATTTCTTATTTCTCAGCCGCTCTCTCGCGACTGCTTGATTATAATACATCAATCCAGAATAAATGTCAATAGATATTTTTAAAAAAATTAAAAAAATTTCTTGAACAGAAATATTTTAAGCCATACAGAATTATTTTTTGCCCCGTGTTTTGTTGAAAAAGCACATCTCTTGTGATACAATCTTGAAGATTTAGGATAAAACAAGAGAAAGGGAGATTGTATGAAAGCATTTCTGATATTAGAAGACGGTCATGTTTTTACCGGAACCAGTATCGGTTCTTCCAGAGAAGTAATCAGCGAAATTGTTTTTAACACCTCTATGACAGGATATCTGGAAGTTATGACGGATCCGTCCTACGCAGGACAGGCTGTGTGCATGACATATCCTCTCATAGGAAATTATGGAATCTGTTATGAGGATCAGGAGTCCAGGAAACCATGGGTGGACGGATTTATTGTCCGTGAATTATCCCGGGTGCCAAGCAACTTCAGAAGCGTGGACACTATTCAGCATTTTCTTGAAAAACATGATATACCAGGGATCGCAGGCATTGACACAAGAGCCCTGACAAAAATTCTCCGTGAAAAAGGTACCATGAACGGTATGATCACAGTCAATGAAAATTATGATTTAGATGCAATTATCCCCCGTTTAAAAGAGTATACAACTGGAAAAGTAGTAGAAAAGGTTACCTGCCGTGAGAAGGATGTGCTGAAAGGAGCAGGTCCGAAAGTGGCTTTGATGGATTTTGGCGCAAAGAGAAATATCGCCCGTTCCCTGAACAAAAGAGGATGCCAGGTGACGATTTATCCTGCACTGACCACGGCGGAAGAGATCCTGAAAGACAATCCTGACGGGATCATGCTCAGCAACGGCCCCGGAGATCCAAAAGAATGCACTTCCATTATAAAGGAGATCCGCAAACTGTATGAGTCGGATGTGCCGATTTTTGCGATCTGCCTTGGACATCAGCTTATGGCGCTGGCGGCAGGCGGGGATACTCATAAAATGAAGTACGGACACAGAGGCGGCAATCATCCGGTGAAAGACCTTTCCACTGGAAGAGTTTATATCTCTTCCCAGAATCATGGCTATGTGGTGGATGCGGAGGAACTGGAGAAGAAGCATATTGCCAGGCCGGCTTTTGTCAACGTCAACGACGGAACCAACGAGGGTATGGTCTATGAGGGCAAAAATATTTTCACTGTGCAGTTCCATCCGGAAGCATGCCCTGGACCGCAGGATTCCGGATATCTGTTTGACCGCTTTATGGAAATGATGGGAGGAAACGACAATGCCGAGAAATAAAGAGATAAAAAAAGTCCTTGTGATCGGTTCCGGTCCGATTGTCATTGGACAGGCCGCGGAATTCGACTATGCAGGAACACAGGCCTGCCGTTCCCTGAAAGAGGAAGGCATTGAAGTAGTGCTGCTGAACTCCAATCCCGCCACTATTATGACAGATAAGGATATTGCGGACAGAGTTTATATTGAGCCGCTGACTGTAGAGGTTGTGGAACAGCTGATCCTGAAGGAAAAACCGGACAGCGTGCTGCCGACGCTGGGAGGTCAGGCCGGACTGAATCTTGCTATGGAGCTGGAAGAAAAAGGCTTCCTGAAAGAACATCATGTACGTCTGATCGGTACGACTGCGGAGACCATCCGTAAGGCGGAGGACCGTCAGGAATTCAAAGATACCATGGAAAAGATCGGCGAACCGGTTGCGGCTTCAAAGGTAGTGACTACGGTGGAGGATGGACTTGCCTTTACAAAGACCATAGGTTATCCGGTGGTCCTCCGTCCTGCCTATACTCTTGGAGGAAGCGGCGGCGGTATCGCCAACAACGAATATGAGCTGAGAGAGATTCTGGAAAACGGCCTTCGTCTTTCCAGAGTGGGTGAGGTGCTTGTAGAGCGCTGCATCGCCGGATGGAAGGAAATCGAGTATGAGGTAATGCGGGACAGTGCAGGCAACTGTATTACTGTCTGCAATATGGAGAACATTGACCCGGTAGGCGTGCATACGGGAGATTCTATCGTTGTGGCTCCCTCCCAGACGCTGGGGGACAAAGAATACCAGATGCTCCGTACCTCAGCGCTGAATATCATTACAGAGCTTGGGATCACCGGAGGATGCAACGTTCAGTACGCCCTTCATCCGGACAGCTTTGAATACTGCGTGATCGAGGTAAATCCCCGTGTAAGCCGTTCTTCTGCTCTTGCCAGCAAGGCTACAGGTTATCCCATCGCCAAAGTGGCGGCGAAGATCGCTCTTGGATATACTCTGGACGAGATCCCCAACGCAATTACAGGCAAGACTTACGCAAGCTTTGAACCTATGCTTGACTACTGCGTGGTAAAAATACCCCGTCTGCCTTTCGATAAATTTATCACAGCAAAGAGGACTCTCACCACTCAGATGAAAGCTACCGGCGAGGTTATGAGTATCTGCAGCAATTTTGAGGGTGCGCTTATGAAAGCGATCCGCTCTCTGGAGCAGCATGTGGACAGTCTGATGTCCTATGATTTTACAGGACTTGACGAGGATGAACTGATCGAAGAACTGGCGGTGGTGGACGACCGCCGTATCTGGAAGATCGCGGAAGCGATACGGAGAGATATTTCCAGAGAATATATCCACCGTATTACAAAGATCGACCGCTGGTTCATTGATAAGATCGCCGTTCTTGTGGAGATGGAGCAGGCCCTGAAAACACAGCCGCTGACGGGAGAGCTTCTTCTGGAGGCGAAACGCCTGGAATTCCCGGACTATGTTATCGCGCGGCTCTGCGGACGTACAGAAGAAGAAATCAAGGCGCTGAGAGCGGGATATAAGATTCAGGCCGCATATAAAATGGTAGATACCTGCGCGGCGGAATTTGCGGCGGCCACTCCCTATTACTATTCCGTATACGGCGGTCCTGATACGGAAAATGAGGCCGTGGCGACGAATGATAAAAAGAAAGTCCTTGTTCTTGGTTCCGGACCTATCCGTATCGGGCAGGGAATCGAGTTTGACTTCTGTTCTGTACATTGTACCTGGGCTTTTGCAAAGGAAGGATATGAAACGATCATCATCAACAACAATCCGGAGACAGTCAGCACAGACTTTGATATTGCGGATAAGCTGTATTTCGAGCCTCTTACTCCGGAGGATGTGGAAAATATCGTCAATATCGAAAAACCGGACGGCGCGGTGGTACAGTTCGGAGGACAGACTGCCATTAAGCTGACGGAAGCTCTTATGAAAATGGGCGTTAAGATTATGGGTACTTCTGCGGAGAATGTAGACGCCGCAGAGGACAGGGAGCTTTTCGACGGAATTCTGGAACAGTGCGGAATCCCCCGTCCGAAAGGACATACCGTATTTACCGCGGAGGAGGCAAAAAAAGCAGCCAACGAACTGGGATATCCGGTTCTGGTGCGTCCTTCCTATGTGCTGGGCGGCCAGGGTATGAGAATCGCGGTAAGCGACGAGGACGTAGAGGAATATATCGGTATCATCAATCAGATAGCCCAGGAACATCCCATTCTGGTAGACAAATATCTGATGGGAAAGGAAATCGAAGTAGACGCGGTTTGCGACGGGGAAGATATCCTGATCCCGGGCATTATGGAACATATCGAGAGAGCCGGCATCCATTCCGGCGACAGTATTTCCGTATATCCGGCCAGAACTATCAGCGAGGGAGCCAAAGAGACTATCGCGGAATATACCCGCCGTCTGGCGAAAGCCCTTCATGTGGTCGGTATGATCAATATACAGTTTATTGTCTGCGGCGAGGAAGTTTATGTGATCGAGGTAAACCCGCGCTCCAGCCGTACTGTTCCTTATATCAGCAAGGTGACGGGAATTCCTATCGTTCCGCTGGCAACAAAAGTGATCCTTGGATATAAGCTGAAAGACCTGGGCTATACGCCGGGACTTCAGCCGGAAGCAAAACATATTGCCATCAAGATGCCTGTGTTTTCCTTTGAAAAGATCCGGGGCGCGGATATCAGCCTGGGACCGGAGATGAAATCCACAGGAGAATGTCTCGGCATTGCGGAAACCTTTAATGAGGCGCTTTATAAGGCGTTCCTGGGAGCGGGGATCCGCCTTCCGAAATACCGTAACATGATCATTACTGTAAAGGATGAGGACCAGCAGGAGGTAGTGCCTATTGCAAAAAGATTTGCAGATCTTGGATACCGCATCTATGCAACAAGAGGAACCGCCCGTGTTCTGAAAGAAAACGGCATTAAAGCAATCCGTACCAACAAGCTGGAACAGCCCGCGCCGAACCTGATGGATCTGATCCTGGGACATAAGATCGACGTGGTGATCGATACGCCGCCTCAGGGTGTGGAACATCAGAAGGACGGTTTTGTGATCAGAAGAAACGCCATTGAAACAGGCGTAAACGTTCTGACCAGCCTTGACACAGCGGAGGCTCTCGTTACCAGTCTTGAAAATACAGATCTGAACCATCTGACACTGATCGACATCGCGACGATTGCGGATCGATAAGCGCAGAGGCGGAAGAATAAAACAGAAGATGTTTCCAGATAAACGCGCCGGAGCGAAACAGCGCAGACGGAAATCCAGACGAGCCGGAGGGATGACAGAAATTCCTCCGGTTTCCTGTTTTTAGAAAAAGCGGCGACAGTCCCGGAAAAGACATGCCGGCGCAGGAAAGACATTTTGCTGGAGTGTACTTGTATTTTCCGCACTGAAATGAGCCGGAAGAAGGTTTACGGACAGGCAAATCTGTAATATACTTATAGAAACCGGAGTATGCAAAAAATCAAGACTCCGGAGAAAACGCAGCGCCGCTGTACAGAACGCCTGTACATCTGTGCGGAAGAAAGGAAAAGGATATGAATATTGTGGAATTTATAAAAGCCGTGTTCCTGGGAATTGTGGAAGGGATCACGGAATGGCTTCCCATCAGCAGCACCGGACATATGATCCTGGTGGATGAATTTATCAAGCTGGATGTGACGCCGGAATTTAAGGAATTTTTTCTTGTGGTGATACAGCTTGGGGCGATCCTGGCGGTAGTGGTCCTATACTGGAGCAAACTGTGGCCGTTTTATATACGGGAGATCCCGAAGAAGAAACAGGCGGCGATCCGTTCGCAGGGAGCGGTATCCCGGTGGGTGCTGACTTTTGTGGAAAAATACTGCGACAAGGAAAAGTGGATCCTCTGGTTTAAGATTCTGGTGGCCTGTATACCAACTATCGTGATCGCGCTGCCTTTCAATGATGTGATCGAGGAAAAGTTCAATAACTATGTGGTGGTCGCTATTGCGCTGATCGTTTACGGCGTGATCTTCATTATTATTGAAAATTATAACAAAAAGAGACGTCCTGTTTGTACTTCGCTGGAGGATATGAGCTTTAAGACTGCGTTCCTGATCGGAATTTTCCAGGTGCTGTCGGTGATCCCGGGAACCTCCCGTTCCGGTTCCACCATCATAGGAGGGATCCTTGTGGGAACTTCCAGGACAGTAGCGGCGGAGTTTACCTTCTTTCTGGCGATCCCGGTCATGTTCGGAGCCAGCCTGTTAAAACTTGTAAAATTCGGATTTGCGTTTACCGGAACAGAAGTCGTGATTCTGGTCACCGGTGTTGTGGTGGCTTTTGTAGTTTCGATCCTGGCGATCAAGTTCCTGATGGGTTACATCAAGAAACATGATTTCAAGGCCTTTGGATGGTACAGAATCATACTTGGCGTGCTGGTGCTGGGATATTTTATTGGAAAAAACGTCCTTATGGCGTAGAGAAAGATGGACGGAAAACGTCGGTAAAAAATGAAAAAGCAGGAAGGAAGGTGCTTTATGGGCAAATATATTATGGCGATGGATCAGGGAACTACAAGCTCCCGGTGTATTCTTTTTGACAAGGCAGGGAATATCTGCAGTGTGGCGCAGAAGGAATTTGCCCAGTATTATCCGCATCCCGGATGGGTTGAGCACGATCCCCATGAAATATGGTCCTCTCAGATGGCAGTTGCCATTGAAGCTATGGGAAGGATCGGAGCGGACGCGGGAGATATTGCCGCGATCGGCATTACCAATCAGAGAGAGACGACCATTGTCTGGGATAAAAGAACCGGAAACCCCATCTATCCGGCAATCGTATGGCAGTGCCGCCGTACAGCCGGTATGGTGGAAGAACTGAAAAAAGACGGTTTCGCAGACAGGATCCGTGAAAAAACAGGACTCATACCGGACGCCTATTTTTCGGCGACAAAAATAAAATGGATCCTTGACTATGTGCATGGCGCCCGTGAAGCGGCAGAAAGAGGAGAGCTTCTGTTTGGAACGGTAGATACCTGGCTGATCTGGAAGCTGACGAAAGGTCAGGTCCATGTTACAGATTACACCAATGCGTCCCGTACAATGTTGTTTGACATTTACAAAAAACAATGGGATAATGAAATCCTGGAAAGATTCAGAATTCCTGCGTCCATGCTTCCGGAAGTGAAGCCCAGCAGCAGTATTTACGGATATACAAACGAAAACCTCATAGGAGGCCGTATTCCCATATCCGGAGCGGCGGGAGACCAGCAGGCGGCATTGTTCGGCCAGTGCTGCTTTGCGCCGGGAGATGTAAAAAATACATATGGTACAGGCTGTTTTCTCCTGATGCATACAGGAGACCGGCCGGTGCGTTCTGGACATGGACTTCTTACGACAATTGCGGTGAATCCTGACGGTTCTCCGGGATATGCGCTGGAAGGAAGCGTGTTCGTGGCAGGCGCGGCGATCCAGTGGCTGCGGGATGAAATGCAGATCCTGCAGAATGCAGCGGAGTCTGAGATTTACTGCCTGTCTGTTCCGGATACAAACGGAGTATATGTGGTGCCTGCTTTTACAGGACTGGGCGCGCCCTACTGGGATCAGTACGCGAGAGGAGCGGTCGTAGGATTGACAAGAGGAGCGGGAAAAGCGCACCTGATCCGCGCGACGGTGGAATCTTTGGCTTACCAGGTATCTGATGTGATCCGCGCCATGGAAATGGATTCTGGAATGAAACTCAGTTCTCTCCGCGTAGACGGCGGGGCCAGCGCCAACAACTTTCTGATGCAGTTTCAGTCAGATATTCTGAACGCCTGCGTAGTCCGTCCGAGCTGTATCGAGACAACGGCTCTCGGGGCGGCTTATCTTGCCGGGCTTGCGGTAGGATTCTGGGAAAATGCCGGGGAAATCAGAAAGAATTGGAAGAAAGAACGGGAATTTCAGCCTGAAATCACAGAAAAATACAGGAAAAATCTTCTGAGAGGCTGGAAGAAAGCGGTAAAATGCACTTTCGACTGGGCGAGAGAAGAAACAGATCCCGAAGATGAAAAGTGAGATTTTTGCCAATATCTGAATTGGATGATCATAGAACCTCTGAAAAGCGGTTTTAGAAAGGAAGGTATGCGATAATGAAAAAATCCAGAATATTTTTAATAGCAGCCGGTACGGCGATGGCTCTGACTCTTGCCGGATGCGGCACAAAAGAAGAGGCGCCTGAAATAACGCCGACTCCTGTGCCAACGGCAACGCCCACGGCGGTTCCTGCAACGGTAACGCCAGCGCCAACGGCAACACCTGCTCCCAGGGTGATCGGTGTAAAAACCTCTCAATCCAAATTTATTTACCTTACAAATGATCTTGGAACAAATCTGAGAGAAATTTATCTGAAGGTATCAGGAACAGAAGAATGGGGGAAAAATCTTATTCCGTCAGAGTCGATCATACAGGATAATGAGCAGGTGCAGATGTACTATTCATCTGGAACTTCTGCAATGGAAAGCGGTTCTTCGGCAGAATCTTCCGGAGATACGGGTTCTTCGGATGCTTCCCTCTATGATATGAAGATCGTTACGGCGGACGGAAATACTTATGAAATTTACAGCATAGAGACGGGCGATATGGAAAAGGCGACTCTGACCATGGACGAAGACAGCGGAGTGGCGTATCTTCGCTATATGAGCCTGTCCTCTAACAGCGAGATGGATACAAGAGAGAATTCCCAGCAGACCGGGTATGGCGAAGATTCAGATGAGTCCTATGATTATACGGAAGAGTATTACGACAGCACGCAGGATGACTATTACGACGACAGTTCGGACGATTCTTATGATGACAGCTCCGACGGTTCATACGATGACAGTTCCGACGACAGCTCCGACGATTCTTATGATGACAGCTCCGACGGTTCATACGATGACAGTTCCGACGGTTCTTACGACGACAGCTCCGACGATTACTATGACGACAGCTCGGATGATTCATACGATGACAGCTCCGACGATTCTTATGATGACGGCTCTGATGATTCTTATGTAGACGCCGGAGGAGACAGCGGAGATTCCGGATATGAAGACGGGGCGGATTATGTTGATGACGAAGAAGTACCCTGGGACTATCAATAGAAAAGGCGCTTGCCAATAATCGCACTGATGTTTGCTGAAGATTTCAGTGATGAAAATGAGAAGGCTGTCCTGCAGATTTTCTGCGGGGCAGCCTTTTGAGCGATAAGCCTGTGGATTGGGGAAAGAAACTTGCCCGATCCTACAGAAACAAAAGCTCCCCTGTCCGGCTGGTATCATATCCAACCTGGCTTTGGAGGCTGGCGCGGAAGCCCTCGGAGCGGATAATGTCCGTCAGAGCAGAGAAGCCGGGTCTGTCAAGAGATTCCTTCTCCATAACAAGAAACATGGGGATTTTTGCAAGGGGACAGAAATCAAGTTGTCCGGACTGCAGAGCCACAGATTCTTCCCCGACAGCAGTGTCGGCTTTTCCACAGATCACAGCGTCCGCGGTGGAAAGATCGGATACAAGTTCCTTTGCATAACCGTTGACTGAGGCCGGGGAAATACCGGATTTTTTCAGCCTTTCATCCAGAAAAATCCGGCTGGTACTGCCTTTTTCGCGGTTTGCCAGGATGATATCGGAGCGGGACAGATCCTGTATGCAGGTCAATCTTTTTGGATTCCCTTTTCTTATATAAAATCCGAGGTTGTATTCGTAGAGATAAAAAGCGGCCAGAGCAATGCCTGGCGCCAGAGGCGGGATCTGCTCCGGCATAAGGGCGGCAGTGGCCGCATGTACTTTTTTAAAGTATAGAGAATACAGGCCGTTATAAGTGTTTTGATGAGAATGAAGCACAGGAAGTCCCCGGGGGTGAACAGACATCTCGTTGATCAGAAGCTCCAGAGCAGGGGAAGACTGTCCGCTGATGATAAGACCGCTGGAATGCAGAAGGTAGTCTCTTTTCAGCAGAGAGCTTTCCGGACGGAAATCAGGAAAGGCCACAGCAGACGGGGATTCCGGCTCCGGCATTGAGCTGTTTCCCCCAAGATAATGCTCAAGCTGTTCCTCGCTGATCCGGAGCTGTTTTCCTATTTTGGAAGATTCCAGTTCTCCCCGTTTGATCAGTTCATAAACAGTTGTTTTCTTTATTTTCAGTCTGTCCGCTACTTCCTGAGCGGTATACAGCTTATTCATCTATACCGACCATGACGCTGGTGGCCTTGATAACGGCATATGCGTCGGAGCCTACCTCCAGCCCCAGTTCTTCCACTGCAGCGCAGGAAATAGTCGCCACAATAATATTTCCGCCTCCGATATCCAGAGTGACGATGGAGTTTACCGCCCCTTTGTTAATATTGATCACTTTTCCTTTTAGCTGATTGCGCGCGCTTAATTTCATGTTCTTCTCCTTTCTCCGGTTCATTGAAAACGCTGTTTTTTATATTTCAGATAATGGAATTTATTCAGATAATGGGATCTTGCCTTATATGCCGCAGGGCCTTTGTCCCTCAACGTTTGTTACGAGTTCCACTCGCACTCAAGAACAGGAATACGCCTCTTACATGCAAGCATGACGCTGCGAATTCCTGTTCCTGAGCACGGTGTGAACTGTAACAAATGTTTTCTCATTTCAATATAGCACAGGACAAAAGAATTGACAAGGCGGATATGGTGAGATAAAATGAACAAAACAGAACTAAAATTAATAAAAATGAATAAAATAAATGAATAAAGCGAATGAAAAGGAGAAAGGGCATGAAGAAAAAAATCGCAGCAGTTTTTCTGGCGGGAATGACGATGGCAGCTCTTACAGCAGGAAGCGTACAGGCGGCTGTGGAACCGGAAGGCGAGTTGTATGTGTTTATCGCCGCAAGTTTGAGCAATGCAATGGATGAGATCCAGAAGAATTTTAATGAAGAATATCCCGACGTAGAAATCCTTTATAATGCGGACAGCTCCGGAACACTTCAGACACAGATCGAAGAAGGCTCCAGATGCGATATCTTTTTCTCCGCGGCAACGAAACAGATGGATGAGCTTGTGGAGGAAGGACTGGTGAAGGAGGATTCCGTAGTTGATCTTCTGGAAAATAAGGTGGTGCTGATCAAGCCAGAGGATGGAGAGACTAAAGTGACCGGATTTGAGAATATTACAGATGCCGCCAATATTGCGCTGGCAGGAGAAGACGTACCGGTAGGCCAGTATGCCCGCGAGATATTCAATAGCCTTGGAATTATGGAAGATGTGGAGGCTATGGAGATCAACGAAGGAAAAAATGTAACGGAAGTCCTTGCCGCAGTCAGCGAAGGAAGCAACGAGGTCGGCGTGGTATACGCTACAGACGCGGCTTCCGTGGCGGATCAGGTGGAGATTATCGCAGAAGCCCCGGCCGACGCACTTACAACTCCTGTGCTTTATCCAGCAGGACTTGTCAAGGACGCGGAAGCTTCTAAGGCAGAGAAAGAAGCGGCGGAGATTTTCTTTGAATATCTTCAGTCTGACGACGCCATGGCAGTATTTGAAGAATACGGATTTGCGCCGTATGCAGCGGAGGCGGAAAAATGACGGGATTTTTTCAGGAGATCAACTGGTCCCCTTTATGGATATCTTTAAAAACAGGGGCGGTGGCTACGGCCATCGCCTTTTTCCTGGGGATATTCTGTGCAAGAAAGATTATGAAGCTCCGGCCGGGAACCAGGGCAGTGCTTGATGGGATTTTTACAATGCCTCTGGTGCTGCCGCCTACAGTGGCGGGGTTTCTGCTTTTGATGCTTTTCAGTCTGAGACGGCCTCTGGGAAGCTTTCTAATGGAAAATTTTGATTTTAAAATCGTACAGACCTGGAAGGGCTGTGTGGTGGCTGCGGCAGTGATCGCTTTTCCTCTGATGTACCGGAACGCCCGGGCGGCCTTTGAACAGGTGGATGTAAATCTGATCTGTGCGGGACAGACGCTGGGTATGAGCGACGCCCGGATATTCTGGAAAGTGATCGTGCCGACGGCGGCTCCTGGAATTGCTTCCGGCACAGTTCTTGCTTTTGCCAGAGCGATCGGAGAATATGGAGCCACCTCCATGCTGGCGGGAAATATCCTTGGAAAGACAAGGACGGTATCGGTGGCTATCGCGGCGGAAACAGCGGCGGGAAATTATGACATGGCCGCTTTCTGGGTCGTGGTGATCGTTCTGATCTCTTTCCTTATCGTAACGTTGATCAATATTGTTTCCGGACGGGGAATGAACGGCAGAAGGTGGATCTGATGGCAATAAGTATTAAAATAGAAAAAAAATTAAAGGGCTTTACCCTGAAAACTGAATTTGACAGCCGGACTTCATCCGTAGGGATCCTTGGAGCTTCGGGAAGCGGCAAAAGTATGACCCTCCGCTGTATCGCCGGTATTGAAAAGCCGGACAGGGGGAAAATTGTTATAAACGGAAAAACTGTATTTGATTCTGAGAAAAAGATCAGTCTGAGTCCACAGGATAGACGAGTGGGATATCTTTTTCAGAACTACGCCCTTTTCCCGGCGATGACAGTGAAGGAAAATATCCGCTGCGGTTTCCGGGGAAAGAAAAGCGAAAGGGAAGATAAGGTACAGGATTTTCTAAAAAGGTATCAGCTTGAAGGACTGGAAAACCGTTATCCTTCCCAACTTTCCGGCGGCCAGCAGCAGAGAGTGGCCCTTGCCCGGATGATGATCGGAGAACCGGAGGCAATTCTTCTGGACGAGCCTTTTTCGGCCCTGGACGGCTATCTGAAGGACGTTCTTCAGAAGGATATGCAGGAATTCCTTAAGGACTACAGAGGAGACATGCTGATGGTAACTCACAGCCGGGACGAAGCTTTCCGGTTCTGCCGGGAGCTGATGCTTTTGAAGGAAGGAAAAACCCTGACTTTCGGAGAGACAAGAAAGATTTTTGAACAGCCGGGGCTTCTGGAAGCCTCCAGACTTACTGGCTGCAAAAACAATTCCAGGATCGAGAGACTGGGAGATTATGAGATATTTGCCCTGGACTGGGGCGTGGCGCTTAAGACGGCGCAGAAAGTGGAACCGGATATGACGCATGTGGCTATCCGGGGACACTGGATGCGCAGCGCGGAAGAAAAGGGAGAAAACTGTATCCCCTTTCAGGCGGCGGAATATGTGGAGACGACCTTTGAGCATCAGTATCTTGTAAAATGTCCGGGAGCCGACGACGCGGTGCTGTGGTGGATGCGCCCGAAAAGCGGCTTCGGGGAAGCGCCGGAAAAAAATCTTCCCGCTTATCTTTATCTGCCCCCGGAGCATCTGATGCTTTTAAGATCATAGCGTATTATCTTTTGTACACAGCCCGTATACAGACAGCTTAAATTCTGCATGAAGTCTGTATACGGGCTTTTTCTTTTATCAAATGCGGTGCTGTCAGCGCTGATTTTTGGTATAGGTAACGTATCCGGCCACCAGCATGGCAAGCTTAAAGGTCAGGGCGTCCTCAAAGATCCGCAGATCCAGGCCGAATTTTTTCTGTATTTTTTCAAAACGGTAGACAAGAGTGTTTCTGTGGACATAAAGCTGCCGGGAGGTCTCGGACAGATTCAGGTTGTTCTCAAAGAAAGTCCGGATGATCGTAAGAGTTTCGCTGTCAACAGAATCCAGTGTTTCATCTCCGAAGATTTCCTGGATAAACATTTCGCAGAGGGACACCGGAAGATGATAGATCAGCCGTCCGATGCCCAGTCTCCGGTAGCTGAATACATTCCGCTCCGCATAAAAGATCTTTCCGATCTCCATGGCGGTGCAGGCTTCTTTATAAGCGTTGGAAAGCTGTTTCAGATCTTCCGCGATATTGCTGTAAGAAACCCAGGCCTGGGTCATGGCCTCGGTTCCCAGCATATCCACCAGCATAAGGGCGATATTTTCCAGATCCTCCTCTGTTTCCGTAGAAGAAAGTTCCCGCACCACAATAATCCCGGAGTCATTGACAGAAGTAATGAAATCCTTTGTTCGGGCAGAGAAAATATTTTTTATAGTCGCCAGCGCGTGCTCGTCCTTTTCCTGGCGCGTTTCCACCAGAAATACAGCGCGGCTGGCCGAGGAACTGATATGGAGCTTTTTGGCCTGGTTGAAAGCGTCCACTTCCGTATAATTTCCCAGAAGAAGTTTCTGCATAAAAGTATTTTTGTCGTTTTTTTCCGCATAGGCGGATAAAAGGCTTTCTATCTGATAGACGGCAAGTTCTCCGATGGTAGGAACGCTTTCCCCCGATCCCCAGACAATGAGAATATAGGCAAGATCGCCTTTTTCCTGAACTTTATAAAGGCAGCAGTCCGAATTTGCCATACACAGGGCGGAACTGCCGAGAAAATCTTCCAGTCTGGAGGGGGAGGGAAGCTGTCTGGAGCAGGCGGAGCAGTAGACGGAGCCGTCTGCGTTCAGCAGGCAAAAGTCAAGCCCGCTGATTTTTGTCCAGTCGTCCAGACATTTCTGGAGAGTTCGTTGTATTGACATAGTGGTACCTCCTGTAAAAAAAGAAAACCCGGGGAAATGTTCCCCGGGTCTGAAATTTTTCTTAGTTTGTGATAACCAGTTCGGTATCTTTGTCGAAGAAGTGAGATTTCTCCATATCGAAATCAAATCTGATCGGATCACCTGTCTTAGCTGTTGTATGCGGCTCGACACGGGCGGTTACCTGTGTGCCGTTAACATCAAAGTACAGGAATACTTCCGCGCCCAGAAGCTCATACACCTTAACAGTAGAAGACATAGCGCCGTTAGGAGTATCTGTTACATCCTCCGGACGGATACCAAGAACAACGGTCTTTCCGATATATCCGCCGTCTTTCAGGGCTTTTGCTTTTGATTCCGGAATAACAACTTCATCAGAACCAATCTGAGCAACCAGATTTCCGCCTTTTTCCTTGATCACTGCATCCAGGAAGTTCATCTGCGGAGATCCCATAAAGCCTGCTACAAACAGGTTGCCCGGTTTCTGGTACAGGTTCTGCGGAGTATCTACCTGCTGAACAACGCCGTCCTTCATAACAACGATTCTTGTACCAAGAGTCATAGCCTCTGTCTGGTCATGGGTTACATAGATGATAGTAGCGCCCAGTCTCTGATGGATCTTGGAGATCTCAATACGCATCTGAACACGGAGTTTTGCGTCCAGGTTGGAGAGCGGCTCGTCCATCAGGAATACCTTTGGATTACGTACGATAGCACGTCCCATAGCGACACGCTGTCTCTGACCACCGGAAAGAGCCTTCGGCTTACGGTCAAGTAACTTTTCCAGGTCAAGGATCCTTGCGGCTTCACGAACTGCTTTGTCGATCTCGTCTTTCGGAACCTTGCGGAGTTTCAGGCCGAACGCCATGTTATCATAAACTGTCATATGAGGATACAGAGCGTAGTTCTGGAATACCATTGCGATATCACGGTCCTTGGGCTCAACATCGTTCATGACTTTATCGCCGATCTTTAAAGTACCGCTGGTGATCTCCTCCAGACCTGCAACCATACGCAGGGTGGTGGATTTACCGCAGCCAGACGGTCCAACGAAAATGATAAATTCTTTGTCTTCGATTTCCAGATTGAAGTCCTTAACTGCTTCAAATCCGTTAGGATATGTTTTGTTAATGTGCTGTAAGGATAAGCTTGCCATCGATTTTCCCTCCAAAATAATTGTGTAATAAGTGTTTCGTTTTGAACTGTACTCAGTATAGCGAAATCTTATTCTTCATGCCAGAGATGAATCGTACAAATATTTTTTGGGATTCTTGACAGATTGACGAAAGCCCGGGGAGGCTTCGTGATTCTGACCAAAAACGCGGGATATCCTGTTAAAATAACGAAACTTACAGGCGGCAGGGCGCACAGATACAAAAAAGACGGCGTTTGCGGCAGATTTTACTTTGGAAGGCGGCGTTCGTTCAGAAACATACCTTCCAGGGGCCTGGCATGAAACTGCTGCTGAAACCACTCGCATTTGCAGAGGAACAGATAGTAGATATTCAGTCCGCTGCCGTGGAGCGTTTCAAAGTTTCCCTGGCCTTTGGAAATAATAAGATCGGCGTTGTCCAGAAGCTCCCTCGCTTCTTTGCTGATCCCGGCAAGCCAGGTTCCGCAGACATTGCTTCCGTTGCCGACGACCTCTGCAACTGACGTCATACCGGTTTCCGCGGCGTCCTCCATAGTGGCGTCGTTGACAGTGGGAAAGCCCCTTACAAGGACAGTGATATGGATGTTCGGGTACTGTTCTTTCAGAACCTTTACCGCTAGTTTGTCAAGAACGATCTCGCCGCAGTTGTCGGTAATATAAAGAAGTTTTTTACAGTACTTCAGCTCCTCAAGAAAACGGCCGTATTCTTCCGGGTCCAGTGGGTCTGTGTTTTCATCCTCCAAAAGAGAGAGAACCGTCTGAGGATCTACATGAGAAAGGGCTGCGAAGTCAATATAATTCCCGGTTCTCGCGTAGAGCAGTGCCGCCGCCAGAGGGTCAGGGGCATTCTGGATCTTTTTCTCAATAGCAGGCTCCGTATCCAGCATCAGTTGGTTAAAGTCCTTTTTTATCCTGGAATAATCCTCTTCCGGCTGTTTCCAGAATTCACTGTACAGCTTTTTCAGCTCTGCGGAAAGACTGGGAGCGCAGTCTTCATCGGAAGCGCCGGCAAGAAGAGCCATTACTTTTTTCATATATTCTGTTTTTCTGTCCATATCGGAAAAGCCCCGTATATTCTTTTCCTGTTTATTTACTGCACAGCACATGCAGAAGGGATTCAGTTTCATAGGATTTTGTCCTTTCTTTTATCTGGATTGCCCGTAAAGACACGCGGGCGGTATGGTTAAATTATAGTCCATAGCCAGGGGAAAGAAAAGAACTTTTTGACGGAGGGGCGCATATGATAGAAGGAAGCGCCTTTTCTTCCTGAGAGATGAAAAAAGAGGAAGAGACGGCGCCAGAATAAAAAAGGAGAAGTGATCTATGAAAAAGAAATTCATTGCGGCGTCTCTGGCGGTGATCCTTGCTATGGCGTCTCTGCCGTCCGGGGTTTTGGCGCAGGATAAAGAGGAACTGACAGAAGTTACCTTAAATGAAGTGGCTCATTCTATCTTTTACGCGCCTCAGTATGTCGCCATTGAGGAAGGTTACTTTGAAGAAGAAGGGCTGAAGATCGATCTGGTAAACGGATTTGGCGCAGACAAGGTAATGACTGCGGTGATTTCCGGGGAGGCGGATATTGGTTTCATGGGAGCGGAAGCCTCGGTATATGCCTATCAGGAAGGAGCTACAGACCCGGTGGTGAATTTCGCCCAGTTGACCCAGCGGGCGGGGAATTTCCTGGTGGCAAGAGAAGAAATGCCCGATTTCCAGTGGGAAGACCTGAAAGAGAAAAAAGTTCTGGGAGGGCGGAAAGGCGGTATGCCGGAGATGGTATTTGAATACATTCTCCGCAAAAACGGCATAGATCCTCAGAAGGATCTTGTCATTGACCAGAGCATTGACTTTGGATCCACTGCGGCGGCGTTTACAGGGGACGATTCGGCGGATTTCACAGTAGAGTTTGAGCCCTCCGCCACTGCTCTGGAGCAGGAAGGGGCGGGATATGTGGTGGCTTCTTTGGGAGTGGATTCCGGCTACGTGCCCTATACCTCCTATAGCGCCAGATCCAGCTATATGGAAGAACATCCGGATGTGATACAGAAATTTACCAATGGTCTTCAGAAGGGAATGGAATATGTACAGACCCACACGCCGGAAGAGATCGCTCAGGTGATTGCGCCTCAGTTTGAAGAAACAGATCTGGAAACGATCACGACGATCGTAACCCGCTATTATGAACAGGATACCTGGAAGGAAAATCTCGTGTTTGAAAAAGAAAGCTTTGAACTTTTGCAGGATATACTGGAAGAGGCGGGAGAGCTGAAGGAGCGGGTGGATTATGAGAAACTGGTGACTACGGTTTATGCGGAGAAAGCGGCGGAGAAATGACAAAGGCCAGGAGAGAAAAGAAAGACAATGGACGTAGGAAAAAAGGATAACTTCACAAATTCCCGAAAAAAACTCTTATAATCTTCCGGTTTGAACATTGACAGAGGAGAAAGAATGTGTCAGTATGTGTGTATGATACCGTTACCGGGAACGAAACCGAAACCGTCCGCGCCCTTTATGTTACGAGTTCCACTCGCACTCAGGAACAGGAATACGCCTTTTACATGCAAGCATGACGCTGCGCATTCCTCTCCCCGAGCATGGTGTGAACTGTACTTTATCGGCAGACACCGGAGCGGCGGATAAAAAGGGTATCATTAGTCCGCAATATATGATATCATTATGAAACAGAAGGAGAGAAAAAATGGCATACAGGAGACAATGCGGCGTGCTGCTTCCGGTCAGCAGCCTGCCGTCGAAATATGGAATCGGATGTTTTTCAAAAAGTGCTTATGAATTTGTGGATGCCCTGAAAGCCGCAGGACAGGGATATTGGCAGATCCTTCCCCTGGGACCTACCAGTTATGGGGATTCCCCCTACCAGTCCTTTTCCACGTTTGCCGGAAATCCTTATTTTATCAGCCTTGAGGATCTAATCGAGGAAGGTGTGCTGACAAAGCGGGAATGCGACAGGGCGGACTTTGGCAAAGATCCGGTAAGCGTCGATTACGCGAAGATGTACAAAAGCCGTATGGCTCTTCTGCGGAAAGCCTATGAGCGGAGTAATATTGGCGAGGATCCGGATTTCCGAAGATTCCAGGAGGAAGAGGCATGGTGGCTGAAAGACTACGCGCTTTTTATGGCGGTGAAAGACCGTTTCGGCGGAAAGCCATGGAGCGAATGGGCGGAAGATATCCGTCTGCGCTGGCAGAACGCCCTGGATTATTACCGGAGAGAGCTTTATTTTGAAATCGAATTCTATGAATATGTACAGTATAAATTCCGGGTACAGTGGACGAAGCTGAAGACTTATGCCAACGAACAGGGGATACGTATCATCGGAGATATCCCTATTTACGTGGCTATGGACAGCGCCGACACCTGGGCAAATCCCTGGCTGTTCAAGCTGGATGAGAACAACTGCCCTACACAGGTGGCGGGGTGTCCTCCGGATGGATTTTCCGCTACAGGACAGCTCTGGGGAAATCCTCTTTATAACTGGGAGGTTCACAAAAATTCCGGCTACGACTGGTGGGTGAAACGGATCGAAAACTGCTTCCGGCTTTACGATGTGCTGCGTATCGACCATTTCCGTGGTTTTGACGAATATTTCGCAATCCCCTACGGAGACGCTACTGCGGAAAACGGATGGTGGGAAAAGGGCCCCGGAATGGATTTGTTCCGTACACTTTCCCAGAGACTGGGGCCGAGGGATATTATTGCGGAAGACCTTGGGTATATGACGGATTCTGTTAAACAACTGGTGGCGGACAGCGGATACCCGAATATGCGGGTGATCGAATTTGCTTTTGACGAGCGTGACACAGGGAATGCCAGCGATTATCTGCCCCATAATTATCCGAGAAATTGTGTGGTATATACGGGAACTCACGATAATGAAACACTGGTATCCTGGTTCAAGGATATTACGGCGGCAGAGCGGAAACAGGCGAGAGAATATCTGAATAATTTTTATGATCCTGACGAAGAGATTTATAAAGACCTGATCTGTCTTGTGATGAGAAGCGTGGCGGATCTCTGCATTATTCCGATGCAGGACTATCTGGGACTGGATAATTCCGCCCGTATGAACCAGCCTTCTACTTTGGGAAAGAACTGGAAGTGGCGTCTGAAGAGAGGCCAGTTTTCCAAAAAACTCCAGAAAGAAATGCGGGAGCTGGCCGCCAGGTATGGAAGATTGTAAGGAATTATGGGTACTGTGAACGGCTCCTGTTGAAATGAAAAGTCTGCCCTCAGTTTCACTATAACTTTAGGGTCAGATCAAGCAGGACGGCTATTTCTTATTTTTCATATTCAGAATGGCAACGATCAGTAGAGCAATGCTTATGATCAAACTTAATTCTTCATATGTACTCATAATAATCACCCTTTTCCGCAAGGTCTCGGATTGGGTGAGAGCACGTCCCCCGGTTCACCGAGTAAGTATATTGAATACTTTTTTGACAGAAAAAGCCGGAAACACTGATTTTTCAGGGTTTCCGGCTTTCGTAGAGCAGATAACGGGAATCGAACCCGCCTCCCCAGCTTGGGAAGCTGGTGTTCTACCGATGAACTATATCTGCATGTTTCCATTATAGCAGTTTTTACTTAAAAATCAAGAGCGGAAACTCAAGAATTCAATAACTGGATTTGCAGGTTTTTTTATGGTAAGATAAAAAACAGAAGCGAAATTTTAAATACCGGAATGATGAAAAAGGATGGGAGGCGGAATGAAAAAAGAGATAAATCATAATATACGCAAACGCTTTAACGAAATCATCTACAATACCGCCAGATATACGGAGATTATCTTATCTGTGGTGATACTGGTCGTTATCGCGCTGGCAGGGATCAGCATGATACACGACATTACCAGAATATCCCTGTGGGATATGGATATTGATTTTTTTACGGAGTTTCTGTCCAATGCGCTGTCGCTGGTGGTGGGCGTGGAGTTTATCAAAATGCTGTGCAGGCATTCCGTGCAGAATGTGGTAGAGGTGCTGTTGTTTGCCACCGCCAGACAGATGGTGGTGGAACATCTTGAGACCTGGCAGACCCTGATAGGAGTGGCTGCGATCGCAATCCTTTTTGCAATACGTAAATATCTGATGACAGGAGATGAGAGGTTATGATGAAAGCAGGATTTATCGGCTGCGGCAATATGGGAACCGCCATGGTGAGCGGTATACTGAAAAAAGGACTTTTAAACAAAGATGAGATCATAGTGTCCAATCTTACGGAGGCGGGGGCCGCCCGCAGCAGGGAAAAGCTGGGAGTCGTCGTTACCATGGATAACCGCGAGGTGGCGGCAAAAAGCAGGATCCTTTTTCTGGCGGTAAAACCGCAGTTTTATGAGGAAGTGATTAAAGAGATCCGGGATCTTCTTACAGAGGATCAGATCCTGGTGGGGATCGCTCCCGGCAAAACGCTTCAGTGGCTTGAGGAAACCTGCGCAAGATCCATGAAGATCGTCCGTCTGATGCCGAATACCCCGGCGCAGGTAGGGGAAGGAATGACAAGCGTGTGCATCAACGAGAAGGTGACGGAGGAGGACGCGCGCCAGATCCGGGAACTTACCGACAGTTTTGGCAGAACAGAGTTCATCCCCGAGCGGCTGATGGATGCGGCGGGAGCTGTCAGCGGCAGTTCTCCGGCCTATGTGTTCATGTTTATCGAAGCGATGGCGGACGCTGCTGTCGCGCAGGGAATGCCCCGGAAACAGGCGTATGCCTTCGCGGCTCAGGCAGTTCTGGGAAGCGCGAAAATGGTGCTGGAGACGGGAATGCATCCGGGCGAACTGAAAGATATGGTATGCTCTCCGGCAGGAACCACCATAGAGGGCGTGCGTATGCTGGAAAAGGCGGGAATGAGAAGCGCGGTATTTGAAGCTCTGAATGCCTGCGCGGAGAAAGGAAAGCGCCTGTAAGGAAACGCCTTTTACGGGTATACAGCTTGTCATGAGGGGCTGGATAAAATGCGTATACAGAACACAATGTTCCTATATATACTGACGTTAAATAAGGTTTTATCTAAAATATGAAAAAATTGTGTTAAAGAACAGAATGTGCTAAACTATTTCCAGGAGGTTTGGCACATGTTCTTTTTAACGGAAAAAATGCTGATCTGGTCCATGAGGCTGGGAAAGCGGCGCGGCAGGGTCCTGAAAGCCGCGGGGCGGATCCTGGGGATGTTTCCCGTATGGTATGCGGAACGGATGGAAAAAAGGCTGATGGATGGAACCTGGAATCCCGGTCCGAAGTGGAAGAAAAAGGGCAGGAAGAGAAGAAACAGAAAAAAACAGGGATAAGTATTATCTGCTTATCCCTGTTCCTCTGCTCAGTGTGCTGTTGTGATATCTGGAAGAATAAGTTACGTCCACCCCGAACCATGCAGGAGGAATATAGGCGTTTGCCGCCTCCTCGGAAGGGAATTCCACTTCGGCAAGAAGAAGCCCTTCGTATTCCTCGTGAAAAACATCCAGTTCAATAGTCAGCCCGTCTTTTTCCGGGATCAGGTATCTGGTCTTGGCGATGACAAGGCCGTCCGCCTTGGGTTTCAGATGAAGATACGCCTCCCGGTTCAGGGGCAGATTATATTCTTCCCGGGCCATAAGACCGGCTGATTTATAAGTGAGGTAATATTCTTCGTCCTGGCGGCGGATACGCACCACCGGCGCTGTGCAGAGGTATCCCTGTTCAATCTGGCGGCAGGGGAACTGTTCCAGATTTTCAGGAAGATTCTCCTTATCTATAAGAAATTTTCTTTCGATCTCCATATCTTTTTCTCCTTTCTCCGGCGTCCGGGTCTGCTCAAGTCTGCCGGATGATATCCGGCGCTTATCTCAGTATATCCCAACTGAAAGAAAACTGCAATTATCCCTACCATCTTTGGTGGAGAAATGCTATACTTATTGCCAGAAAAAGTAAAGCTGCGAAGTATATGGAACTGCATGAAATACAGGAGGTAAGACTATGAGCAAAGTATATATTTTTCTGGCGGATGGATTTGAAGATATCGAAGGCCTTACAGTGGTAGATCTGATGCGCAGGGCCGGGATCGATATAGAGACAGTTTCCATTAAGAATTCCAGAGAGATCACCACATCTCATAACATCACCATGTACACGGACAGAATCTTTGAAGGGACTGATTTCTCCGACGCGGATATGCTGGTCCTTCCGGGAGGAATGCCGGGAACGAAATATCTGGGAGAATATGCTCCGCTTCAGGAGCTTCTCAGGGGATTTTATGAAAAAGGCGGGAAGGTCGCCGCAATCTGCGCGGCGCCCAGCATTTTCGGTTCCCTTGGATTTCTGAAAAACAGAAAAGCTACCGCCTATCCTTCGTTTATGGGCAGCCTTGAGGGGGCGGAAGCGGTAGAAGATAAGGTGGTTGTAGACGGCAATGTGACCACCAGCCGGGGCCTGGGGACTGCCATTCCATTTGCTCTTTCTCTTATCGAACAGCTTCTTGGGAAGGAAAAGGCGGAGGAAATCGCGGAATCCGTGGTGTATTCCTGAAAAAAATGCTGGCGTTTTTGTGTCGGTTGTGCTATACTACGATAATGACTGTAATTGTATCTCAATCGTATAAAATAGAAGCAGAACCTGATATTTAAGGAGGAACAGGAAATATGAGTTTACAGGTAGAGAAATTGGAAAAGAACATGGCAAAACTGACCATTGAGGTTTCCGCTGAGGATCTGGAAAAGGCAATGCAGAACGCATATCTGAAAGCAAAAAACAGAATCACCATT
>DXGV01000057.1 GCA_019113745.1 Candidatus Blautia intestinavium
TGCGGCCACAACAGATCCCAATGCGGCGGGAGCGGATCCCAATGCAGGGACGGGTGATCCCTCGGCGGGAACGACGCAGTAATGATATTTGAGTGAAGAAGAAAAGCATCCCAACAGTCATATTTGGCTGGCGGGATGCTTTTTTGCGTCAGGGAAGCGTAATTCTTATGAGAGTTCCGTGAGGAGCTACCGTGAAAATCTCAAGATCATATTCTTCGCCATAAAGATATTTGATACGGTAGCGAATATTATTGATGCCAATATGAGGACTGTCTTTTGCATGAAGCTCCTGCAGGACATTGGACGGGAAACCAGATCCATTGTCTTCGATTTCAAATATGCGGAGGCCGTCCATGCATTTGGCGCGGATGACAATTTCTCCTTCCCACGTAATAGATTCAAAACCATGTTTGATGGAATTTTCCACAAGAGGCTGCAAAAAAAGTTTCGGAACTTTTGTAGAAAGCAGTTCTTTGGAAATTTCATATTTTACGGTAAATTTATCTTTATAACGTTTCTGCATAATGTGAAGATAGTTCTGCGTGTTTGCTAAATCGAGTGAAAATAAGACCTGGAGGCTCTTCGTCCGGAGGGTATATTCGATCACCCGGCTCAGTGCGGAGATGATTTCACACATATCATCGTTTCCATTCTGAATCAATTCCAGATTTATCAGATTCAATGTGTTCAGAACAAAATGAGGATTGAGCTGGAGGTCATAAGCAGCCAGTTCTGCCTCCTTTTTCAGCAATTGTGATTTGTAGTTTTCTTTGATCAATGAATCTATTTTCTTGTTTGATTCGTTGAAATTCTGGATAAGTCTTCGTATTTCCGAAAATCCATCGACTTTTACTTCTGTTTGAAAATTTCCTTTTCCCGTTTCTTTGATGCCTGCCTGGAGGGAATTCAGTGGGCGGACCAGTTTTGCGTTTATGTATAAAATCAAAAACAACGGAAGAATAATCAAAATGACCAGGATGACCGTAAGGTTCTGGGTCAATTCATTGGTAAATTGATTGAGTACAGTGTCCTGTTGTATAACCCATGCAGAAATCCAGCCAGTGACATCTGATTTGTCATAACAAATGATAAAACTTTCCCCATTCAGTTTTTGCATTACATATCCACTGTCCTGAGAAAATATCTCTTCGGACAGAATGGATGACTGGGAAAAAAAGTTGTCAGAAGGATCGCTTTGAAAAACGATATGGTTATCAGGCGCAATGACGAGGCAATCGCCTTTGTATTCTGTAAATTGTGTCTCGAAAATCTGTGAGTAGACATCATCCAGAAAATTAAGAACGAGAATCAGATAATCGTCTTGTGTTTTCTGAATCAGTTTTGCGGCCGAAAAAACATTTCGATATGGATCTTTTTCTGAGAGAATAGATGACTGATCGTATTCTGCAAAAAAATCGTAAGTTGGGATCCATACTGTTTTTCCTTTTCCCTCTACAGCCATCTGATAGGCACTGCTTTGGGGGAAATTCTGTACCGGTATAATATTGGAGCCAAAAAGTTCCCCATAAGACATATGCCTGGTCATGACATAGGCGGAAAAGATGCTTGGAGAAGAAGAAAAATAGTTATGAAGAAGTTTTGTAATAGGCTGATCCAGGCAATAATAGTCATAGGTAGAATTTGCGTTTTCGTATTGAACAATATACTTGTTAAGAGACCTGTCTGCCACAAAACTATTGGCATAATTTTCTACACTTTCCAGCTGTTGGTCAATAATCTGATTGTTCTTTTGAAGAATTGTAAGCACATCTTTGGTAACCATACGAGACAAAGAGTCCTCTGTTGTTTTATAGTAAACAATTCCAATCAGACTGCAAAGAAGAAAAACGATGATGCAGTAAGTAATGAAAAATTTTATCTGAAGTCCGAACGGTGGAAAGCTTAAAAATTTTTTTTGTTTCATGTGATGCTCCTTTGTTACATCCGTTTTCGGAACTGGCTGGGAGAAAATCCGGTGTGTTTTTTAAATATCTGAACAAAATAACTTACGTCCTCATAACCGCACTTGGCGGAGATCTGCTGTATCTTCCAGTTTGTATTGCAGAGAAGATCTTTTGCATGCTCGATCCGCCGCCCGATAATATATTCCTTGAGCCCCATACCGGTTTGCTTTTTAAACAAATTGCTTAAATAACTGGAATTAAAATGAAACTGCTCGGCAATGGACATAAGGGACAGTTCCTTTCCAAGGTTTTTTTCAATGTAATGTATGATCTCGTCAATCGTGTGTGACGAACTTTGTTTTTCGATTGCTTTCCGGTCGTTTACAATCTGTTTAATCTGGCTTAGCGCAACTGAACTGAACTGTTCCAGGGAAGAACAGGATTCAAAGTTTCGAAAGATTTCATCGGAAAGCTCAAGATTTAAATGGCGGTACAGGATAAGGAGCAGATGACCAAAATTCTGCACTATGACAGCACGGGAGCAGGTGAGATCCCTTCCGCGGACAAGTTCAGTGAACTGTTCCAGAATATGAGAGATCTCATCCAGATCAGACTGGTATACTGCTGACATAACGGATCTTTCCAGCTGCTCAAATTCCTTTGGAGAAATATACGGAAAATTTAACGGTTCAAGCCGGGACAGGATATTGTTCAGCAGATTCTGAAGTTCCTGACGGTTAACCGGTTTAACAAGGTAATCCACAACAGAATAGGACATTGCCTTTTTCGCATAGGAGAAATCGCCGTATGCGCTCAAAATTGCAATAATGGTATCCGAATAGTTCTGGCGGATTTGACGGATAAAGGTAAGACCGTCCATTTGAGGCATACGAATATCGCTGATTATTATGTGGGCAGGATTTTGTTTCATGGCTGCCAGAGCATCCTTGGGCTGTGTAAAGCAATGAATTTCCAGGTTGCTGTTCATTTTTTTCAAAATCTGTTCCATCAAATCAAGCTGACCATTTTCATCATCAACCAGAAATAATCTGTACAAAACATTCACATCCCCTCTCTATTGATTTTATTGTATCCGAGAACGGACAAAAGTGTCAAGGAAACGGTATTTGCCTGAAAAAAGAAACAAAATAAACACAATAAACTAAAAAAACTACAATTTTATTTTAAATTTGTCTATATTATCCTATAAGCAGACAGATACTACAGATGTCAAATTTACAAAGAGAGGGGAAAGTGAAACATGAAACGTAGGGTATTGGCGCTGGTACTGGCAGTATCGCTGGGGACTTTGACGGCCTGCGGATCCGGCGGAGGATCCGGGGAAGGCACTGCGCAGGAGGGGCAGTCAGCGGAGCAGCAGACGGAAAACTCATCGGGGGAAAAACAAGAACAGGTGGAATTGAGTTTTACGTACTGGGGAGGAAGTTATGAACAGCCCCTTATGGAAAAAATCATTTCAGATTTTGAGGAGGCATATCCATACATTAAAGTGGACAGCCAGCATATTCCATCTGACTATGAAGCGAAGATGAGCGCCATGGTAGCGGGTCAGGAAGAACCGGATATTGCATATATCCGTGATTATATGGCATTGGATTTTGCGGAACAGGGGATGCTGTATAACATTTTTGATTTTATTGATCAAGATGAAGAACTTGACAGAGAGGATTTTGTAGAGGACTTTTTCCTGTATTGGGAGGAAGGGAAATCATATGGTATGTATACGGCAGGAGAATCCTATGCATTATTTTACAATACGGAGGCTTTTGAGGAGGCAGGGGTAGATCCGCTTCCTACCAAAGTCGAAGATGCATTGACCTGGGATGAACTGGTGGATATTGCACAGAAACTTACGATTGATCAGAATGGAAACAATGCCCAGTCTCCGGATTTTGATCCGGAACACATCCGCCAGTATGGAATCCGGTTTGACTTTAACCAGGGATCGTATATGCCTCTGGTGCATGGAAATGGCGGAACCTATATGACGGAGGACGGTAAGTTCGGCCTGGCAGAAGAAGAAGGTCTGGATGTGATTGAGAAAATGGGCGACCTGGTAACAAAATACCATGTAGCTCCATCTCCTGCAGAAACAAAGAGCCTGCCTTCAACGGCGGTAAGCCTTACGACCAGACAGTCGGCTATCATTATGATAGGACAGTGGGTACTCCTGGATCTGGGAGAAAGCGGCGTTGATTTTGGCGTAGGTGTTCTTCCCAAGATGAATGGAGAATACTCGACCAGTCCCGGATGGGGAACGGTAGGAATCTTTAAATCTACAGAGCATCCGGAAGAAGCATGGCTGCTGTGGAAGTGGCTGGCAGATCCGTCCAAGGCGGTGGAAGCATATCAGTCCGGGCTTTGGATGCCTCTGATGACAGAATGGTATACGAATGAAGACCTTTTAAATCAGTGGGCGACAGGAAATGTGGCGCATCCGGACGGATATATTGACGCAGTGATGGAACCCGCCCTGAACAACTTCCACCGGCATCCGTCGGCTTATGTGAAAAACTTTGCCGAAATTGACGCACTTGTCACGCCGGCACTGGAGCGAATGTATCTAGGAGAAGAAACTGCACAGGAGGCAATGGAAGGAATCGCTGATCAGGCAGAATCTTTGTTTGAGGGATTATATCAATAAAATTTACGTATTCCTGCCTGAAGCAGATCCTTCAGGCAGGAACATTAGAAGGGAAGGAAAGATGGGATGAGCAGGCAAAAGAAAGAAAATATCGCTGGGATTTTATTTTCCCTCCCTGCGATCATAGGATTCCTGGCTTTTTCTCTGGGACCTATGATTGCCAGTCTGGTTATGAGCTTTACAAATTACTCAATCTCTCATCCGACAGAATTTGTCGGGCTGGGGAATTATACAGAATTGTTTTCCGGTCAGGACACATTTTTCTGGAACAGCGTGAAGGTGACCATGACCTTTTCGCTTATGAATGTGCCAGTTTGTATCATCACTGCGTTTCTTGTAGCATTGTTGCTGAACAGTAAAAAGCTGCGGGGAATGACATTTTTGAGGGCGGCATTCTATATACCTACAATTCTGCCGATTGTTGCGACAGCAATGATTTTTATGTGGATTATGAGCCCTGATTTTGGATTGCTGAATGCGATCCTGGAAGCGCTTCATCTGCCGACAAGTGACTGGATCTATGGAAATGCGGCGCTCCCGTCGCTGCTTTTGATGACGGCGTGGACCAGCGGGAATATTATGGTAGTATTTTTGGCCGGGCTGCAGGGAGTGCCGCAGGAGCTTTATGAGTCCATAGAGGTGGATGGCGGCGGCGCATGGGCAAAGTTCTGGTATTGTACATTTCCACATATGACGCCAACGATTTTCTTTAATACAGTGATGTTTGTGATTTCCAGCATGCAGGCATTTCTCCCGGCTTACATTATGACGCAGGGAGGCCCCAATAATAAAACGAATTTTCTTGTTTACTATTTATACCGGGTGGCTTTTGAATTTCAGAATATCGGGAAGGCTTCCAGCTTGGGCTGGGTATTGTTTGTAATGATCCTGGTAGTAGTGGGAGCGTTGTTCTGGAGTTCCAAATACTGGGTATTTTACAGCGATGAAAGTTAAGGGGGAATCAGGGATGAAACGAAAAAGAAAATCGGGAAAAAGCTGGGTGCGTACAATCTTGTGTTTTGCCCTGGCTCTCGTATGGCTGCTGCCTTTTTATTGGATGGTACGCAGTTCCTTAATGGGAATGAGTCAGATCTTTGAATATCCTCCGGTGATTTTCCCAAATCCAATACAGTGGGAAAACTTCCCGGAAGCATTGACCCGGCTTCCATTTCTTACATACTTTAAAAACACGGTTATTATTGTTGTCCTATGTGTAGCGGGGATTTTAGTATCCTGTTCTTTGAGTGCGTACGGATTGTCCCGAGTGCAGTGGAAAGGAAGAGATAAGGTATTTTACCTTTTGATGACTAGTATTATGCTTCCGTATTTCGCAACCATTATACCCAGTTTTGTCATGTGGACGAAACTTGGACTGACAAACACATTTGTTCCGCTGACTCTTCCGTCCTGGTTTGGAGTAGGAACTGTGAGTGTGTTTGGCGGAGGAATGTTTAACATTTTTCTGCTCCGTCAGTTTTTCCGGACAATTCCGAAAGAACTGGATGAAGCGGCTAGGATCGATGGAGCAGGACATTTCACAATTTTTACAAAAATAATCCTGCCCTTATCAAAACCGGCGCTGATCTGCGTGGGACTGTTTACTTTTTTGAACACCTGGAATGATTTTATAAATCCATTGATTTATCTGAGTGATCAGGAAAAATATACGATTCAGATCGGCCTTCGCACCTTTATTGGAGTATTCAGCAGTCAGTGGCATCTGTTGATGGCTGCCGCAGTTTGTGCAATTATACCTGTACTGATTGTTTTCCTGGTAGGGCAGAAATATTTTGTAGAAGGAATTGCAACTACAGGTCTGAAAGGCTGATATATTTTCGGGAAAGAGGAGAGAAATAAAGGTATGCTTCAAAAAATGATTCCGATACCGATGGATCGTATACAGTTGAAAAGCGGGCTTTTGCAGGAGAAAATAGAGAAGAATGCACGCATTACGGCTCCGCTCATATATCAGAAGTGCCTGGAAACGGGGCGGATCGGTGTGCTTCGGCACTGGCGGTGGGATGGGGATTCGGAAACAGAACCTCATCCGTTCTGGGATTCGGATATCGGAAAAATGATAGAAAGCGTCGCTTATGCGATACGGATTTATCCGGATAAAGAACTGGAAAAAAAGATCGACCAGGTGATAGACAAGCTGAAGGCGCTTCAACTTCCGAATGGCTATTTAAATTCTTATTTTCAGGCGGTTGCGTCGGAAGAGGACAGATTTCAGAATCTGTATTATATGCATGAACTGTATTGCGCGGGCCATTTAATAGAAGGAGCGGTAGCATGGTATGAGGCTACTGGGAAGAGAAAGTTTCTTGATATTATGATCCGGTATGCGGATCTCCTGGTAAATGTGTTTTCCGACGAGAAAGAAGGACATCCGGGGTATTGCGGACATCCTGAGATCGAGCTGGCATTGGTGAGGCTGTACCGTGTGACGGATGAAAAAAAGTACCTTGAACTGGCAAGGACGTTTATTGAACGGCGAGGAACAGAACCCTACTTTTTTGAACTGGAGAGTTTGAAAAGAGGCGTCGATACAACGAAGACTGCGAACCAAAAGAGGCATCTGAAATATTTTCTTGAAAACAGAGGGCCTTATGCGGAATATCAGGCACATAAACCAGTAAGGCAGCAGAAAGAGCCGGTGGGACATGCAGTCAGAGCGATGTACTTGTATAGCGGGATGACGGAGGTTGCAGACTGTTGTGATGACAGCATGCTTCTGGATGCATGCAGGACATTGTGGGACAACATGGTCAATACACAGTATGCGATTACCGGCGGGATTGGGGCTGCGTCGGACGGGGAACGGTTTACGTTTGCATACGATCTGCCAAATGAACGTACCTACAATGAATCCTGCGCCAGCGTGGCTTTGGTTCAGTGGGCGGACCGCATGCTGAAGCTGGAAACGGATGCGAAGTATGCGGATATTCTGGAACAAACTCTGTACAATATTATTTTAGGCAGCGTATCCAATGAGGGCGACCAGTTTTTTTATGCTAATTATTTGTCTGTTTACCCCAGATATTATAAAAATGCGAGTAAGGCGCTGAACGACAAAATGTATGCGGAAAGGCAGCCATGGTTTCAGGTTTCCTGCTGCCCGCCCAATATTTGCCGCCTGATTGGCTCGCTGGGAGAGAAAATTGCTTCCACATCAGAGCGCAGAATATGGCTTCATCAATATACGGCATGTCGGATCAGCACCGATCTGGGTGGGCAAAATGTGATTTTGGATGTGGACACGCACTATCCCTGGGACGGACAGATCAGGGTGAGGATGGATTTGAAGCAGGAGACAGAAGGTGCTCTGATGCTGCGGATTCCCGGCTGGTGCAGAAAATACCAGATATCTGTAAATCAGGTACCGTTCCAGGTTAATGTGGAAAAAGGATATGCAGATTTGAGCCGGCGGTGGAAAAACGGCGATGTGATTGATCTGAATTTGGATATGCCGGTGGTACTGATGCAGGCAAATCCGAGAGTCAGGGAAGACTGTGGGAAGGTCGCCGTTATGCGAGGGCCTGTGGTGTACTGCATCGAAGGAGTAGATAACGGGGATGAGCTTGCGAATCTGAGCATTGACGTGGAAAAAGAGATTACATATTGCTCAGGGAAACTGAAAATAATGCCGGAGGCAGTGAGCATTACTTTAAGAGGGCACCGACTGATGGCGGACGACGAGATGGAAGATCAGTTGTACCGTCCTGCGGATTTTAGACAAAAAGAGGTTGTGATCGAAGCAATTCCGTATTTTCTCTGGGGAAACAGAGGTTTTTCGGAAATGCAGGTCTGGAACCGCTTTGAAAAAAGATAAAAGGAGGATATTGGTAATGAAGGCTGAAAGGACTGCGATTATATTAATCGAGCCTCAAAACGATTTCTTGACGGAGGGAGGAACCATGTATGCGTTTATCAAAGATCAGTTAAAAGAACGCAACGTGATTGCCAACCTTCAGGAGCTTTTGAAAGGGGCCAGAGAAAAAGGCGTAAAGATCTTTTACGTTCCGTTCCATAGCTTTGAGGAAGGATTCCCTGAATTGAAAAAAGGCGGTCCGGCATATGAAGGGCTGCGGGGGCTGGAGATTGATATGAAAGCTGACTGGGGAACCGGAGCCTGGCTCAGAGGAACACCCGGGCCTGAGATTATCAAAGAGTTGACGCCGCAGAAAGGGGATATTATCGTAGAGGGGAAGAAAACTCTGGATGCTTTTCATTCCACGGCGATTGACTACCTGCTGAGGGCGAATGAGATTGAATATGCGGTATTTGCGGGCTTCCATACAAACTGGTGTGTAGAATCCTCTGCCCGCTCCGCTTATGATAAAGGATATCGGGTAGTGGTCGTGGGAGACTGTACGGCTACGGATACAGAACGAGAACAGCGTTATGCGGAAGAAGTGATTTTCCCGAAGATCGGGAAAGTGATGAATCATCAGGAATTTTTGGATACATTGGAATAGGGATAAGGGGAGAGCGCGGCAAAATCGTCAATAGTAGATGATTTTGCCGCTGTTCTTTTCGGGGGAGAATTGTATATCGGTATATTGTTAAAATCCACATTATTGCATTTTATATTTTCTCTTCTTAATATTAGCTCTAAATAATCAGGCTGCAGAAGGGAGAAAAGAATGAAAAAGAAGGCAACGATATTTTTTATGGCCGCGCTGGCTGCGCTTACACTTTCCGCCTGCGGAGGCTCCGGCGCAGACTCGGGAAGCGGGGCCGGAGGAAGCGCGGTTCAGGGAAAGGGCGAAGTCACCTGGAGCTGGGGGACTTTCCGCGGGCTTTACGGAGACGCGGAGGTCACTTTTAATGAGGACGGCGGAAGGGACACGGTCCTGCTGAAATATCCCAACGGGAACCTGTACCGGCAGATCGAGTATTATTATGATTTTAACGGAGCGTACATAGGCGGCAAACAGATATACCCGGTGGAGAAGGTCACAAAGGATGCGGGCGGAAACGGGCTCTATTCTTACAGATATGAATGGGCGATGTGCGAGGAGTCGCCGGATTTCTGGGGAGCCAGAGGGGCTTCGGATATTACGCCGATTCTGGAAACGGCCGAACTGATCGAGGCCGGGAAAGTCCCGGAGACGGAGGAGGACAGATTTTACTCGTATTATGAATATGGATATGATATGAGGAAAGAAGAAAGTACCGGCTCCGTCAGCTATCAGGAAATGTCCCATACCGTACTCTCAGGAGAATATATGGACGTGTATCATTACGGGAAAGGTTACTGGCTGACCGAGCGGGTGGACGGCAATCCTGTGAAGACCTGGTTTTATGCGCCCGACGGGCGGCTGGAGGAAGACCTTACTATTACCTGGAACTATGAAAAGGGGAAACCGGTAAGCCTTCAGCTGGGGCAGTCCAATATAAATACTTATCTGGCTGAGACGTCGGAAGACGGACTGACGGTCACCTATACGCTGGACAGCTCCCATGCGGCGGAGAGCGATGACGGAACAAACAAGGATCTCGAACAGATTTACGCTTTTACTCTGACCTGGCAGGAAGATGGAACTCCTGCGGAGTTCCGGTACAATTCCAGCGTGGATTATCTGAATACCGATGTTCCGGAGACGGAAGAATATAAGATCACTTACCAGTACGAAAATGGCGTCCTGTCAGGGGCGGAGTACAGCGCGGCGAAAAATGACTGGGAACCGGATCTGTACACGATCACCTGCAATGAAGAAGGTATGCTGGAGACGGAGGACCATCTGCTGCTCAGCGTTGGAGGAGGAGATATCGGAGCGAAAGCATATACCTACCATGAAAACGGCATGCCGGCGACGGTGTCCAATTATCAGGATTTCACCACGGAAGATCCCAATGCGATCCTGTCCGTGGAAAATTATGATGAAAACGGCGTGCTGGTCAGCGAAACATTCTATGAAGACGGCGAAGTCGAAAGGGAAGTTTCTTATACAGAGGAATAAGCGTCCTGAAGAATTGAGCGAAAAATATGATGCCGGAGTGCGGATGCGCTCCGGCAATATTTTCAGGGAGGAATGAGAATGGAGAAAAAACCGTCTGTCATGGCCTGGCTCTTTGGAGCGGGGCTTTGTATGGGACTTTTGCCGGATCTCGCGGCAGCGGTCTGCGCTGCAGGGAAAGAGGAACCTTTGTCCGGGGCAGTTATTCTGGGGATCGGACTTGTCTCAGCCTGTGCATGCTTATTGTGCTTTATGCGGGCGATCTATATCCGGTTTGGCAAGGACCCGGAAAACAAACCGGACTGGTCCTGGTACCTGGCCGGGCTGTTCCCGTGCCTGTTGGTATGTCTGGCCTTTCTATATGGAAGCAGGTCTGTAGTTCCGGTGCTGACCGCGGTATATGCGGTGCAAAAAGGCGTTTTTGCCGGGGTTGTCGCGGCTTTGTCTCTGGCGGCCCTTCTGCTGATGGGAGTTCTGTTTTTCTGTTACCTGAACGGCTGCCGGAAAACGCCGTCAGCGCGGCCGGTCCGCTGCTTCTTTTCCAGAATCTATCTCGGATTGCCTGTGGCTCTGCTTTTGTGGCTGGCGATTTTTGCCATGCCGTGCGCGTTGGTTCTGGTTGGGAGGCTGTGCGGGGAACCGGGAAACCTGCTTCGCCATGCGGCTTTGCTGTTCGGTGCGCTGGCGGCGGCAGCTTTCCTGAATATGGCTCTGGCACTGGCGGAGAAAATGATGACCGGGCTAACGGAAACGCCGGAGCAGGAGGAGCGTGCTCCCCGGAAACGACTGCTTTTCCCGCTGGTATCATTGTTCCTCTGTCTGTTTCTGTTCTTTTCACAGAATATGCCGCAGCTTACGGGGAATGAGGCGGCACAGCTGGAAGCGCGGCTGAAAGAGTCTCTGGTAGAATACGGCCTTTTCCTTTCGGCCTACGATATCAACGGCGCGGCGGGAATCGCCGGGGAGGCCGCCGTCTGGATGGACGAAGCGCTTTTGGCCGCTGAGGAGGAAGAAAAAGAAGCGGCCAACGATCCTGCGGCGCTCAGAAAGGCGGAAAAAAAGACGAAGAAGCTGCAGCGGGTATGCGAAAGATATGAGATCTTCCGGTCGGATGGGCAGGCGCTGGCATATATAGACCAGTACAAGCGGGCGGGCGGCGCTTCCGAAGAACTGGCAGAAGACGTCCTGACGCTCTCGGAAGAATATCCGGAAAATCTGCAGGTGCAATATGCTGCAGCCCTGATCGGCTGCAGTCTGACCTATGACGGAGCGGAGCATTATGACCGTACGGCAAAGGCGGTTCTGCGCTGGGATGAACTGTACCTGGAAGAGAGAAATCCAGAGGACGCAGACCGGATGGATTTTGAGAAAAATACCGCGCAGATGCTGATGAAGATATACCACGAAGAAGAAGCGGCCAAAATTCTGGAAAAAATCGCGGATACATACGAGGATACAGAGACCTGGGAGCTGCTTGCAAAATGCTACGACCGTACCGGCAGACAGGAAGAAGCCTATGAACTGGCGGCGGAGCGGTGCGAAGCGGGAACGGACTCTCCGTACCTTCTCTATTATGCCGCGCTTTCGGCGCTGAAACTGGGAAAGATGGAAGAAAGCCTGACTTACACATCGAAGCTGGCTTCCTGCACGCTGGAGTGCGAAGGAGAGGAATTGAAGGAATGCGACGTCTGGCTGTTTGAACTGATGGAATTTCTGGTGCTGGAGGACAGTTCCCAGTATACGGAGTTTCAGTATCCGGTTTATGAGGAACTGACGGAGGAGCAGAACGAGTTTATTGATGAAAATCCGTTTTTCCGCAATTATCTGGACGCCGCGTATCTGGCGTATGGCGCTGACGACAAAAGAGATCCCTCAGAAGGGTTTGAGAAAATCGGCGCGGTTCTGGAGAGAAAACCGGAACTTGCCAGCGCATGGTACCTGCGCGGCGTGATCGCCTCCAACACCGATTCGGAAAAGTATATGGAAGAAGCGGTGGAGATGTATCAAAAGGCCGGGGAACTGAACAGCGAGATCCCTGCGGTATGGTACGCCATGGCGCGGGAATACGACCGCCTGGAAGAATACGAAAGTGGAATTGAGGCCTGTAGGAGGGCGCTGGCACTCCTGCCGGAGCAGGATCACGGAAGCGACTGGTACGGCATCCATTTCCACTGCAGCAGGCTTCTGGACGCACTGGAGAAGGAAGTGGAAAAATGAGGAGGTTTGAGATGAAAAAGTTAGCGGTTATTTTTGCGGCGGCGCTGCTGGCCGTCATCGTCTGCGATCTGGCAGCTGCGAAAACCTCCGGGACGGCGGAAGGAACAGAGACGGGGCAGGAATCTCAGGAGGAGCATGTGTTTGAGGAGGTTGACCGCCTGATCCGGGCCGGACAGACAGACGAGGCGCTGCGTCTTCTGGATGAAGAGGAGGATCATACCATCGCAGAATATTACTATCTGAAAGAGATGGCGTACCTGGAAGACGGCTCTGAAGAAGCGGATGAAGCGCTGCAGAAGCTTTATCCGGAAGCGGCGGACCAGTGGCCCCAGTGGCAGCATATGCAGAAGATGGCGGGAGCCGCCGCAGTCTATGCGGGAAATTATGAGTCGGCGGAGTACCGTCTCTTTCAGGCGCTCCGGCTGGACATGGAGGACGCGGAGACCTGGTATTATCTGGGGGCGCTTTCCTATCATCAGGGAAACTATGAAGATATGAGAACATACTTTGAGCGTGCGCTGGAGCTGGGGCTTGGAGAGACGAAACAGCAGCAGATTCTCTGGTACGCGGAACAGGCGGGTGACAGGGAATGAAGAGGATGATGAAAAGACTGCTGGCGGCGCTGCTTGCCGCTTCTATCGGCCTGTCCGCCTGCGTTCAGGCGCTGGCGGCTCCCGGGAAAGTTTTTGTGGAGGTATCCCAGGTCATGTCGGGGGAAGGTCTTCGGGAAAAGATGAGGAAAGAACAGGAGGAGGCCAGAAGGAAGAACAATCCGCTTTATGCGGAACTGCTTCGGACAAATGGAGAACCCAAACCGATCACTTCCGTATTGGACGAGGGGGCAGACTGGGCGGAAGAATACCGGCTCAAGACGGCGGAGCAGGGCGTCAACGTGCTGCTGGATACGGTAAAAGATTCAGCCAAAGACCGGATCAAGCATCTTTACAGAAGATCCCCGAATTATTATGATACGAAAAATGCGCTTGCGGATGTGGCAGATACAATAGACAGTTTTGGCTCTTTTATGGGACTTACAGACGCGCTCTCCAAGTTTCCGGAAGTGCTGAAGCTGCAGGGGGACACGGTGGAGGAGCAGATGATGGAGCTCACAGTCCTGACGGCGCAGTTCGGCATCGCTGCGTTTTCTGTCATCGGCATGAGCATCGGGTTCCCCTGGGGCATGATCTTAAGCCTGGTGCTGGAACTTTTGCTGGATGTGCTCCGCAGCGGGGCTTTTGACGGAGTATTCCCGTCGAATGAAGAGTACGGGGATGATCCTGGCAGCACCCGTTATAAACTGCCTGATGGGACGAATGTGCTGAAACCCAATATTTATATTTATTCCCAGGAAGAGCGGGAAGTGACGGTCGCCTTTGACCAACCGGAACTTCTGACGGTTACGATACCGGAGTATCAGGACAGCTGGAAGGTGACGGCGGATGCGGAAGGGCGTCTGACGGATGCGTCCGGCGGAGCCTATGACTTCCTTTTTTACGAATCTATATCGGAAGCCTTTCTCTTTGAGACGGAAGAGGGATGGCGGGTGCCGGCGGATGGCCGGAAGGAATGTTTTGAAACCATTCTGTTCGATCTTGGATTCCAGGAAAATGAGACGGCGGACTTTACCGAATTCTGGACGGAGAAGCTGGATCCGGATACAGACTACCTTATGTACCCTCAGGGGACGGAGCGGGTAGATCTTGCCATGCCGGTCACGATTACAGAGGAGCCGGAATGCCTGGAAAGAATCTGGTTCGTTTTCACGGAAGATGATGGGCGGAGCGTGGAGGAACCTGCAGGATACGAACTTACCCGCGGCGGCGAAGGATGCCGGTATTATGTGCTGGAGTGGGGCGGACTTGTGATTTAAAGAAAATAAAATCCAGCGGCATATAACGCCGCTGGTGGAGAAAGGTTTCAGCTGCCTGAGCATACCGGAAAAACCCAGCAGTCCCAGGCAGCTGTATTTTACCGCACAAGTATAATGCTCACCGCTAGTCGTTCAGTGCTTTCTCCGGCAGTCCGGTATGGATCTGCTCCATAAAGTCATGCCAGATATCGACCGGATAGCTGGCGCCGGAGAGGGCGCTCACGCCCCGGGGAGAGTCG
>DXGV01000058.1 GCA_019113745.1 Candidatus Blautia intestinavium
ATAATCTGTCGGATTTGGTCTTTTGCTACTGCCATAAATAAACTCCTTTTCGATAAGAATTGTCATATCTATAATTCTTACCAAAAAGGAGCCATTTTTTACCAAAGCCACAAAGTTTTTTACACTACCTTCAAAAGAAAAAAGATGTCCCGTCAAACAGAACATCCTTTTTAAACATCCTCATGAATCTGGTAGCCGATTTAACAACCGTTTTCAGTCTTCAGTCGTTGATCACAACGCCTTTCTGAAGCATGATATTTGCATACAGCGCTTTTTCACTGGTGGAAATAATGCAGTAAGCGGTTTTGGCTTCATCATAGAAAGCAAAACGCTCAATATTTCCTACAACAGCGTCTCCGCGGTCGTCATATTTGCGGATGATCTCTTTATATGTATCCCAGATTGGGGTTTCCACATTATCCCCCGGCATAACTTCCATCAGGTTCACCGGATGTTCTACATAAGTATCCAGAGGGAAAACCTTCAGGATCGCTTCCAGAATTTCCGGAACGCCATGTCCGTCGCAGCGGATCGTAATAGCATTTTTTCCCATGGATTCTACAGGAAAGTTTCCATCGGCGATTACAAGACGGTCGCTGTGTCCCATCTCACATAATACTTTTAATAATTCAGGTGATAAAATTTCAGGAATTCCTTTTAACATAATAATTCATACCTCCAGTTTTGATTTTTAATTTTGTGAAGCCGTTCTTCATGGCAGTTTTAAATACTGATGAGCTTAGAGCAAGCCAATAAAGAAAACCGCCTTTTTCCTTACATTAAAATTTACCTTATCTGTATTCCTGTTTGCAAGGCAAAATTTTCCTGTGAATGATGAAAATTTTACAGTTGACAGACAGGCTGTGAGGGGGTATGATAAAAAAAAACAGAAACGTTTCGGTTTCTGGAAAAACAGAAAATTTTCAGCGTCAGTGCACATAGTCCGGAGCGCGCTGCCCTTTGGACAGTGACGTGAAAGAGACTTCAGCACAACCAATCACAGGAGGGAAAAGATTATGCCACTTGTTACGTCAAAAGAAATGTTATTGAAAGCACAGCAGGGAGGATATGCCGTAGGAGCCTTTAACGCAGAGAATATGGAGATGGTAAAGGCTATTATCGCTGCGGCGGAAGAGCTGAGAGCTCCTGTTATGATCCAGACCACGCCGTCCACAGTAAAATATGGAACTGTTGAGACTTACGCGGCAATTGTAGCTGCTGAGGCAGCGAAGGCTTCCGTGCCGGTATGTCTCCATCTTGATCACGGCGACAGCTTTGAACTTGCCATGCGCGCCATTCATGCAGGATATACTTCTGTTATGATCGACGGTTCTAAACTGAGCTTTGAAGAAAATATCGCTCTGACAAAAAAAGTAGCAGATGTGGCGAAAGCGCTGGATATCCCCTGCGAAGCCGAGCTTGGCAAAGTGGGCGGAAAAGAGGACGATCTGGAAGCTGAAGCGGATACCAATACAGATCCGGCGGAGGCGAAGGAATTTGCCGAGAGAACAGGAGTGACTTCTCTTGCGGTGGCTATCGGAACAGCCCATGGATTTTATGTAGGCACACCGGTGCTGGATAAAGAACGTCTCACAGAGATCCGTAAAGTAGTAGACGTGCCGCTGGTTCTCCACGGAGCATCCGGATTAAGCGATGATGACGTGCGCGACTGCGTAAAACGCGGTATGTGCAAGGTGAATTTTGCGACGGAACTCAGGGATGCATATTCCAAAGCTGTGAAAGCAACTTTTGCGGAAAAAGAAAATACCATTGATCCGAAGGCATATGGACGTGCGGCGATTCAGGCGGTGAAGGAACTGGTTATGTACCGGATGAAGGTCTGCGGATGCGACGGGAAAGCAGAATAAAAAGATATTCTTTGGCCGCACATGGCGGGAAATCCTGAAACGACGCAGCAAAGAATATAAGAGGGAGTGATTGAGCTGTGGCGGCGACAATGAAAGATATTGCCCGGAAAACAGGGTTGGGGCTTGCCACGATTTCTTCCTATTTTAATGGCGGAAATGTCAGAGAAAAGAACAGGAAGAAGATCGAGGCAGCTATCGAGGAGCTTCACTATGAGGTTAATGAAGTAGCCAGAGGACTGAAGACAAACGCTACCAGAACGGTGGGAGTGGTGATACCGGAACTGAACAATGTTTTCTGCGCGGAGATCATCACAGAGATGGAAGATATTCTCAGAGGACATGGATACGCGACGATTGTATGCGACTGTCGTACAGACAGAAAGCTGGAACAGGAAGCAGTAGATTTTCTCAGCAGAAAACGGGTGGACGGTATTATCAATATGCCGGTGGATACGGAAGGCTGTCATCTGAAAAAATTTCTGAAAACAGGGAAGCCGGTAGTCCTTATCGACCGTAAAATCCAGGGAGCGGCCTGCGACAGCGTCCTTGTGGATAACGAAAAAGCGGCGGAGGACGCCATAGAGCTGTTTTTCCGGAACGGGCACAGGAAGATCGGGATCATCGGCGGGCCGGAGGAAATTTCCACAGCACAGGAAAGGGTGTCCGGATACCGGAAAGCATGCGAAAAATACGGTATTCCGCTGGAAGAAACTCTTATATGCCGTGAGGACTATACGATCCAGGGCGGAGTGCGGGGGCTGGAAAGACTGGTAAAAAGAAACCCGGACATGACAGCGGTGTTTGTGACAAATTATGAAATGACCATGGGGGCGGTGATTGGTCTGAATGAACTGGGAATGCAGGTGCCAAAGGAACTCTCTGTAATTGGTTTTGACAATCTTCAGTTCGCCAGAGCATGCAGTCCGAAGCTGACGATCGTGGCCCAGCCGACTGTAGAGATTGCCAGAGAAGCGGCGGGAATGATGCTGAAGCGTCTGGAAAGCGGAACGGAGGACAGCCCGTCAGAATACTGTACGGAAAAACTGAGTACCGAGATTATCATGGGAAGGTCAGTCCTCGATATTCGGGATTAGAAAAGTCAGCGTACAGAAGATATGGAGCGGTTGCCCCTCGTACATTGATTTAAGGAGCCGGAACAAATAATTTAGACGGGAGCCGGGAGGTATTCCCGAAAAATAAAGGGGTCAGAGGGATGAAATCATATTTACTTGGAATAGATATCGGAACAAGCGCATGTAAAGTTGCCGTTTTCGACAGGGCGGGCAGAGTCCTGGCGGCGGAGAACGGCGATTATCCGGTTTATTATCCCCATGAAGGCTGGGCGGAACAGAACCCGGAGGAATGGTGGAAAGCCGTGTGCGGCGCGGTGCGGGGGAGCATTGAGCGCGCGGGTATCCTGCCGGAAGAGATCGCAGGGGTAGGAATTGACGGACAGAGCTGGTCCGCCATTGCCGTTGACCGCAAGGGAAACGTTCTTACCAACACGCCGATCTGGATGGATACCAGGGCGCAGGATATTTGCGATAGGCTGAATGAAGAGATCGGCGCGGAAGAGATTTTCCGGACAGCGGGAAATTCTCTCCAGCCGTCCTACACAACGGCGAAGATCCTCTGGTATAAGGAGAATCTTCCGGAGGTTTACCGGAATACATACAGGATACTGCAGTCCAACAGCTATATTGCTTTTAAACTGACAGGAGAGATGACACAGGATCTGTCTCAGGGTTACGGCCTGCACTGTTTTAACATGAGGACAGGAAAATGGGACGACAGGATGTGCGACCGTCTTGGTATTCCACGTGAATTTCTTCCTGAGATCCGCGGATGCGACGAGATCGTGGGTACGGTGACAAAAGAAGCGGCCCGGGAAACCGGCCTTGCGGAGGGTACGCCTGTGGCGGCAGGAGGTCTTGACGCCGCCTGCGGAACGCTGGGAGCAGGCGTGATCCATCCGGGAGAAACCCAGGAGCAGGGCGGACAGGCGGGCGGAATGAGTATCTGTACGAAAGAATACAAAGCGGATCCCCGGCTGATCCTGGGATTCCACGTGGTGCCCGGCCTGTGGCTTCTTCAGGGCGGAACTACCGGAGGCGGAGGCGTCATGCGGTGGTTTGAACGGGAGTTTGCGGATTATGAACGGATGATGAAGGAGGAGACGGGAGTTTCTTCTCTGAATCAGCTGAATGAAATCGCGGAAAAAGTTTCCCCCGGCTGCGACGGACTTGTATTTCTCCCATACATGGCGGGAGAGCGTTCGCCTATCTGGAATCCATATGCAAAAGGCGTTTTCTACGGACTTGATTTTTCCAAGACCAAAGGCCATATGGTACGCGCCTGCATGGAGGGAGTCGCTCTTTCCCTCCGTCACAATCTGGAAGTGGCCAGAGAAGCCGGAGCGGAAGCGAAAGTGCTGAGAGCCATGGGCGGATCGGCAAATTCGCTTCTGTGGACGCAGATTAAAGCCGATATAACAGGCAAGCCCATCATTGTGCCGGCTTCCGACACGGCGACCACTCTGGGAGCGGCCATGCTCGCGGGAGTTGGGACCGGATTCTATAAGGATTATGAAGAAGCGGTAAAACTTACAGTGTCGGAAACCAGAAGACACGAGCCAAATGAGGCGAACCGGGCAGTCTATGACAGGACTTACGAGACGTATCTGAGATTGTATGAAGCGCTCAGACCTCTGATGACGGAGAGATAATTTTCTGAGACAGACCTTTACAGGATAAATACGGCAGACCAGGAAGGAAATGCCGCAAAAGAGACCGGCGGCGTTTACCATAGATGCAGCAGTAAAATTCTTATGACAAAGACAGGAAAGGAGCATCATCATTATGCGCGCAGCAGTAGTAACAGCAAATGAAAGGGTGGAATATCAGGAGATTCCGGAGCCGGAGGTAAAGAAGGGATATGTGAAAGTAAAAGTAAGATATTCCGGTATCTGCGGTTCCGACATTCCCCGTGTTCTCAACCATGGCGTACATTTTTACCCGATAGTGCTGGGACATGAGTTTTCCGGAGATGTTGTGGAAGTGGGAGAAGGCGTCACAAAAGTGAAAGTGGGCGACCGTGTTTCCGGCGCTCCCCTGGTTCCCTGCATGAAGTGCGGCGACTGCCAGAAGGGAAATTATTCTCTCTGCAAGCACTACAGCTTCATCGGTTCCAGAGAGCAGGGAAGCAACGCGGATTATGTTGTGATCCCGGAACAGAACGCAGTTCCTTTTGACAAATCTGTTCCTTACGATCAGGCCGCCATGTTTGAGCCTTCCACAGTAGCTCTTCACGGACTGTTCCAGAATGATTATCAGGGCGGCGAGTACGTTGCCATCCTGGGCGGCGGAACGGTAGGGATGTTTACCATGCAGTGGGCGAAGATCTTCGGTTCCAGAAAAGTGGTTGTTTTTGATATCAGCGAAGAACGCCTTGCTCTGGCGCAGCGTCTGGGCGCCGACGAGGTTGTGAACACTACAAAAGAGGATTACATGAAGACGGCAATGGAGATCACCGGAAATCAGGGATACGGTTTTGTCTTCGAGACGGCAGGTCAGGTGGCCACCATGCATATGGCCTTCGAGCTGGCGGCAAATAAGGCCCATGTCTGCTTCATCGGAACGCCTCATGAGAACCTGACGTTCACTCCCGCCCAGTGGGAGAATATGAACCGGAAGGAATTCAAGCTCACCGGTTCCTGGATGTCCTACAGCGCCCCCTATCCGGGAAAAGAGTGGGAACTGACAGCCCATTATTTCGCGACAGGACAGCTGAAATTCGATCCCGGCTTTATTTATAAGAAGATTCCCATGAGCCAGGCCCAGGAAGCCTTCCAGCTCTTCAAGACTCCGGGACTTGTAAAAGGTAAGATTCTTTTATCAAACGAGGAAGACTGAAATGATACTGACAGTGACATTAAACGCGGCCATTGACAAGCGATATGTGGTGGACGACTGCAGGATGGGAGAGGTGAACCGGGTAAAGGAATGTACCTATGTTCCCGGCGGCAAAGGACTGAACGTCTCAAAGCCGGCCTCCATCTACGGCGCGGAAGTCGTCGCCACAGGTTTTGTGGGCGGACACGCGGGAAATTATATTGAAGAGGCTCTGAAACCTTTCGGGATCAAAAGCGCTTTTTACCATGTGGAAGGGGAAAGCCGCTCCTGCATCAATATCTGGGACGAAGTCAACCATGTGCAGACAGAATTCCTGGAGCCGGGATTTACCCTCACAGAAGAAGACTTCCGGGGATTTGAAGAAAAGTTCCGGGAACTGGTGAAAGACGCGGATGTGGTGGCCATGTCCGGCAGCGTTCCCAAAGGACTTGACGGGACCGCATACCCAAGACTGGTGCGGATCGTAAAGGAAGCGGGGAAACCTGTGATCCTGGATACCAGCGGAAAGCTGCTGGAAATGGGAATAGAGGCGAAGCCTTCCATGATCAAACCCAATATCGACGAGATCCGGATGCTCACCGGAAAATCCTGCGACGATCTTAACGAGATCATCGAAGCGGCCAGGACCATACATCAGAAAGGCGTGGAGATCGTCGCGGTATCCCTGGGAGCGGACGGTTCCCTTGCCGTAAGCGACGAGGGCGTTTTCCGGGCGGTGGTTCCGAAGATCGACGCGGTAAATACTGTGGGATGCGGAGACTCCATGATCGCCGGATTCGCACTGGGGATCAGCGAGGGCCTGTCCCTGCCGGAAACCCTGAGAAGAGCCAGCGCGATATCCGCAGCGGCGGCCATGCGGGAAGAAACAGGGTTCTTCGTGATGGAGGATATGGAGAGACTGCTGCCGCAGATACAGATTACAAAGTTATAAAATGTGAGAAGTCGGGGATGAGGAACTGAAGGAGTAACGGCGGTTATGGAAGAAGGCGGCGAAGCGGTTGACGGCGGACGCGGTCAGGAGTATCCCGAAGGGAATACGTTGATTTTCGTGATTTTGCTCCGCATATTCCCATACGGGATACTACCTGACCGGAATCCGCCTGTGACCGGACTTCGGCAGTATGTCTTTCTCGAAAGACGGGTGGTTCCTTCAGCTCCCCATTGAACCGAGAGGGAAGGGTAAGAGTCAGACAGTTACAGGTCGAGCGCACCCGCAGGAGCTGCGGCATCAAAGCGTTCCCCATTGGTTCAAGAGTGTGGTGGTGGAGATACAGGCGGTTTGTACCGTGGATATCCCGCGGCGGACTTCAGGCAGATTTTCGCGCTTTTGCGAGCATAGCGTTTGCGAAAATGAACTGTCTGAGCGAAGCGACTTTTTAATTTTCGCACACAATAAGCGGCGGAGCAAAAAGCGGAAATCAACGTGTCCGCAAGGGATACCGTGCCGCAGACCGTTGTCTCACGAACCACACTAGCATCGGTGTACAAGGGGCAATACGCTCCAAACCGTGTGATTTCAGTGATTTACTGTGTTATCCTCAATCAGCGTACGTCCAGTACGCCTCAATCGTCTGCCTTGTAAATCACTGAAATTCCTACGGTTGGAGTCTACGAGTCGAAAAGGTGATGATTTCTGCCCCCCTTTCAGGCACTTGATCGATACGTACAGGACGTACGCGGAGTGAAAGTAACGCAAAAGGGGCAGAAATCAGCCCTTTATCGACCGTATTGTCCCCTTGTACATCGATGCTATCCCCAATAAATAAAAAAACATTACAGAAGGAGAATTATTATGGCAGAATTCATCAACCCGGCCATCGTGCCGAAAGTAACCCTTCCCTCCGGGGAGGAAGTTCCCTGCATCGGTATGGGAACCTTTGGCTCTGACAGAGTTTCCGCAGAGGATGTTTCCTCGGCTGTGGCAGGAGCCATCAGAAGCGGCTACCGCATGTTCGACTGCGCGGCGTGCTACGGCAATGAGCATCAGATCGGCGAAGTGTTCCAAGCGGCTTTTGATGAAGGCGTGGTGGAGAGAAAGGATCTCTTCATTATGACAAAAGTATGGAACGATATGCACAGAGATGTGGAGAAAGCCTGCAGAAAGAGTATCGAGGATCTGAAGTGCGACTATGTGGATCTTTATTTCATTCACTGGCCTTTCCCCAACTATCATGCTCCGGGATGCGACGTGACATCAAGAAATCCTGATTCCAGACCTTTCAGTGTGGAAGAGTTTATGGATACCTACCGTCAGTGTGAAGCCCTGGTGGAAAAAGGCGTGATCCGTTATATCGGTATTTCCAATATGACCATTCCCAAGCTGGAGGCTGTGCTTCCGCTGATGAAGATCAAGCCGGCAGCCTGCGAACTGGAACTGCACGTATGCTTCCAGCAGCAGGAGCTCTTTGATTATCTTGTGGCTCACAATATCAAGCCGGTTGGTTATATGCCTCTGGGCTCTCCCAGGAGACCGGAGAGAGATATCTGCCCGGAGGATGTGGCGGATCTTGATCTTCCGGAGATGAAGGAGATCGCGGCGGCTCACGGCGGCGTGAATACAGCGCTTATCTCTCTTAAGTGGGCTCACCAGAGAGGAGAGATCGCGATTCCATTCTCTGTACATCACTATGCGGATAATCTGAAATGCGTGACAGAGGATCCGCTGACAGAGGAAGAGATGAAGAAGATCAGCACCCTGGAAAAAGGCAACCGCCTTGTAAAAGGCCAGGTGTTCCTCTGGGAGGGAGCAAAAGACTGGCATGATCTCTGGGACGAAGACGGCGTGATCGTACAGTAGAGATCCGGTCCAGCACTGTGTTTTATATCTGACATATGGGGAGGAGACACTCCAGCAGAATCCGAGCTTTCGAAAGCCGGAATACCCTGCGGGAGTGTTTCCTCCCTTTTCATTTATAACACTTGAGAAAAAATGGCTTGCTGCCATATGAAACAGGGAAAGAGTACAGAAAAAATGAGAGGAAAGTAGCTAACTACCGTATGGAACGAGGAAAGAGTACGTAAGAAAAGAGAGAAAAGTGGTTTACTACCGTATGAAACAGGAAAAGAGTACAGAAGAAAAGAGAGAAATACGGGTTGCTACCGTATAAAGCAGGGAAAATATACAGTAAAAATAAGAGGAAAGCGGCTTACTACCGTATGGTTGCCCGCATTGAAGCTGATATATGAAACTGGTATCAACAACCGGTAAAGACAACTGCCGGAATTAGATATTGGCAAGGTCATCCAGCGATAAAGTCTGGCACTGATAAAAGCTGAGAAAACGAAATCTGGCAACTGTCAAAATCTGGCACTGATAAAGCCGGGAAAATGGAATCTGGCAACTGGCAAAGTCTGGCACTGGCAAAAGCCAGAAAAATGGAATCTGGCAACTGTCAAAATCTGGCACTGATAAAGCCGGGAAAATGGAATCTGGCAACTGGCAAAGTCTGGCACTGGTAAAGCCGGGAAAACGGAACCCGACAACTGTCAAAGTCCGGCTCTTTCCAAAATGCTGAAATCATGTTAAAATGATTCTGAAATTTAACAACAGGAGACTGTCATAACATGTACCGTATTTTATTAGTAGATGATGAGATTCTTGTAAGAGACGCGATCAAGGAAAATATCGACTGGGAGGGACTTGGATGTGAGCTGGCGGGAATCTGTGAAAACGGACAGCAGGCTGCGGAGTTTGTAAAGCAGCACCCGGTGGATATTGTGCTGACGGATATCCTTATGCCTTACATGGACGGAATGGAGCTGAGCCATTTTCTGCATGATAATTATCCTGATATTGTGATCGTGATTTTCAGTGGATTTGGAGAATTTGAGTACGCCAAGAAAGCGATCCAGTACAATGTAAGCGAATATCTTTTAAAGCCGGTAACCGCAATGGAGCTTACTGAAGTCATCAATAAGATGAAAGACAAGGTGGATCAGCGCCGCAAAGAAAAAGCAAAAATGGAGAGACTGACCAGAGCGTCTGAGAATTACCGCAAAAACGCGCAGATCATCCGGTCTAAGGCCATAGAGGCTGTAGTAAACTGTACAGTAGATGTAAAAACAGGCATGGAGCAGCTTGACGCCATGGGAATAGAGCTTACAGAGGGAAGCTGTCGCGTGGCTATTTTTGATATTGACATTTATTCAGACATTTATCAGGTGGATACAGTAAAGAGACAGGAAAGCGCTCTGATGGCCTTTGTTCTTTATAATATCAGCGACGAGATCGTAAAAAGGGAGCAGGCCGGCATCGCCTACCAGGAGGGGGGAAACCATGTCTGTATTCTCTTTCAGGAAAAATGGGGCCGGGACCGGAACGAAAAGACAAAGGAAATCTGTCGGGAAATCCAGCAGAAGATGCAGGAGGTTATGGGAATCAGCGTTTCTGTTGGAATCGGAAAATGGGTAAGGAGGCCGGAACAGCTTCTGATCTCCCACGATACGGCGGAAAAAGCTATCCAATACCGTTATCTTCTGGGAGAGAGCCTTCTTCTTGATATGGAGGAAATGAAACCGGAGCAGAATATTTCTCTGGAGAAATACCTGAACGATCTTTCAGAAGCTATAAAAGCCGGGTCTCAGGAAAATGCCGAAAAAGCCATGAGGGACATTGAAGAGGCGGTCAAAGGCGCTATGGTGGAAAAAAGCAGAGCCTGTATGTATCTTCAGCAGGTGATCCGTACTATCGACCGTATCTGTGAAGATGTTTCAGCAGATATGGAGAAGATCCTTAAGGGACGCGACATGCTTTTGCAGCAGGTGACGGAGCAGAAATCATTCGGACGTGCCTGCGATGTCGTACGGGAATATGTAATGAAAATGTTTAAAATGCTCACGGATATGAACAGCTCCAGCGGCCAGCGCCAGGCGAGAATGGCGGTGGAGTATATCCAGAAGAATTATATGAACCCTAACCTGAGCCTGAACGACATCTGCTCTTATCTGAATATCAGTACCAGTTATTTCAGCACGATCTTTAAGGAAATGACAGGAGAAACCTTTACGGAAGTCCTGATACGCACAAGGATGGAAAAAGCCAAGGAGCTTCTGGAAAATACGACGATGAAGAACTATGAGATCGCGGAAAAGGTGGGATTCTCCGATCCTCATTATTTTGGTATTTCCTTTAAGAAAATGACAGGGATCACGCCTACGGAATATGCCAGGGAGAAACGAAAATGAAAAGGAACAGGCCGGCTGCGGTAATTATGGAGAAATTTAAAAGCATACAGAGCGCGATCTTTGCCGCGGCGTCTATTCTGATCCTTGGGGCAGTGGCGGTCGTCACCATTGTTTCCATGAGTTTTACCCGGAATACGATTTTTGAGAACTCGTCGCTGTATACGCAGACGATCATCCAGCAGATGAACCAGAATATTGATTCCTACATAGATTACATGGAAAACATCGCTTACCTGGTATCCAGCAACGAGGACGTACAGTCCTATCTTTTTGACGATACGGCCGACGCCCAGGCAAGAGAGAGAATTCTGGGGCAGTTTGTGACCATTCTGGAGAGCCGCGGCGATATTCTGAACCTTGGGATTATCGGGACAAACGGCAGGATGCTGATCAATAACGGAAGCGAATCCGTAAATCCTGATCTTGATCTTGATACCCAGAAATGGTATACGGACGCGCTTAACAGTAATTCCAGCGTTTCTCTGACGTCTTCCCATGTGCAGCATATCATCAGCGGGGAAAGGCCCTGGGTGATCACCCTGAGCAGAGGAATACGCAACCCTTCCGACGGCGGGGCAAAGGAAGGCGTGTTTTTTATTGATCTGAACTATAACGCCATCAGCGCGCTCTGCGATGAAAATATCACTGGAAACCAGGGATATGCTTTTATTCTGGACCAGGAGGGGAATATAGTTTACCATCCTCAGCAGCAGCAGCTCTATAATGAACTGCAGACAGAAAATATCGATCTGATCATGGAAGCGGATTCTGATACGGTGCTTACCGGAAACGGAAACAGCGGGAAACTCTATTCTATTTCCCGATCAGAAAAGACGGGATGGACAGTAGTAGACTGTGTAAGTGTGAAAGAGCTTCTGAAAAAGAGCAACCAGGCCCAGAGTATTTATGCGCTGACGTCTGTTGCCCTGGTCATTGTGGCTTTGTTTTTTTCCAGCTTTATCTCCGGAAGTATTACGCTGCCTATCCAGCGGCTGCGGGATTCCATGGCGCGGGTGCAGGAGGGGGATTTTGACGGGCCGGACGTGGAGGTGGACTCCGAAAACGAGATCGGCAGCCTCACCAGATCTTTCAATATGATGACGCACAGGATACATGAGCTGATGGAACAGAACGTGCGGGATCAGGAAGAAAAAAGGAAAAGCGAGCTGAAAGCTCTTCAGTCCCAGATCAATCCTCATTTCCTATATAATACGCTGGACTCGATCATCTGGATGGCGGAGGGCAAAAAGAATGAGGAAGTTGTTCTTATGACAGCTTCTCTGGCGCGGCTTCTCCGGCAGAGTATCAGTAATGAGGACGAGGTGGTTCCTATCGCTCAGGAGATCGAGTACGCCAGAGGCTATCTTACCATACAGAAAATGCGGTACAAAGATAAAATGGAGTTTCAGATCGATGTGGATCCTTCTATCCTGCATATCAATCTTATCAAGCTCGTTCTGCAGCCGATCATTGAGAACGCGATCTATCACGGACTGAAATATAAGGAAAGCAAGGGACTTTTGCAGGTAAAGGGCTATATGAAGGATGGAAACGCAGTTCTGCAGGTGATCGATAACGGAGTGGGAATGGACGCCGATACTCTGGCGCATATTTATGACAAGCATAAGGTGAATTACCAGTCAAACGGAGTCGGCGTATATAATGTGCAGAAACGGCTGCAGCTCTATTATGGAAGCGATTATGGAATCGTATATGAGAGTGAAAAGGGCAAAGGAACCACTGCCACCATTACCATACCAGGCATACAGGAGGGCGCCAGTGAAAAAATATAAAAAATGGATAATCGCAGGGAGCCTTGCAGTTCTGGCCGCTGCGCTGTGCGCAGGATTATATGTCAGAAAGGTGCAGAGGGAAAATAAAAGTTATTCCCTGATCTATATTCCCAAAGTAGTGGACGGGACAAATGATTTCTGGACTTCCCTGATCCTCGGCACAGAGATGGCGGCGAAGGAATACCGGGCGGATATCGAGATCATGGCGCCTGAAGATGAAAATGACGTAGAAGGTCAGAACCGTTTTCTGGAAGCGGCCATAGAGAAAAAACCGGACGCCATCCTTTTCTCCCCGTCCAGTTTTACGGAATCAGACAGTCTGCTTAAGACCGCCAAGGAGAAGGGGATACATATTGTTTTTGTGGATTCCTACACAGACCAGGACGTCCAGGATATTACAGTGGCTACCGATAATCTGGAAGCGGGAGAGCTTCTGGGTAAATTTGCGGCAGGCATTCTGAATCCCGAAGACCAGATTGCCATTGTCGCCCATGTTAAGGGTGTTTCCACCGCTATTGAAAGAGAGGAAGGCTTCCGCAAAGGGCTGGGTGATCTGGCGGAAAATATTGTGGACGTTGTTTACTGTGATTCCCAGTTTGATAAATCTTATGCCCTTACTATGGAACTGATGGAAAAATATCCCAATCTGAAAATGATAGCGGGTATGAACGAATATTCTTCTGTGGGAGCGGCCAGGGCCGTAAAAGCCGCCGGAGCGGAAAAGCGCATCCAGGTAGTGGGAGTGGACAGCTCCCAAGAAGCCGTTCAGCTTATGGAACACGGCGTCTTTAAAGGCATCGTTGTACAGAAAGCCTTTAAGATGGGTTATGTGGGAGTGCGGGAAACCATGCGGATGCTTCGGGGAGAGGATTACGAGAAAAACGTGAATTCAGGCTGTGAGCTCGTAACTCCGGAAAATATGTATTCCGGCGAGATCGAAAAGCTTCTTTTCCCCTTCAATACGTTAAAAACCACAAATCCGGAACAGTAAAGACGCCGGATGATGGCTATTATGACTATGAAAAAAGGTTAAAAATTTACCCTACCGTAAATTTTTAACCTTTTTTTGGAAGATATTCTATTACACTTCCACTCTGTTTCAAGGTATTATATAGGAAACACGGATGTGTGCAAACGTAAGGAGGGTGAAAAATTGGAAAAGTTAAAACAAAACCCAATGGTGAAGAAACTTGGCCTGAACAGGATACTGCTCGTCTGTATCCTCATTATTATGTTCGTAGCGTTCAGGGCGGTTCTTGGAAGTAAATTCCCGGTAGGCGACAGTATCAGATCTACTTTGAACTATGTATACTTCCTTGGATTTCTTTCTCTTGGTGTTACATTCGTAATCGCGACAGGAGGAATTGATTTCTCCATCGGTCCGGTAATGTTCTGCTGTGCGCTGGTTTCCGGTTACTGCATGACAAGCTACGGAGTTCCCATGGCTCTGGCAATGGTGATCTGTGTGCTGATCGGTCTTGCCTTCGGAACCTTCAATGGCTGGATGGTATCTTACATGTCAGTGCCGCCGTTCATTATTTCCATGGCGTCCATGAACATTGCGAAAGGTATCGCTTCTGTATTTACAAAGACCCAGTCCGTAAGCTGGCCTCAGAGTTCTGACCCGGTAAACGGATGGTTCAGAAACATTGTTTCTGTAAACGGATTCCCGGTAGGTCTTATCATCTTTCTGGCAGTAGCTGTTCTCTGTGGTATTGTTCTTTACAATACAAAACCGGGACGCTATATCCTGTGCCTTGGCTCCAACAGCGAGGCTGTACGCCTTTCCGGCGTTAACACAAGAAAATGGCGTATGCTTGCCTACATGATCTGCGGACTGCTGGTAGGAATCGGAGCTCTGTTCTTTGTTGCTACATATACTACTGTTCAGCCGGGTTACGGCGATCAGTATAACAACGAGGCGATCGCAGGCTGCGTTATGGGCGGTACATCCATGGTCGGCGGACTTGCTTCCATCGGTGGTACGGTAATCGGCGTATTTATCATTTCTCTTCTTCAGCAGGGCATTATGGCGTTTGGCCTTGGAAAAGGACAGCAGATGATCATTACAGGTATTATCGTTATCGTAGCTGTTTATGTTGACGTTTCTGCAAGACGCAGAAAGAACTGATCGAAAGGGAGGATGCGACAATGGGTGAAGTTATTTTAACTATGAAGGACATTGATAAGTCCTTTCCTGGAGTTCATGCTCTGGATCACGTTAATTTTGAAGTAAAACGCGGCGAAGTACATGCGCTTATGGGAGAAAACGGAGCCGGAAAATCCACGCTTATGAAGGTCCTTACCGGTATTTACCAGAAGGATTCCGGATCTATCGTATATAAAGGAAAAGAAACAGAGTTTCATAATACAAGAGAGGCGCAGGACGCGGGCGTAGTAATCGTACATCAGGAGCTGAATATGGTGGGCGACCTTACCGTTGCTCAGAATATTTTCATCGGAAGAGAGCCGAAAAAGGGATTCCGCATCGACGATAAAAAAATGATCGAGGACTCCAAAAAACTGTTCCAGGATCTGCATATCGACATTGACCCGAGAGAGAAAATGCAGAACCTGACAGTCGGCAAACAGCAGATGTGCGAGATCGCGAAAGCAATTTCGCATAAGGCGGAGGTTATTATCTTTGACGAGCCGTCGGCAGCTCTTACAGAGAAAGAAATCGCCGATTTGTTCGTTATTATCCGCGACCTTCGTGAAAAGGGTCTGGGAATTGTTTATATCTCACACCGTATGGATGAGATCAAGGTGATCACAGACAGAGTAACCGTCATGCGAGACGGAGGCTATGTGGGAACTCTGATCACAAAAGACAGTACAAAAGAAGATATCATCAACATGATGGTTGGACGTGTTATTTACGAAGATCCCAAGGAACACAGCATGGTTGCTCCTGACGCTCCCGTAGTCCTGAAGGTGGAACACCTGAATGCAGGAAAGATGGTTCAGGACGTAAGTTTTGAACTGAGAAAGGGAGAAATCCTCGGATTCTCCGGACTGATGGGCGCCGGACGTACCGAGACAGCGAGAGCTCTGTTCGGAGCTGACCCCAAGCAGAGCGGAAAAATCTCTGTCAGAGGTAAAGACGGACAGCTTCGTGAAGTAACTATCAACAGCCCCCAGGACGCTGTTAAATACGGTATCGGTTATCTGTCAGAAGACAGAAGAAGATATGGATGTGTGGTACAGAAATCTGTAACCGAGAATACAACCCTGGCTACCATGGAGCAGTTTACCAGCGGCCTGCTTATCAATAAGAGCAAAGAGAAAAAAGTTACAGAGAAATATATTCAGGAACTTGCTACAAAGACGCCCAGCGCGGATCAGTTGGTAGTAAACCTGTCCGGCGGTAACCAGCAGAAGGTCGTTATCGCCAAATGGCTGACACGGGACAGCGATATCCTGATTTTCGACGAGCCCACAAGAGGTATCGACGTCGGCGCGAAAAACGAAATTTACAAGTTAATGAACAGACTGGCAGCAGAAGGAAAATCGATCATTATGATCTCTTCTGAAATGACAGAAGTTCTCCGAATGAGCGACCGTATCATCGTTATGTGCGAGGGTAAAGTGACAGGAAATATTGATATTTCCGAAGCCACCCAGGAACACATTATGACCAAGGCCACACGGAATATCAATTAAGGAGGAAAGTCATGACTAAGAAGAAAAGTATTTTAAGTGATCAAAGATTTATTGTTGTGCTGGTTATCATCGTACTGGTTGCCATCTTCTCAGGACTGAGCAAGGAATTCAGGCAGTACAGTACGATCCTCAGTATGCTGGACTTCTCATACTATGATCTTCTGATGGCGATCGGCGTTACCTTCCCGCTTATTACCGGAGGCGTAGACCTTTCCATCGGAACCGGTATGGTGTGCTACGCACTGATTTCCGGAACATTAATAAGAAACAACGGACTGCCGGTTGTTGCCGCAATGCTTCTGTGCATTGTACTGGGACTTGTTGTAGGTCTGTTAAACGGCGTCCTGATCGGAGTGATGAATCTTCCTCCGTTCCTGGCAACACTTTGTACCTGTATGATCACCCGAGGAGCAGGTTCTCTGTGCAGCGCCACACCGTGGCCGGCCCTGACTCAGGAAGGCGGATGGTTCCATTCCATCTTCAAGATCACAGTTGGTACCGGAAGAAGCGCGGACCGCTATCCTCTTGGATTCCTGTGGATGATCCTTCTTGTGATCCTGATGGAGTTCGTTCTGTTCCATACAAAATTCGGACGTTACACTATCGCGATCGGATCAAACAAAGAAGCGGCGGCTCTTTCCGGAATTAATGTAAAATTCTATCACGTAATGGTATATGTAGTATGCGGTCTTTTCACCGGACTTGCAGCAATCGCATATGCGGCTGTTACACCGACTGTACAGCCAGGTACCGGAGCCGGTCTTGAGATGGACGCCATCGGCGGCGTATTCGTAGGCGGCGTTGCAGCTTCCGGCGGTTATGGATCTGTAGTTGGAACCTTTGTAGGTATCTTTGTCATCATGCTTCTGAAGACAGGCCTTCCATATATCGGCCTTCAGGCAAACTGGCAGCAGATCATTACAGGTGTCGTACTGATCGTAGCAGTACTGATCGATATCCTGAAAGAAAAGAAAAACGCATAAAAAATTATCTGGAAACACTGAAAAACAACGTATGTGAAACGTCAGGTGTTTTCACCTGACGTATCATCATAAAAAACTATATAATTTTTAAGGAGGATGAATTAAAATGAAAGTGAAAAAACTGATCGCATTAGGACTTTGCGCAGCAATGGTAAGCGGCATGACAGTTTCTCCTGTACTGGCTGCAGAGGACACAGCAGAGGAAGCTGACGCTACAGACGAAACTGCTGAAGACACAACAGAAGAGGCTGATGCAGAAGACGCTGAAGCTACAGAGGAAGATGCTGAGGCTACAGACGATGCAGCAGCAGAAGAAGAGACAACAGAAGACGCTGACGCTGCAGAAGAAGATGCGGAAGCTACAGACGACGCAGCAGCATCTGATGATCCTACCGCACAGTTTGACGGACTGAAAGCAAACGAAGCATATGAATTCCCGATGATGGTTAAATCTTTCCAGTCTACATACTGGGATGCAGCTCAGGAAGGTATGAAGAAAGCTGCTGAAGAACTGGGCGTTACCTATACAGCTCAGGGACCGAACAGCGAGTCTGATATCGCTGACCAGGTTAACATGATCAATACAGCAATCAGCTCCAATCCTGTTGGTTTAGGTCTTGCAGCATGCGATACCTCTTCCGTTCTGGACGCTCTTCAGGAATGCGCTGACAAGGGAATTCCGGTAGTTACCTTCGATACTGGCGTTGACAACGCTCCGGAAGGCTCTGTAGTATGCAACGTTGCTACCGATAACGCACAGGCAGGCGCAGTTGCAGCTGAAAATATGTACAATGCGATCAAAGACGTTATTGCAAATGCAGACGGACAGGTTATCATTGGTGAAGTTAACCAGGATGCAACAGCTCAGAACATCCAGCAGCGTGGCGGCGGATTCATCAACAAGATGATCGAACTGCTTCAGGCAGATGGAAAAACAGTTGCAGTTACAGGTAACGAGTTCTATGTAAACGCAGCAGAAGGCGCTGACGCTACAGAATCTGATGCAGACGTTATCATCCAGGTAGCTGTTCCGGCACAGACAACTGTAGAGCTTTGCTCCACAGAGGCACAGGCAATCCTTTCTCAGGAAAACTGCATCGCAATCTTCGGTTCCAACCAGGTTGCAGCAGAAGGTGTTATCGCAGCAAACTCCAACCTGAACGTACTTGGTTCTGACCCGGCAAACGGCGATGTTGTTGGTGTTGGTTTCGACGCTGGTTCTATCATTAAAGGCGCTGTACAGGATGGTACATTCATCGGTGCTGTTACACAGTCTCCTCTGATGATGGGTTACTATGCAATCTACGCTCTGACAGCAGCAGCTAACGGCCAGGAGCTGGAAGACGTTCCGACAGATGGTTACTGGTATGACGCTACAAACATGGAAGACGAAGAGATCGCTCCGAACCTGTACGACTAATTGAATATAAGGAATTACAGGGAACATTGAAGAAGCGCAGCTTCTGAGATGGCAGCCGCAAAAACCAGACGAAGAAGGCTGAGCGGCCGCAGATAGAAAATATCCCCAGAGGCAGCTCTGGGGATATTTTCATTACATAAGACATAAATCTGTTCAGTACCGGATGTATTATCGGAAATAATTTTCACATGAATAAAATTCTTCATACTTGATGTATATAGTTTACTTATGTTATGATTATTAAGAAAAGAATCAGGAAAAACACAGCAGACTGCACAATGGTTTTCGCTGTGAATATTTTACATATTTAGGAGGTTTTCATAATGGCTACATATTATCTTGCGGTAGATATTGGAGCATCCAGCGGACGTCTGATCCTGGGACATATGGAAAACGGCAAAATGGAACTGGAGGAAGTATATCGTTTTGAAAACGGTATGATAAAGAAAGATGGAGAGCTTTGCTGGGAGTTCGACCGTCTGTTTAAAGAGATCATCAACGGCTTAAAGAAATGCAAAGAGATCGGCAAGATCCCGGTAAGCATGGGTGTGGATACCTGGGGCGTAGACTTTGTTCTTCTGGATAAAGACGGAAACGTGCTGGGCAATACAGTAGGCTACCGTGACCACAGAACAGAGGGAATGGACGAAGAAGTTTATAAGATCATTTCCCTGGAGGATCTGTATGCGAGAACAGGTATCCAGAAAGCTATCTTCAATACGGTTTATCAGTTGATGGCAGTGAAGAAACAGCATCCGGAATATCTGGAGCAGGCGGAGACCCTTCTTCATGTGCCGGATTATTTCCACTATCTGCTTACAGGAAAGAAAACATGCGAATATACGGAAGCGACTACAGGACAGCTTGTAAATCCGTACACAAAAGACTGGGATTATGAACTGATCGATATGCTTGGATACCCAAGAAAAATTTTCCAGAAACTGATCATGCCGGGAACAAGCATCGGACACCTTTCTGAAGAAGTTCAGAAAGAAGTAGGCTTTGACCTGGAAGTAGTAGCTCCGGCTACCCATGACACAGGCTCCGCCGTACTGGCAGTTCCCGCTAACGACGACGACTTTATCTATATCAGCTCCGGTACATGGTCATTAATGGGTCTTGAGAGAGAGACTCCGGACTGCTCTAAAAAGAGCTGTGAAATGAATCTGACAAATGAAGGCGGATATGCAGGACGTTTCCGCTATCTGAAAAATATCATGGGCCTGTGGATGATTCAGTCTGTTCGTCATGAGATCAATGATAAATACAGCTTTGCGGAGATCTGCGCAATGGCAGAGGAAGCAAAAGATTTTCCGTCCAGAGTGGACGCCAATGACGAGTGCTTCCTTTCTCCTGACAACATGACAGAAGAGGTAAAGGATTATTGCCGCAGGACCGGACAGAAAGTTCCGGAAACACTGGGAGAGCTGGCGACAGTGATTTATGCCAGCCTTGCGGACTGTTACGCAAAGACAGCCAAAGAGCTGGAAGAAATGACAGGAAGAACCTACAGCCGTATTCATGTAGTAGGCGGCGGTTCCAATGCAGGATACTTAAATGAACTGACTGCAAAAGCAACAGGCAAGGAAGTTCATGCAGGTCCCGGAGAGGCTACCGCTATTGGAAATATTACCGCTCAGATGCTGAAAGCAGGAGAATTCAAGACCATCGAGGAAGCAAGAACCACTATCCACGAGTCTTTCGGCATCAAAATTTACAAAGCCTGATCTTTCAGGGGGTGTCATTGACACCATTCTACTGTTTTACACACATATATTCAAAAAACCAGGAGGCTGCTGCGTGCAGCCTCCTGGTTTTTTGTGGCCATAAAATATGAGATCATTTTCTGGGGAACCTGTTCTTAACATCACTGATACCTGCGATATAGTTTAAATCCACATCATAAAAGTAAGCAAGTTCGATCAAATATTCCAACGGAATACGCACCTTTCCTTTTTCATAGTCAGAATATGTTGTCTGTGCGATATGAAGCATGGATGCGATTTTTGTCTGATTCAAATCATGATCTTCCCGTAACGCACGAATTCTTTGAATATAATTCATTTCTGTATACCTCATGAAACATATTCTATATGAAAGACTTACAATACATTGACTTTTAACGGATATTCCGTTAAAATATTGGGTAAGAATTAACAGAAAATATAGAAAATAACTATAGGAGCGTATATGTATATTATATTTTTTGATGTGAGCGCTTTATGTCTGGCTTTTTTTATTTTAATGCTGTGTGGAATGGGAATTTTCAATGAGATAGGCACCTGGTTTTATGAAAATTTTAAGATACTCGTCTTTGCTTTGATAATTGTCTCTATTCTAAAAGCTGTCTTCGTAGCTTTAAAATGTAGAAAAAAGTGGTATGAAGGCGCTTTGTGCGGAATCGTTGACAGTATCCGTATGATTCCTATGCTGCTTTTGTTAAATTCTGTGTTTACCTGGTTTTATCGGCTGCAGAAGGTAAATTTATGGAATTTCATTTTTGGTTCTGTTTCATTATTCTGCAGCGTCCTGTTTATATTAACTCCAACCTTTCTTTTGGCGGTATATACGGAGAAAACCTGTACGGAAATTATAAAGAGGAAAGATAAGGGATGGCTGGCAGCTTATTTGGGAACTGCTGTTTTCAGCTCCCTGATCCAGATTTTATTATGTTTTATTTACAGCATACTATAAAAATAAACGTTTTTTGCCACTGTCAAAGATTGAGAGAGATAAGATAAATAAACAATACACAGTATAAATATATGTAGAAAAGGGAAGGAGGTATAAATGGTGAGAACAGGAAAAATTATTCCGGGAGTAATTGCAGCGGTGATTTTAACAGGCGTATGCATGAATCAATCTATTTATGCAGAAGAAAAAAGCAAGGATGATATTATTTCCAGCGAAGTTCCAATGACCGTGTTTTTTGAGGAAGGTACTTCTGAGGAGGAGATTATAAATATAAAAGAGAAAATAGAAGAGATGCCGGAAGCAAGAAAGGTAGAGTATATATCTGCAGTCTGATTTCCTATATTGGAGGGATGGACAGAGTTCGAGAGGTTGAGTATTCAGAAGAACTTTTGGAAAATTCTTCTGGTATGGAACAGTTTTTCAATTTAGGTGGAGAGATTGATGCTGCAGAGGCAGACGCAGAGCGTGGAACAGTGTATGATGGCTTTTATATTTACGAGTATGATGCAAATTCGGAGGTATTAAAAAATTTAAAAGCGGGAGAGGAAATCATAACAGTAGATGGTGGGAAAACAGGAAAATATGTGATTTCTGTAAAAGATAACTACGTGCTGTCTATTTCACGCTAAGATACAAAGCAAATAGAAAAGGAAGGAGAACAGAAGATGAAGTTAAGAAAATATTTACCGGCATTTATTCTGTTTACGGCATGTGCAGGTGCGGCAACGGTCCATGCCGCCAGCGTTGAAAGTTCCGGCACGACCTGGAATGAGCACGAATACCTGGTGGTAGAGGGAGATTATACCTGGGATGAGGCGAAAAAACTTTGTGAAGAGCAAGGCGGATATCTTGCAGTAATCACGTCCCAGGAAGAGCAGTCCTTTATTCAGGAATTGATAAAAGGCAAGAATAATGAAGGCTTCTGGCTGGGAGCCGAAAACAGTGGCGATATATGGACATGGATCAACGGGGAAGAATTTCAATATCAGAACTGGGATTCAGGAGAACCAAATGGTGACAGCAGCGATATGAAACTGCAGATCTATGAAGAGGATGGAAAGTGGGACGATACCTGGAGCGACGGAGATATCAGCGGAATAAAGGAGCATGGATATATCTGTGAGAAAGATACTTCACAGAACGGGAATGGGGATCAAGACAAAGAGTCTGTTTCAGGAGAATCTGATACCCAAAAAGAGACTTCATCTGATCTGACAGATGAAAAGGACAATATTGTCGAGTTGGCTGATCTGCATACAATGGATTCATATGAATATGAGATTGTGGATACCTTGCTTACTGACTCTTATGGTGATAAATATAGAGGAAATATTGTTGAATTTGACGGCGGGTATGTTGATGAAGGAGGATACGCTGTTTACGATTTAAACGGACAGTATGGGAAGTTTACCGGAAAGCTTGTGACATCAGAGCGGACGAGGCGTAGTGCTGGCATTAATCTGGCGATATTTGCTGATGGAAAACAGATTTATTCTAAAGCGGAAATAACCAAACAGACACCGATGGAGGAGTTTCAGTTAGATCTGACCGGTGTGGGGAAATTAGAAATAAAAACATCAAGCAATTTGCGCAGGGATGGATGGGCATCAGAGGCGTATGTCTACATTATAGATGGAATGAGAAACTGGAGGACGATGTAGTTTATCCTGAATATGACAGCTTAAACGATACGTTTCTTATTGATTCTGACGGATTTTCAAATGCCAATACTCTGATGAGAGATTCCTACGGAAATCTTCATAATGGTTATCAGGGATTTGATACATGGCAGGGGGGATATGCAGTTTATAATCTGGATCAGAAATATCTTACCTTTGAAGGCACGATAGTCACAGATGCTTCTGAGGGTTCAGAAGGATCTATGCAGATCCAGATATATCTGGACGACCAGTTGGCCTTTTCCCAGGCAAATATAACGAAACAGACAGAACAGATACCGGTCAGCCTGGACGTAACAGATGTGAAAGTGATGAAAATTGTGACCCAAACAGAAGAAAGCCATCAATGGCTTTATCTGGTTGACGATATCTTATTGCCCCATATTCATACGCCTGGAGAATGGGAAATAAAACAGGAACCCACCTGTACAGTGAAAGGTATTAAAGTTCAGTATTGTACGGAGTGTAAAGAAGAATGTAATACAGGTGAGATTGAAGCGTCAGGTCACAAACCTGGCGATTGGGAAGTAAGAGAAGAACCAACCTGCACAAAAGAAGGAACAGAGGTTCAGATCTGTACAGTATGTAAGCAAGAATGTAATACAAGAGAGATAGAAGCCCTAGGACATGAGCCGGGAGAATGGGAGATAAAGCAGGAGGCAACCTGCGCGGAGGAAGGAATCAGGGTTAAATACTGTACCAGATGTAAGGAAGAATGCGAAACAGAAAAGATAGATGTTCTGGAACATACGCCGGGAGATGAGTGGGAAACAGAAACAGAGGCGACCTGCAGTGAAGCCGGAGAAGAGGTAAAAAGATGTACGGTCTGCGGAGAGATATGCGAGAAACGTTCCATACCGCAAAAGGATCATGAGGAATCGGAAGAGTGGGAAACTACCATAGAAGCAACCTGCAGCGGAGAAGGGGAAGAAGTTCTGAGATGTAAAAACTGCGGTCTTATATTAGATCACAGAACTATAGAAAAGCAGGATCATGAACCGGGAGAAGCTGTTGAAACAGTTGCGCCCACCTGTACCTCATCGGGAACAAGCGTCGTTTATTGTAAAAATTGCGGCGAAATCCTGGAAACAGCTCCCATACCGGAGACGGGACATACGTTTGGAAAATGGGTGACAGTGCGCGGAAGTATCTGGAACTCTCCTATGGTGAAAGAACGGATCTGTTCTGTATGTGGTTTTCGGGATTCCGAGAAAAGCTATGTCTGGATCTGGGTAAAACCTGTAGTGATCATTGCAATTCTTGGAGCTGTTATTATATGGATTTTATATACTCAAATGGTGAAAGCCGGTTTGGAGCCGAAAAAGGAAAATATAAAGAAATTATTTGAAAAAAAGAAAGCGAATCTGAAGGAGCGTCTGAACAGATCAGATAACGATGATGAAATTAAAAAGTAAAATATTATTAGGTGTGTTGATAACAGGCGGGATCTTTCTATATGGGAGAGCTGCAAAAACAGATGAAATACTGAATGAACAAGGCTATATGAGAGTAGAGAAGCTGGCGATAACTTACAGTGCGGAAGGAGGAATGGTTCAGACAATAAAATATGAATGTGTGGAAGACGAAAACCGGATTACCGGTACAGAATATGATCAGAACGGAAAAACGGACGGCAGGGGCACAGACTACTTTTACGATGAAAACTGGAAACTGATCCGCAGGATTAATTATGAGAATAGTTCAGAAACAAGCCCGGATGGAGGGAAAACAGCAGAATCAAAATATATTTATGACGATGCAGGAAATTGTATACGGGCGATAGAAAACGACAGAACAGGAAAGAAAGCGGAATTCAGATACAAATATGATGAGGACGGAAACTGTGTACAGGCTTCCTATATGGACAATAACGGAAAAGAGAAAGTTTCCTGGAAATCAGAATATATGTCCGACAAAAAAGGTAAAAAATGCAGGATCATGTATTTTGATGAAAATGGAGAAGTAAATTCATATGGAGAAAATACATATGATTTTATGGGAAATATATTGCATAGCGTCAGCTATGACATGAACGGAGATATCAATCAGGAATACGGGTATACATACGAATATGATAAAGAAGGAAGGATAGTTCGTTCAGTTTATTATGAGAGTGGAAAAGAGGATTCTGCTGTCGAATATGTATACGACGATAATGGAAACTGTATCCTGGAAACACAAAAAGACGCGGACGGGAAGCCTGTACAGATTTTCGTATATAAATACGAGAAAATCCAGCAGGAGTAATTGCCGGTTCAGAGGATTTGATTTCCTGATAAAAAATACATCTTAATAGTTAGAAAGAAGGAGAGAAGGTTATGAAAAAAAGGAGAAAAATCGAAATTTTTAAATATTTGGTAGTCATTGGAGCCATAGCCCTGGGCGTACAGGATACTGTAGCCGTAAAAGCATTCAGTCCATTAAATGATCAGGGATATATGGTAACAGAATCCATGTCTTTTTCATATGACCAAGGAAATTGGAGATACCAAGGTGCAGGAAATTATGTATATAATGCAGAAAATAACAGCATTGTTTATAAAAGCCAGGACGGATCAGCACATGAAATGACCTATTTTTATGATGAAGACTGGAATATGGTCAGAGAAACATGGTTAAGCTACGAAGACGGTGAAAAGGATGGATGGGAGTATTTTTATGACAAAAACGGCAATAGAATAAAGGAGATCTCTTATAGTCCTGGAGAAGAGCCAGATGAAACTCAGTATATATATGATGAAAATGGAAATGTACTACAATCTTTAGCAACTGATAGTTCTGGAAATTTATCGCTTAATTGGAAATGTGAATATGAAATACAGGAAGATGTAACGCGGGTAAAAGAGACTTGGTATGATGGGAACGGTCAGACTATGGGACATACTGAATCTGAGATGACCTATGATTCATATGGGAACGAAATATCCAGGGTGGATTATGATGAAAATGGAGAGATAGATGCGGATATAAAAAATGAATATACCTATGACGAAGAAGGAAGAATCATAAAAAAAATAGAACATGACAATTTATCGGATACAGATAGTATGGTACAGATATTTGTATATGACAATAATGGAAATAATACTTTGGATTTTTTGTATATGGATGATTATGAGGAAAAACATATATTTGTTTACAGATACGAGAAATTTGAACATTAATTACAAATTTTCGATATTGGCAACAGCGAATTAATACATAAATCTGCGGAATTATTATCAGAAGGGAGAAAACGTTATGTTTAAAAAAGAAAAACTTATCAGAATGTGTGTAGGTGCCTGTGTATGTTTGGGATGTGTCTTGCTGAGCGGATGCGGACAAAAATCTGATATTGAAAAACTGGTGGGCGAATGGGAAATGGTAGAGCCAGACGGATATATGTTTCTTGGAGACGAAATAGAATTTTATGAACCAAATGAAAAAGACGGCACGATAGGAAGTCTGGAATATACATATGATGATGGAACATCAAGAAGTGGCGAATATAATTATCACGAATCTTCAAAAAAAATTGAGTTGGCTATGTTTGATGAAACAGGATCACTGAATGATTATGCAAGGCATTTTACATTCTCTGTAGAGTTTGACGGCAATACAATGACCTTTACAGATGAGGATTCTACATACATATATGAAAGAATGGATTAATTATAAAAGTAGTATGTAATAGTGAAAAATGAAGGTGAAAAGTTGTCAGAGAGGCTTTTCACCTTTAACGTTTCCGTGTATTATAAATGTATACATATTTTATCAGATAATACATTGGGAGGAAGGGAAATATATGAAACGATTGATTGTTTAATAAATACGGGAGGTGATACGGAAAATTGAGGTCCTGAAATATGGGTTTATTGAAAATCAGAATATTTCAGAAGAATAAAGCATGATTATATCCAGACTAAATAGCTGATATCACTCCTATGAAAGATAAAATGGATACAGAGATTAAAGCGGACATTATATATATGATATGAAATAATTGGATAGAAAGGATGTAGAAGCGTATGAAAAAGCAATGGTGCGCAGCAATGTCTATAATTTCAGCGGCAGTTTTAATAACAGGATTTTTCCCGGAGGCGGCAGTTTCACAAGATTTATGCAGAATTCAGCAGGTCTCAGCAGCATCCATCCAAGATAATCAAGCAGCGAATTTATCTAATGGCGATGACATGGGAAGTGCTGAAACAGAAGAGACTTCCGCACCACAGAATCAGACAGAACCGGTGGAGATTGTAGCTTCTGTAAAAAATCTGGCTTATATGGGAAACAGAATCTATCCACTGACGGCAGGCAGGGACTCGGGTAATAATCTTGGCGTTTCCTCTGTAGGTCAGACAGGTATTCTATATGCTGCGGAACTGGATATGGATGAAGATGGGAACAAGGAAATACTGGCTGTGACGTATGAAAACAGTAGTCAGATTGCAGGAGAAAATACGATTCATCTGTCAATATTGAAACAAAGCGACGGTAATTGGAATGTACTTACAGAAACAGAGGTATTAGGAACCAAATATGGGGATACATTATACGACGTGAGCTTTATGAAGGACAGTTCTATTTATTATGAAGGATCTGTATTTCTGCGGAAATATAACGGAAAATATGAAATATTTTATGAATACTATGGAGAAGGAATGTTTGCTACAGGGCAGACATGGTTTATGAGAGGTTTCCGTTTTGAGAACAATACGCTTTCTGTAATTCCTGAGACGGAGAATATTTTTTATGAAGGCTCTCCGATTACGATGCTTTGGGATGAGACTTACGATGATATAGACGCCGGAACATATGAGGGAATGCTTAATAACTACTGTTCATTAGGATTTCAGAGACCAAATATAAGTTTTGAACATATGACTATGAACCAGAATCAAAATCTTTATCTTATGCTCCGTTTGATTCTGGGCAGCGATTCTTCAAAGGAGGAGGTAGCCGCCCTGGTATCGAATGGAGGAACACTGGATACTCTGTGGTATGACATTCAGGATTATAGTGAAGCTCTGCCGGAAGATATAATGGAATTTCCTGGGCAGCAGTCCACCCCCGCCACCCAGGAACAGCCCCAGGCAGCGGGGACGGCCTCCTCGGAATACATCATTCCGGATTCCAATACCCGCTATCTGAGCGACTCCGAAGCGGCTGCTCTGGGTGCGGAGAAGCTTCAACTGGCTATTAATGAGATTTACGCCCGTCACGGCAGGGTTTTTACAAATGCCGACAACAGCGCATATTTTAGCTCCAAGAGCTGGTATCAGCCGGTTCAGGGAAAGACGGACGCACAGATCGAAGCGGAATTTAACGAATATGAAAAGGCAAACGTGGATCTGATGAACAAATATAGATAAAAAACAATCTGGATCGTGCCGGGAGTCAGCGCATCGCTTTGTACTCCCGGCATAATTCATGATAAAGCTTCAGGGAATCCCAGTGTTCGGTGATAGGAGTGAGGACAGCTTTCAGGCGGACGGGCTCCAGATTCTGTTCCCGGAAGAAAGCAAGAAAGCGGTCCGTCTGTTCTTCAGAAAAGCCCCTCATCACCATCATCTCGTCCTGAAAATTTCCTCCTAAGTTAAAGCGAGAATCAGGAGAGAAGCCTGGAATTTCAAAAAGATAGCCCAGAGGGTGAAGGAATTCCGGCGCTTCCACTTTGCGGATGGAAACTCCGGATTTCCTGAGGTACCGCTGGATCATACGGTGGCGGTCGCTGCCTGTGAAATTATAGAGAAGGATCTGAGGTTCTGTATTCATATTATGCTCCTTTGCCCCTCCCGCCCGGGAGGGGAATATTTTTTCTTCTACAAAAACTGCTTCCGGTATTCCGTTGGAGTTACATGGAACTTCTTCTGGAACAGCCCGGAGAATTCATCAACGTTTTGGAAGCCGCAGCTTTCGGCTACCTGATAAATATTCAGGTCAGGATTGGACAGAAGTTTTAAGGCGCGGTCCAGCCGGAGATCCCATACATAACTCATAAAATCCCGGCCGGTATACTTTTTCAGATGTTCGTCCATCTGAGCAGCGGTAATACCGAAATGTCCGGCGATTTTTTCCGCGTCTGTATTCAGCCCCCGTTCCTGAAGATACTGCAGAATATGATAGGTATACTCATCGCTGCCGTAATAACTGAATTCCTTTTCGCGGACAAGATATGTGAACAGAAGCAGCAGCATGGCTTCAAGCTGAAAGCTCTGATGGAAATTGTTGTTCGCGTATTCCTGGATCAGAGAGGTCAGAGTGGACTGAGCCTGGATCTGATGACCCAGAGAAAAGAAAATATAATTTTTCCCGCTGTTTTTCTCTTCTCTGAAAAAGTCTGAAATCAGATTTCTGTCTTTATAAAACTCCGCCAGAGTCTGCCGGAAGATATCCTGCTTGAGACAGAAATTGATCAGAAGAGTATCTTTCTGCTGGAAACGCAGCTCATGTACGGCTCTTGTATTAAGGAATATGAGATCGCCGGGAGCCATATATATTTCATTTCCATCGACAACATTGATAAGGGCTCCGCTGCACAGATAGTTAAGTTCAAAGTAGCCGTGGGTATGTCCGGGGAAGTCCTCCGTAACCTGGTGGGCGAGGATAAAGAAATTCTCGTCCGGAGGGAGCTCCTGGAACACCTGATGGAGATTTTTCAGGTTGTACAGATTGTGGGTAAGCCGCTGGCTGTACTGAAGTAGCTTTTCCGGAGCTACAATGTCCCGGCCCTGGGCGGAGGCAGAGGCCGATACTGTGCTGAGAGGAAGAAATACCTGACTGTCGTAGGAAGGTCTGGTGACATATGGGCTGCGGTATTTTTTCTGCGCCGGAATCCTTATCTGGACTTCTGTTCCCTGACCGGGCTGGCTGGAGTAGGTCAGACCGTAACCCTGGCCATAGAGGATCTCCAGCCTCCGGTGGGTATTATAAACGGCGATATTTGTTCCGCCTGAACTGCTGCTGCCGGAACCGGAAATAATAGACGGCAGCTTTTCGGGAGGAATTCCAACCCCGTCGTCAGAGATCAGAAGAACAATGTCGTTATTTTCCAGCCATCCCGTCAGTACAATGGTGCCGGATTTGCTGTCCTTTTCCAGGATCCCGTGGAGAATGGCATTTTCGATCACAGGCTGAAGCGTCAGCTTGGGAATCTGGTATTCTGTCAGTTCATCCGGAATATCGGATACAAAGGTGATCCTGTCATGAAACCGCATGTTCTGAAGTTCTACATAGATGGATACATGCTCCTCTTCCCTGCCGATGGTCGTGATGCTTTCCTTCCGGCTCAGCGTCAGTTTATAAAATTTGGAAAGATTCTGTACAGCGGCGGAAACCTCTGAATTTCTTCCCTGGAGAGCAAGCCAGTTGATCATGTCCATAGTGTTGTAAAGAAAATGAGGATTGATCTGTGCCTGAAGGGAATTGAACTCGGCAATGCGGAGTTCCTCCGCCGCTTTAAGCTGTTCTTCCAGAAGAGCCGTCATTTTCCGCGTCATATAGTTATAAGTGTCGATCAGATCGCCTACCTCGTCGTGATACTCGGGACTGTCCATAGGCACCAGAGTGCCTTCTCTGACTTTGCTCATCTGATGGATGACAGAGGAGATACGGTTCGTGATGGAATGGGACAGAAAATGGGCGACAACAGACGCCAGAGCCAGCACGCCGAGATACATCAGGATATATTCCAGCATCAGGATATTGCTTCTGGCGATCAGAGGTTCCGCCGGAAGAACGGTGACCATAAACCATCCGGGCTGCTGGATGCTGTAAAATCCCGCGTAAACTGTTTTGTTCAGGATCTCGCGTTCCATAAAATTGTTGGAAGACATAAAGGAATCGCGGATCGTGTCATAATCCAGCCAGTAGATTCCGGCAAGGGCGTCGTCTGAGGAAGCTACCATGGAGTTCCTTTCATTTGTAATATAGGAAACACTGCCCTCCTGGGTCAGATTGTCCTTCAGGATCTCGGCAATGTGATCCGAAGAAAAATAAACGGCAATATATGCCTGATAGGAATTCTGCTGATAATAAAAGGTTGTGGAAGTGATGTAGGCCATATCGCCGTAGGTTCTTTGTTCACGGTCGCCAAGATAAAAGGACGGACAGAAAAGCTCGGATCTGCCGGTACCCTGGAAGATCCCATACCAGTATGTTCCTTTGGCTTTGCTCATGGGAGAAAAATAGCCGCAGGTAAGCTCATCTTCAAAAAGCTGGACAGAATCCATAGGAAAATCCATATAAATCTGAAGTCCGGTGATCTGCCGCCCGTCTATGAGAGACTGCACCGCATTATGAAATTCGTAGGTCTCCGTATTGTTAAGAAGCAGGGAGGACGGAGAGTTGACCGGCTGATGAAAGATCTTCTGAAAAAAAGGAAGATCCGTGATTTCCGTATATGCGTCCAGGATCTGCTGTACTTCCTCTTCGATAAGGGGAGCTGTTTTGGCGGAAGCATCCTGCTCCCGGCGGATCGTGTCGGCGATCACCATATCATAGAGCCTGCTGTAAAAAAAGATCCCTACCGTAAGCACAGGAATGGTGACGGCAATTACCAGGACGATGGTAAACTTTGATTGAAGGCTCATATCACCGTAGGAATGGCGTATTTTCTGAAAAATACTTCTCATTGTAAATTTTTCTCCCTGTATTCTGAAGGCGAAAGGCCGCTGTATTTTTTGAAGCTTTTTCCGAAATAATTTCCGTCGCTGTAACCGACTCTGGAAGAGATGTCGGAAATCTTGTAGCGGGAATCCTGGAGAAGCTGTTTTGCTTTTTCCATACGATATTCCGTTATATACTGATTCAGCGTCTGGCCTGTCTCGTTCTTAAAAAAGGTGCAGACATAGGAGGCGGAAAGAAACACATGGGCGCTGATATCCTTAACGGACAGAGTTTCATTCATATAATTCTGGCCGATATATTTTTTGATCAGAAAAATCGTGGGATTTTCCTGAGAATTATTTGCCGCGTCCCGGAAGAACGCCTCTGTCTTTTCCGCAAGAGTATCATGCAGCTCGGAAAACGTAAAACACCGGGCAATGGTTTCCGCAATGCTCTCCGGATTTTTTGAACCTGGAATCTGCTGCTGGTTTCTGGCGCTTTCCAGACAGAGAAAAAGCCGGTAGTACAGATCCTTGACCGGATTCTGCAGAAAGCGGCGGCTGTTCAGGAAAATAGATGCCAGATGATCCAGAATGGATCTGGCTTCATCTTCATTTCCGGAAGAAAGCGCCTCTGAAAAAGAATCCTCAGGAGACGGCATGGAGAGCGCGGCGCCGGAAGCTGTTTTTTCCATCGCTTCGGAGGTGAGCATTGTATCCGCCGGGAAAAAGAAACTGCTCTGGAGCAGGATCACAGCGGAAGCGTAGGACTGGTACGCCCGGGAGATTCCGCAGACAGTATCTCCGGCGGCTATGGAAAACTTTATAAAAGGCGCAAAGCGGGAACAAAGAAAATCTCCTACAGACCCGATGGTATGCGCGGAAGGAGCGGTCTGTCCAAAGAGAAAATACACCAGGTACTGCCGTTTCTTTTCTGTGTAGATACAGTCCATGTGAAGATGGGAGACAAAATGCCGGAAATCATCAAAAAATTCCGGGAAAGAGGGCGTCTCCGGATGAATGAAATCATCCATTTTGACGATCACAGAAGTAAAATAAGTGGATGAATTCATAGTCAGCTTCAGCTCCGAAACCAGCGTGTCCAGAGAACTGCTGTCCGGATTATAAGGAACAGTCAGAAGGAGGGCAAGCTGGGAGGCTGTTTCCATAGATTTCATGGTTTCGCCCCGGTGGGAATGAAGCTTCTGCATATAAAGGTTTCTGGCCTCCAGAACGGCGTCGCGGATCTCTGAGGGAACAAGAGGTTTTTCTATATAGTTTACGGCTTTCAGCTTGATAGCCGCTTTCAGATATTCTTTGTCTGAGTACCCGCTCATGAAAATCGGCACAGAGTCCGGCAGGATTTTTTCCAGACGTTCCAGCATAGTGATGCCGTCCATACGGGGCATACGGACGTCGCACAGGATAATCTCCGGTCTGTGGATACGGGCTGCTTCCAGCCCGTGGACGCCGTCGTCAGCCTGAAGAACCTCGTCAATCCCAAGAGATTTCCAGTCAAGAGAGGAGATCACACCGGTACGTGTAAGCTCTTCGTCGTCTACAATCAACAGTTTCATAACGGCCTCCTTTTACTAAATACAGTGAACTTGTTCTTTATGATCCCGGGTGTCAGCGCTCCCGGATTTTTTTCAGTATATGACGGCAGATTTCTCCGGCACAGGGTTTTTGGACCTCGTTAAACAGACGGTTTACCCTGTCCCGGTCCGCTTTCCAGCAGTCGTTTTCCGGGATCAGACAATCCAGAAATTCCTTCATGGTTCCAGGTCTGGGACCGGGAGTCACTTCATCGTAATCAAAATTCATTCCTCTTCCCGCAAGATACTCTTCCTTGTCATAGGGAAGAAAAATGATGGGATTTCCGGTGAGCAGATAATCGATATAGATACTGGAGTAATCTGTGATCAGGCAGTCGAAGATATCAAGGATACCTGTAACATCTCCGGCCTCATCTTCTCCGAGAAAGCGTATGCGGCTGCCGAGGAAAGGACGGGCGGAAGCCCGCTCCGCAATATGCGTCCTGATAAAAAGAAGCATATTCTTTTCTTCCAGATACTTTTCCAGAAGTTTCTGGTCAAAATCCGGAAAAGGAAAAAGACGTACGCTTCCCTGATCGCGGAAGGTAGGCGCGTAAAGAATAACGCGGCTGTATTCCGGCAGATCCGGGTATATTTTATCAAGAAGCTTTTTTCTGTTCTTTCTGCGGAAAATGTTATCGTTTCTGGGCTGTCCCCAGACTTTTATCCGGCTTTCCGGAACATGGAAACTCTCGGCCATAAGAGGAACAAGGGACCGGGAGGTAGTTAATATGCAGGTGTAATTTTCTGAAAAAATTTTCCGGAAATACAGCCGGGAGGACTTCTTCAGATTGGGGTCCAAAAGGGCGATTTTTTTCAGCGGTACGCCATGCCACAGATTGACGATCATCCTGTTTCTGGAAAGACCGGTACCATAGACAGGGAGACCTGCCGAAGTAAACCACACGCCTGCGGAAAGCGCCCTGCGGATACCTGAGCTTGATCTTGTTTCAAAAAAATACTGAGCTCCGAATTTCTCAGACAGTCTTTGACGGAGCTGATCGTCGTTTATTACAAAGAGCGGAGTGACTTCAGGAACATGCTCCTTTACATATTCAAAAAGATACTGTGAATTATAATTATAATGGCTGTTGTCCGTGGAGGAGAACACCCATACATAGGGATCCGGACGGCTTCCTCCCAGATGGGAGAGGATTTCTCCGGCGATCAGAGTCTTTGCTTTTCCCATTACGGTTTTTCCTTTCTCCTTTCAGAGCTTCAGCGGTATTTCCATATTCCATGCAGAGCATAGGAAATGAAAAAAACAGCGCTTGTTATGGGGGAATATCCCATATACCGGTAAACGCGGTAAGTCATGGCTGCGGACTTCCGTTTATTCCTGGATTTTCCGCCCTGGCTCAAGCGGTATTTCAGATAGGGCTTGTTGATCCCTGCCGCGGGACCGTATTCCTTCAGGATCTTCAGCCAGGTAAGATAGTCTTCGTGGCTGTCGTCATGCTCCATGGGATATGCAAGTGCGGCTTCTCTTTTAAGCAGCACAGAAGAACAGTTAATGCTGTTGTGTTTCAGCAGATCTCTGTAGGAAACAGTGCTGCCTACAGGAATATATTTCCCGGTGGAGGTTCCGTCCGGATTCATAAGTTCCCGCCCAGTGGAGCAGAGCACCCGCCGGGTGCGCTCCATGACCTCAAGCTGTTCTGTCAGCTTTCCGGCTTCCCACCAGTCGTCCGCGTCAAGAAAAGCGATATATTTTCCGGACGCTTTCTGAACGCCCAGATTGCGGGAAGCGGCTGCCCCTTTATTATATGGATTTCTGATATAGTGAAAATTTTCTTTGTTTTCGTAGGGAGCAAGAACCTCCCCGGTACGGTCTGTAGAGCAGTCGTCAATGACGAGAAGCTCCAGAGGGACTTCCTGGCAGAACACAGAATCTACGGCCTGGCGGATAAAATCCGCTCCATTGTATACCGGCATAATGACAGATACCAGAGGATAAGTCATGATAAGCTCCTTTCATGCTGTTATATGGATGATATAGTCTGGCGGATCAGTTCCTCCGTCATGGCGGCGGACTCTGCGTTGGCCCTTTCGTAATCCACGGAGAGCGCAGCCGCTTTTCCCCGGGCAAAAAGTTCCATTCCCTCAAGAAGCCCTTCGGCAGAGTTTTTCAGAAGGACTCCCCCATGCTCTGAGAGAAAACCGTGGGGACCGCTGACATCGCAGGCCATAACAGGCACTCCCAGGGTGTCAGCTTCCAGCATGACCAGTCCCTGGCCCTCGTAGCAGGACGAAAGCAGGAAAAGACTGCATTTTTTCAGAACAGGCATTGGATTGCTCATGGAACGGATCAATATGATATGATCCGAGGCGGAACAGGAACGGGCATGTCTGACCGTATCCTCATAAAGCTCTCCGCTGCCGCCGATGATGATCAGCCATGTTCCGCGGTGAGATTTCCAGTATTTATCAAAAGCGTCTATCAGCCGCATATGGCCTTTTTCCGGAGAAAAACGTCCGATGCTGATAAATTTCGTGTCGCTGCTGTCAAGAACAGCGCGCAGCTCCTCAAGAGAATGATCCGATAATGTATTTTCATCAAAAGAGAGTTCTTCCTCAGCCCGCCGGAGAACGCTTTTATAGTCGTGACAGTTGCCGATCACAGAAACGCGGCCGGATCCTTCGCCGCTTATTTCTGCAACAGACGGGACGATATCCCTGCTGACAGACACGATGCGGTCGTAAGTACGGTAAGCTTCCCGGAGGAGATACGGATTCTGGTTCCCCCGGGTCCTGATCTCCCGGACCATATCGTTGTGGACCCAGATGATCTTCGGACATGGAGCTTCTTCAAACAGAGAAGTAATATAGGCTTCATATCCGTTGTAATGGATCACAAGAGAAAATTCTGTTCCGCCGAAATGCTTTTTCCATTCCCTTTGGTAAGCCCGGTGAATACGGCGCCGGACAGCCTCTGATCCGGATCCTTTCATGAAGTTCATCAGGGCTGCTGCTGTGAGGAGATCCATGTTCATCTCGCTTCCCAGAGGATAGATTCCCATTTCCGGAGGGATTTTATCCAGAATTTCCTGATGTTCCTTTGTATACAGAGTACGGAAAGAGAGAAAATAATTATATTTTGAAAGATCCATTTCCGTCAGAAGAGAACACAGAGCAGTGGTAATACCGTTCTGGGCCAGATCGCCGCCGTAAATAAGAACGTTCTGCTTTCCGTTTCCGGTGTATCTTTTTGTCCGGCAGCAGTTTTCGCCAAGAAATACATGACGGCATATTTTTTCAGTGCCGTGTCCGTCCTCGTAGGTGGCGTAGCGCTTAAGAAACTCTTCGTCAGGAACGCCGCCCTCTCTGTGAACGAAAGGGATCACCTGACGGGGATCTTCTGTGTACAGGAAAGGATACGATCCGATATCCTCATACATTCCCCGGCCGCTTTCATACTCCTTCCGGTCGTAGGCAAACAGGATGATTTTTTTGCCTGCATTGGCAAAGTCGTAAAATACGCTGGAATAATCCGTGATCAGAGTATCGCACAGACTGAGCCCTTCATAAGTGTCCCACTGGGCGGGAAAGGAACGGATATGGCGGTATCCTTCAAAAGTCTCGCTTCCGTGGAGAAACGGGTGAAGCTTCACCAGAAGGACCTCTCCGTCGCGGAGCTCGCTGTCCCAGAGCCGGAGATGACCGGACAGCGTATCCATGTAATCCTGACGGTCCACATTTCCGATCAGGCCCCGGAAGGTAGGAAGATAAGTGATCAGCCGTTTGCCTTTCAGTCCTGCTTTTTCAAGAAGGCTTTCATCAGGAGAGCCGCGGAATATATCGTTTCTGGGATATCCCTCCCGGAGTACGGTGCCCCGGTAAAGACTGGGGAGCATATAAGCGCCGGACATTTTTTCTTCCATAAAAGAATTGGGAAATATAAGATAATCAGAATCCAGAAGATTCCGCAGGACGTTCCCCATGCTGACAGCTTCCGGGCGGTTGTCCCGGCCCATTTTCTTCAGGGGCGTTCCATGCCAGGTGTTCAGATAGATCTGCCCTTCTTTTTTTATGAAGCGTCCCGGAAAAGTGGTGTCGTTTACCAGATAACCTGCCTGACTTAAGGCGCGGTAATAGGATAGGGAACCGGTACGGACAATCCGTGATACTTTCAGAGAATTCTGCCGGAGCTTTTCGCCGATCTCTTTTGAAGCGTCCCGGTGTACGGACAGAACCAGGGAAAAATTCCGGTAGGAGTCTTTCTGAAGCTCCTTGAGTATTGCCAGGATATTGCTTTCCAGGGCCTTTCCGCTTCTGGACTCCAGAAGGATCATCTCCGGATCCAGTCTGGTTCTTTCATAAAAGCTATTATAAAAAGGATACCACGCTCCGCTGCGCAGTTTCCTTTTAACTTTATCTATAAAACGCATTTATCAAAATCCCTTCAATTTCCAATATATTTACTATAACAAATGCCATTTCTGGTGTCAATGTTCACCATAGTTTTGTGCAAATAACTGAAAAATATTTTACCCCGATTCCAAAAATATTCCCATTTTTTTAAAAAATCACTAATGCTAAAATGGAATCGAATTAAAAAGAGATCATAAAAAGGGAGGAGAAAGAGCCGTGTCTGAATATGTTCTTGAGTTAAAAGGCATTACGAAGATTTTCCCGGGCGTTAAGGCGCTGAACAACGTGCAGTTCCAGTTGAAACCCGGTGAAGTTCATGCGCTTATGGGCGAAAACGGCGCCGGTAAATCTACCTTCATCAAAGTTATTACCGGTGTACATAAGGCGGAAGAAGGCGAAATGTTCTTAAACGGAAAGAAAGTGGACTTTAAAGGACCGAAGGATGCCCAGGCGGCAGGTATCGCAGCCGTTTATCAGCATCCCACTTCATATCCGCATCTGACCGTGGCGGAAAACATTTTCATGGGCCACGAGATCATCAAAAACAAAATGATCCAGTGGAAGGCTATGAACGCAGAGGCAAACAAGCTCCTGCAGCAGCTTGACGCAGACTTCGACGCCACAGATGAGATGGGTACGCTGAGCGTGGCTCAGCAGCAGATGGTAGAGATTGCCAAGGCAATGTCCACCAACGCCAAGATCATCATCCTGGATGAGCCTACGGCGGCACTGACGAAATCTGAATCCGAGAAGCTCTATACACTTGTCGATAAATTAAAGGAAGAAGGCGTATCCATTATCTTCATTTCCCACCGTTTTGAGGATATGTACCGTCTGGCTTCCCGCGTGACCGTATTCCGTGATTCCCAGTACATCGGAACTTATGACGTAAACGGGATCACCAATGCGGACCTGATCAAAGCAATGGTCGGACGTGAGATCAACGACCTGTTCCCGAAGCCGGAGGTAAAACTGGGCCAGGAAATGCTGAGAGTGGAGAATCTGTCCAGAACCGGTTTCTTCAAGGATGTGTCCTTCAGCGTAAGAGCCGGAGAGATCGTAGGTCTTACCGGTCTGGTAGGCGCCGGACGTACAGAGACTGTGGAGGCGATCTGCGGCATCACTCATCCGGATTCCGGAAAGGTATATCTGGAAGGAAAAGAAATACATATTAAACGCCCCTCCGACGCAATGGAAAAAGGAATCATCCTGCTTCCGGAAGACCGTCAGAAAGAGGGTCTGATCATGAGCTGGGGACTTGGAAGAAACGTAACGCTTCCTACCATCAGCAAATACGCGAAGCATGGGATCAATGATGAGAAGACAGAGAGAGATCTGGCGAAAAAGCTTCTGGAGGAGGTAGACACCAAGGCAGTGGATATCTTCCAGCCGGCAAGTTCTCTTTCCGGCGGCAACCAGCAGAAAGTTGTAGTTGCCAAGGCACTCAGCCAGGAGATGAAGGTCGTTATCATGGACGAGCCCACCAAGGGCGTGGACGTAGGTGCCAAAGCGGAGATCTACGCGATCATGGGAGATCTGGCAAAGAGAGGATACGCCATCATCCTGATCTCTTCGGAGATGCCTGAGATCCTGGGCATGTCAGACCGTATCGTTGTTATGTGCAATGGAAGAAAGACCGGCGAGCTGAACCGTGACGAGGCTACTCAGGAAAGAATCCTTGAGCTTGCCATGGAGAAAGGAACCGGAAAGGGGGCTGAAAAATGAAACAGAAATCACTTATGAAAAGAATTACAGGCTCTCGTGAAGCCCTGCTTGCGATTGTCCTGATCGTGCTTTTTGTGATCGTTACAGCGATCAGCCCATCATTCCTGACGCCAAAGTCACTGATGGATATGCTGAAAAACAATGCGGTAATGATGGTCATGGCGCTTGGTATGCTCTGCGTCATGCTGGTAGGCGGAATTGATATTTCCATTATGTCTACGCTGGCTTTATCCGGTATGTCTATCGGAATGATGCTGAAATACGATGTGATCGCGAACCCGGTTCTGGCGTTTGTTATCGCCATTGCCATTGGTATTGTCTGCGGATTTGTAGTAGGTCTGGTGATCTCAAGAGCAGACGTGCCGCCGATCATCGCTACCATGGGCTTTATGTATATTTATCGTGCAATGGGTTATCTTGTTTCCAACGGCGGCGAGTGGGCCAGCGCGGCAGCTCTGGGAAGCTTCAAGAATTTTGCTACCAGCAAGTTTTTAGGAATCAACTGTGTGATTTGGGTGATCATTGTCTGCTACGCTTTCTTCTTCTGGTTTATGAAATGGACCAGGACCGGACGTAAGATCTACGCGGTAGGAAGCAACGCGGAGGCGGCTGAAGTTTCCGGTATTAACGTAAAAAATACGAAACTTCTTGTTTATACGATCATGGGTCTTCTTTCCGGTCTGGGCGGAGCCCTTCAGGTTTCCGTTTATGCATCGGCCATGCCTGACATGCAGTACGGCGGAGAGATGGATGTTATCGCAGCCTGTGTAATCGGCGGCGTCAGCATGAACGGCGGACGGGGAACTGTTCTGGGGGCCCTTCTTGGTTCTCTGATCCTTGCGACTATCGCGAGAGCGCTTCCGCTGATCCCGTTCTTCAACCAGCTCTGGCTGAATACGATCAAGGGCCTGATCATTCTTGCAGTTGTTATCATTAACATTGTTCTGCAGCGTGCTGCTGACAGAAACGCACTGAAAGGAAGGGAGATGTAATCATGGCTGGAAAATCTGGAAGAAGTATTAACAATGTGCCAGAAAGTTCGGTAAAGCGGATGATCTTCTCCTGGGAAGGAATTCTGGTTCTGATCTTTATTGCCGTAAATATTTTCTGCGCAATATTCTCAGAGTTTTATAACCTGAACAGTCTGCTCCGTCAGATGCCGGTTTATCTGGCAGAGGTATTCCTGATGCTGACAATGGCATATATCCTGGTGCTGGGCGAGATTGATATCTCTGTAGGCTCTATCGTCTGCCTTTCCGCTACCATGTGCTGTATTGTCTGCAATTCCAACGCGCCGTTTATCGTAGTCGTACTGACTGCGCTGATCGTAGGAACCATATGCGGAGCCATCAACGGATTCATCCTTACGAGATTTCAGGAGCTTCCTCCTATGATCGTAACTCTGGCAACACAGATCATCTTCCGTGGTATTGCCGAGATCGTTCTGGGAGACGGAGGAAGTATTTCCGTTACAAATACGGACGGTTTCCGTCTGATCGGCGGAAAAGTGGGACAGGTTCCCTACATTCTTTTCCTGGTGCTGATCCTTGCAGTGATCTTTGCCGTTATTCTTGGAAAGAGCACTTTCGGAAGAAGAGTATACGCTATCGGTACAAACCGTCTTACTGCATACTATTCCGGTATTCATGTACAGAAGATCCGTATGATCATTTACACAGTGATGGGAACTATTTCCGGACTGTGCGCCCTGTTCCTGGTGTCCTCCTCCTATGGTGCGAATACCACAACAGGAAACGGATTTGAAATGGACGCTATCGCTATGGCAGTATTCGGCGGCATTTCTTCTACAGGCGGTAAAGGAAATCTTGCCGGCGGCGTGATCTCCGCGTTCATCATCGTATGTCTGCGTGTTGGTCTTGGACAGAAGAACGTAAACGCTCAGGTAATCCTTCTTATCATCGGCGTTCTGCTTGTTGCGGCGGTTGCCCTGCCGAACATCGTAGGACAGGTAAAGAGAGCCGTACAGGTAAAGAGCAAATAATTTTCCGGTGTTTCCTGCGCAGAAAGCTTCTGCGCGGACAGAGAAATATCTGAAATGGAAGAAGCAGGTAGCTGCGCTTCTGAAAAAGAGGCGCAGTTGCAAATAAAAACTATATTATCCAAGGGAGGAAAAAAAATGAACAAAAAAATTATTAGCGCACTTCTTTGTGGAACCATGATTCTTGGCGCTGCAAGCCCTGTATTCGCAGCAGGCGTAGGCGACGGACAGAAGATCGCCCTGGTTGGAAAATCAGCAGGAAACGCTTTCTTCGAGATCGCAGCAGCTTCTTTCCAGGAGACTGTTGAAGCCGAAGGCGGAGAGGTAGAGGTTGTATATCCGGAAACCGCAACTGCAGACGCTCAGATCAAGGTTCTTGACAACCTGATCTCTCAGGACTTTGACGCGATCTGCATCGCAGCAAACGATGTAAACGCTCTTCAGGCAAAACTGGAAGAGGCTATGGACGCTGGAATCAAGGTATCTTCTTTCGACTCCGCTCCGAACAAAGACAGCCGTCAGGTATTTGTAAACCAGGCTGGTACACAGGCTGTAGGTCAGGCTCTTATGGACGCTGTACTTGATATCTCCGGCGGCGAAGGCCAGTTCGCTATTCTTTCCGCTACATCTCAGGCAGCTAACCAGAACGCATGGATCGACGCTATGAAATCCATTATGGAAAGCGATGAGAAATACAGCAAACTGGAACTGGTAGAGGTTGCTTACGGCGATGACGAGCCGCAGAAATCTACAGACCAGACAGCAGCTCTGATCCAGAACTATCCGGATCTGAAAGTTATCTGCGCTCCTACAACCGTTGGTATCGCTGCAGCAGCTAAATACCTTCAGGACAACGAATCCACCTGCAAACTGACAGGTCTTGGACTTCCGTCTGAAATGCTTGAGTACACAGGCGACGACGACGCTCATTCCTGCCCGTACTTCTATCTGTGGGATATGCAGGGCCTTGGAAAACTCAGCGCATACACAACTATGGCACTTGTAAGCGGTGACATCACAGGCGCTCTGGACGAAACCTTCACAGCAGGCGACCTTGGCGAGTACACCATTACAGAAGCTGACGACGGCGGTACAGAAATCGTTCTTGGCGAGCCGCTTCAGTTCACACCTGAGAACATTGAAGAGTACGCTGAACTGTACTAATTCAAAAACTATATGACAGGCAGAGCTCCTTCGGGAGCTCTGTTTTCGTATGGCGTGCTGTTCCCTGTACATTAGCGCCGCGTATGTTTAATCGTTTAATACTAAAAGAAGTCCGAAAAGAAAAGGGGACATTGCAGAATACATTTACCGGAATGCGCTCTGCAATATCCCTTTTCAGATTTTACTTTATCATTTGTAGGGGAGGAATATCCCCAGAATGTGAGAGCAAGAAAACAGAGATTCTGTAAGCCCTATGATAGTTTTGGTGTATCTTTTGTACGCCTGTGCTCGTTCGTGCCTAAAGTAAAATCTGTGGTTATTATAGCATGGTTTCTCCAGGTGCAGATTTTACATTTTGTACAAAGTTTCTGTATAATATTGGTGATTATGATGAAGAAAACAATTTTCCGCCGGAAGAACAGGATTTAGAACGGCAAAATGCAGGAATAGACATTTTTTAAAGAGATTTTTTCAGTGAAAACGAGAGAACCTGTATTTTTGCGCAGGTTGTGAAAAGAAGGAGACGAGTCGGCAGAATCTTTTTGGTCCTGATGAAGCCCATATTCTGTTGGACCGTCTCCTTCCTGTACTTCGGAGATGAAAAAGGTATTAACCGATAGCCGCCGCATTCTGATAAAGCGTCCTACTCCTGATCCGGCGCCTGTCCGTCGTGAGCTTTCCACATACACTCAGAAAGCTTCATATCTGTAAAGACCGCCTTAAAGGAAGAATCCTCCGGGCTGCAGGCATAGATTCCGAACTGAACGGCGCCGCCGCCTTTCCACATGTGGCAGATACGCATCTGCTGGTAGTTTTCTCCGTCATAAGAACACTCGATGCAGAAGTCGTCTTCTCTGCGGCTCAGGCGGTACCACATGGATTTTACGGAAGCGTCGATGCTGGTAGTCGCCCAGTCGGAATAGCCGTTGTTTGTCACAACACTTCCCAGATGCTGAAATTCGTCTGTTTCGTATTCAATGGAGCCTTTCAGCCAGTTTTCGCTGTCCAGGTAGAGGACAACGCCGCACTGGTCGAAACGGTGATGGCTGTCCGTAAATTCTGTCTTTACGGTAAAAGAAAAATATTTCTCGTCTGTTTCCATCTGGAGAACCGGCGCGTTGTCGTTGCGGAAATGGTAGTAGGTTCTCTGCCACAGGTCTGTGTGCGGTTTCGTTGTGATTTCGATCTTTTCGGGGGAAATGGAATAATTCTCCGGTTCCCGCGTCCATTTCAGATTGCTGGAATCCCATTTCATAGTATAAATCCTCCTGTTTGATGGTGATTTTCGCGGAATATCCTTAAGTGTATAAGGGGCCATATGGACAAAAGGATAACCGCAGTTTTCTTCAGTATATCACATAAACGGTGTTTTTTGACAGAGAAAGAAATTTTGCGTAGACGAATAAAAAATACTTTGCTATAATAAAGCGATAAAACAGTGAGGAGATGACAATATGAAAGTGTTAGTATATAGAAAATGCAGTACCTGCCAGAAAGCCCTGAAATGGCTGGAAAGCCATCAGATCTTTTTTGAGGAGCGTGCCATTGTAGAAGAAAATCCCACCTACGAGGAACTGAAAGAGTGGTATGAGAGAAGCGGCCTGCCACTGAAAAAATTTTTTAACACCAGCGGTATGCTGTACAAACAGATGAATCTGAAGGATAAATTAAAAGAAATGTCACAGGAGGAACAGTTAAGACTCCTTGCCACAGACGGGATGCTTGTAAAGCGGCCGCTGGTGGTGGGCGAGGATTTTGTCCTTACCGGTTTCCGCGAAAAAGAATGGGAAGAAAAAATGCTGAAATAAATACCGGCTTAAGGAAAAGCGGGAACAATGAAAAGAAAAAAACACGATAGCCAGCGAGATACAAAAGGGAAAACTGACTTGAAAAGAAACGGAGGAATAGAGATGTCTGACAACGAAATGGTCAACCTGGACGAAATGGGAAGCCTGAAGGCCAGTATGGAGGCTTTTCAGCAGGAGCTTCTCCATGGCCACAGAATCGATCCCAACCTGTATATTGAATATGATGTAAAGAGAGGCCTGCGTGATTCCGCAGGAAAAGGAGTGCTTACCGGCCTTACGGAGATCTCCGATGTGACGGCCTACGACCTGATCAACGGAAGAGCGATTCCGGCGGAGGGGCGGCTGTACTATCAGGGCTACAATGTGTACGATCTTGTGAACGGGCTCCAGGGAAGGAAATTCGGCTTTGAAGAGACGATATACCTTCTTCTCTTCGGCAGGCTGCCCTCAGAGCAGGATCTGGAGATGTTCACGGATATTCTGTCTCATTTCGAGACACTGTCAGGCAGATTTGTACGGGACGTTGTTATGAAAGGCTCCAATGCCAATATCATGAACGCTATGCAGAGATGCGTGCTGTCCCTGTATACATATGATTCCCGTCCGGAGGATACTTCGGCGGAGAATGTACTGCGCCAGAGTATCGAGCTGATCGCCAAGCTTCCGCTGATCGCGGTATACTCCTACCATGCCTACCGTCATTTTAGAAGAGACGAGACATTGTTCATCCGCAATCCAGAGAAGGGGCTGTCACTGGCGGAGAATATCCTTCTGATGCTGCGGCCTGACAGGAAGTACACAGAGCTGGAAGCAAAGGTTCTGGATATCGCCCTGATCCTTCACGCAGAGCACGGCGGCGGAAACAATTCCACCTTTACCACTCATGTGGTTACTTCTTCCGGTACGGACACTTATTCGTCCATGGCTGCATCCATCGGTTCCCTGAAAGGCCCCCGGCACGGCGGCGCAAATCTTAAAGTGCAGGATATGTTTGAGGATATCAAATCCCATGTGAAGAACTGGGAGGATGAAGGAGAGGTGGAGGCATATCTCCGCCGTATCCTGAACAAAGAAGCCTTCGACCGTTCCGGCCTGATCTACGGCATGGGCCATGCCGTTTATACCCTTTCCGATCCCCGGGAAGTGATCCTGAAAAAATTTGCCCGCCAGCTTGCGGAGGAAAAGGGGCTGATGAAAGAATTCGCTCTCTATGAGCTGGTGGAGCGTCTGGCGGGCCGCCTTGTGATGGAGCAGAGAAAGCTCTTTAAGAATGTCTGCGCCAATGTGGATTTCTACAGCGGATTCGTATACACGATGCTTGGGATCCCCAAAGAGCTGTTTACGCCTATTTTCGCCATCTCCCGTATTCCGGGATGGAGCGCTCACCGGCTGGAAGAGATCCTCAACGCAAGTAAGATCATCCGTCCGGCGTACAAATATGTAGGGCGTCATACGGATTTCCAGCCCCTGGAAAAGAGGAAAACAGCCAGGGAGATCACACCGATTCTGGACAAAATGAAGCCGGATCCGGAAGGAACAAAAGAGGAAGATATTCAGATGCCTCCGGAAACCGCAGTGGAAATTCAGCCGGTACCTGAAAAAGATAATTGAAAACAGACAGGTTTTCTGGTATACTGTACCGGAATAAGGGAGTAGTCAGTACCAGACGATCCGCTTACTTTGCCGGCGAGAGCGCCGGAGCGGAGTATACTGTAATGCAGGGTATGATGATGTCAACATTCTGGAGAAATTCCTGGCGTCATCTGAAATGACGAGACTTATCCGCCGCAGGCGGATAGTCTCTTTTTTTCGCGAAAATCCGGCAGGCGTCTGTCCGGGAACTGAAGAGAACCTGGCTTCTTTATTCTATATTTACAATGTACGGAGGAATGAAAAGATGAGTTTATGGGAACTTTTTATACTGGCGGTGGGACTGTCCATGGACGCTTTTTCTGTGGCTGTCTGTAAGGGGCTTTCCGTTGCGCAGGTGAAGAAAAAACATATACTGACAGCGGGAATTTATTTCGGATTGTTCCAGGCCCTGATGCCGGCCGTCGGCTACCTTCTTGGAACAGGATTCCAGGCGCAGATCCAGGCGGTGGACCACTGGATCGCCTTTATCCTTCTTTCTGTCATCGGTATCAATATGATCCGCGAATCCAGAGGCGAGGCGGAAAGCCTTGACGACTCCTTCACTTTTAAAGCGATGATTCCCCTTGCCGTGGCAACCAGCATTGACGCCCTTGCGGTGGGAGTGACTTTCGCTTTCCTGAAAGTGCAGATTGTTCCAGCGGTGAGCTTCATCGGCGTGGTAACTTTTGTCATTTCCTGCGCCGGAGTTGTGATCGGAAACCGTTTCGGGGCGAAATACAAATCAAAGGCAGAACTGGCAGGCGGTATTGTCCTGGTGTGCATGGGAATCAAGATTCTGGTGGAGCATCTGTTTTTCGGTTAAGTTCTTATTAAGAGAAAAGTAGAAATTATCCGGATTTTTTATATTATTTTCGTGCAAGACTACAATTGACAGTTTTAGCGCACTGATGCTATAATGCGGGAAAGTTAAAAAATTCTACATTGCTTTTTACGGACGAAGATGTCGAAAAGATGTCTTTGTCCGTTTTTTTATTTCATAAAAAAGGAGGACACTTATGCGATTAACCCCAAAGGAACAGGAAAAACTTATGCTCCATGTGGCCGGAAATCTGGCGAAGGAGAGGAAAGGACGCGGCCTGAAACTGAACTATGTGGAGGCGGTGGCCTATATCAGTTCAGAGCTTCTGGAACTGGCGAGAGACGGAAAGGAAGTTGTGGAACTGATGCAGCTTGGTACAAAAATGCTCACAAAAGAAGACGTTATGGACGGTGTGGCGGATATGGTGCACGAGGTACAGGTGGAAGCCACCTTCCCGGACGGCACGAAGCTTGTAACGGTTCATAACCCCATTCAGTAAGGAGGAGGCAGAATGAAAATAGGCGAAATCATCCCAATGGACAGAGAGATCACATTAAACGAGGGCAAGCCGGTGGCGACAATTTCCGTGGCAAACGTGGGAGACCGTCCCGTGCAGGTGGGTTCCCATTTCCACTTTTTTGAAGTGAACCGCTGCCTGAAATTTGACAGAGAAAAAGCTTATGGTTTCCATCTGGATATTCCTTCCGGAACTTCTGTACGTTTTGAACCGGGAGAGGAGAAAGAAGTACAGCTCACCGCCATCGGCGGAACAAAGCGGGTCTTTGGATTCAACGATCTGACCTGTTCCCAGATTTCGGAAGTGGATAAAAAGGCGGCCATGGAAAACGCGGCGAGAAAGGGTTTTCTCGCGGAATAAAAAGACAGCACAGCAGGAGGTAAATATGAGTGTAAAAATATCTGGTGAGAAATACGCGATGATGTACGGCCCCACAGTGGGCGATAAAGTTCGTCTTGCAGATACAGACCTGGTGATCGAAGTAGAAAAAGATTATACAACATATGGAGACGAGATTAAATTCGGCGGCGGCAAAACCATCCGGGACGGCATGGGACAGTCGGTAAAGACCACAAGCGCCGACGGCGACCTGGATCTTGTTATCACGAACGCCCTGATCGTGGACAGCACGGGGATCGTCAAAGCAGATATAGGGATCAAGGACGGAAAAATCAAAGGGATCGGAAAAGCGGGGAATCCCAGTGTGATGGACGGCGTAACTCCGGGAATGACGGTGGGAGCTTCCACAGAGGCTCTGGCCGGCGAGGGAATGATTGTAACGGCGGGCGGCATTGACACCCACATTCATTTCATCTGTCCCCAGCAGATCGACTGCGCTCTGTATTCCGGCGTGACGACGATGATCGGCGGCGGAACCGGACCTGCGGACGGCACAAACGCCACCACCTGTACGCCGGGACCCTGGAATCTGGAAATGATGCTGCGGGCGGCGGACGAATATCCTATGAACCTGGGCTTCCTTGGAAAAGGAAACTGCTCTGACGAGCGGCCGCTGGTTGAGCAGGTAAAGGCGGGAGCTATGGGTCTGAAGATCCACGAGGACTGGGGCTCCACTCCGGCTGTCATTGACCACTGCCTGAATGTGGCGGACGAGTACGATGTGCAGGTGGCGATCCACACCGATACATTAAATGAGGGAGGCTGCGTGGAAGATACGATCCACGCCATCGGAGGCCGGACCATTCACACCTATCATACAGAGGGCGCTGGCGGAGGACATGCCCCTGATATCATTAAGGCGGCTTCCACTCCGAATATCCTGCCCTCCTCCACCAATCCCACGATGCCATTCACCGTCAATACACTGGATGAGCATCTTGATATGCTGATGGTCTGCCATCATCTTGACAAAAAGATCCCGGAGGATGTGGCGTTTGCGGACTCCCGTATCCGTCCGGAAACTATTGCCGCTGAGGATGTGCTTCACGACATGGGCGTATTCAGTATGATGAGCTCCGACTCCCAGGCAATGGGACGTATCGGAGAAGTGATCACCCGTACCTGGCAGACAGCAAGCAAAATGAAAGAAGAACGGGGAGAGCTGCCGGAAGACAGAGGACACGGCAACGATAATTTCCGGGTAAAGCGGTATATCTCCAAATATACCATCAATCCGGCGATCACTCACGGGATCTCCAGATACGTGGGGTCTGTGGAGCCGGGCAAACTGGCGGATCTTGTTCTGTGGAATCCGGCGTTCTTTGGCGTAAAACCGGATATGATCATCAAAGGGGGCATGATCATCGCCTCCAAGATGGGAGACGCCAACGCTTCCATTCCCACCACTCAGCCGGTACTTTATCAGCCCATGTTTGCCGCCCATGGAAGAGCGAAATACGCATCCTGTCTGACCTTTGTATCCAAAGCCGCCATGGAAGAGCATGTGAAAGAAAAATACGGCCTGGAGAAAAACGTGGTTCCTGTGGAAAACTGCCGGAATATCGGGAAAAAGGATATGGTTTACAACGACAGGACGCCGGAGATCACCGTAGATCCGGAAACGTATGAGGTAAAGGCGGACGGGGAGACGCTTACCTCCAGGCCGGCGAAGAAGCTTCCTCTGACTCAGTTATATAACCTGTTCTGACGAAGCCGGAGCTTCCGGCCTGACAGAGACAGAAGAGAAAACAGCGGCGGTATCTGCCGCCGCAAAAAAGGAATAAAGGAGAGGACAAGATGTTAGGCGTTTGTTTATTGTTTGTGGGGATCGTGCTGATCAACAACGGCATGTGTAATTTTTACAAGGTGGACGGCAGATCCCTGGCGGTGATGAATATTTTTACGGGCGGCCTTTCCCTGTTTATCAATTTTGTAAATCTTGTACAGGGAAATTACTATGCCGCCGGAACGGGACTCCTGTTCTGTTTTACTTATCTTTTTGTGGCGGTCAATAATATTTTCGGGCTCAGTTCCATACCCTTTGCCTGGTTTTCCACCTTTGTGGCGGTGAACGCGGTGATCTGCGGAACCCTGGAGGGCTTTGCGGGCATCCCGGCTCTTGGTATTCAGCCGGATATCCGCTGGGCGGGAATCTGGTATCTGTGGGCAATCCTCTGGGGCACTTCCTTTGTGGAGGATATCATGGGAAAGAAGCTGGGGAAATTCGTCCCGGCGCTGCAGGTGTTCGAGGGCGTTGTGACGGCATGGATCCCCGGCCTTCTGATGATGACAGGAAACTGGTAGAACTTAAATCTGCGGAAAACCGGCGGAGGATAGCGTCAGTACACATGAGGCACAGACTGTTGCCCGCTGTATACCGATGCTGTCAGGATACATAGAACAAAAAGGAGAACGCAATGATCTGTGAAAAAATTCTGGGAAAAGTGACAGATGAGGAATTTAAAGGGAAAAAAATAGATTATGTGGATATTTTCTGGGACGAGGCTTTCAAAAAACTGCACAGGAAAACATCTGCGGCCGGCGTGGAGCTGGGCATACGTCTGGACGATTCTGTGCTTACAAAGGGACTGCGTCAGGACGATGTGCTGGCCGTGGAGGGAGATACGGTGTATGCTGTGCGGATCCCGCCCTGCGAGATCCTGATCGTCCGCATTGATCCCCGCCACCCGAAAATGACGGCCAAGGTGTGTTACGAGATCGGGAACCGCCATGCGCCGCTGTTCTGGGGAAACGAAGAGGGAACTTTTATTACGCCGTACAATGAGCCTATGCGGGCGATGCTGGAAAAGCTTCACGGTGTTTCGGTAGAGAAGGCAGAGACGGCGCTTGACTTTGACCGCCGGATTTCCGCGTCGGTACATTCCCATACACACTGATCTGTTTTATGCCGTGCGAAGTGTTGGTGAGCCGGAAGTGCTGCAGCGCCAGGAGTATAACAGAGTATGGGAAAAAGGGTTCGCTGTGTTTTTCGGACAGAAGGGACTCTGACTACGCTTTGAAATGTCCTGCTAAACAGGAAAGTACCATGACGAATGAGAAACAGGAGGATCTGGAAATGACAGAAGGAATTTCAAAATTCCTGCTTCTGCAGGTAAACGACGCTTTATTTCCCATCGGAGGTTATTCCCATTCCTATGGTCTGGAAACTTATATCCAGAAGGGTATTGTAAAAGACGAGGACAGCGCGGGAGAGTTTATCCGGAAGCGTCTTCAGTATAATTTTTTTTATAACGATTTTTTCGCGGCCCGTCTTGCCTGGGAATACAGTGAGGAAGAAAATATGGAGGCTCTCGAGGAACTGGAAACTATTATGGAGGCGGGCAAAATCCCCAGAGAAACAAGGGAGGCGAGCAGGAAGCTTGGAGCCCGGTTTGTGAAAACCCTTTCCGGGATCGAGGTTCCCTTCCGGAACGGGGTGTTTTTCCGGTACAGAGAGATGCGGAAGGGGAAAACCACCCATCACGCGGTAGCCTACGGTGTGTTCTGCCAGTCGGCTGGAATCTCCCGGAAGGATTGTCTGGAACATTTTCTGTACGCGCAGACTTCCGCCATGGTGACAAACTGTGTGAAGACCATTCCTTTGAGCCAGTCGGCCGGGCAGAAGCTTCTGGCGGAAACTTACGAACTTCTGGAAACAATGACGGAAAGGGTACAGGAGCTCTCCGACCACTGGCTGGGGCTTTCCGGCCCGGGCTTCGATCTTCGGTGTATGCAGCATGAAGGTCTGTATTCCAGGATCTACATGTCCTGAGGACAGGGAAAAATAGAATGGGATACTGCGCGCATAAAAGTATGGGCGGGCCATTCTGGCAGAGAAAAAATATATTGGAAAAGAGGATAAGGAAATGTCATATGTAAAAATCGGCGTGGCGGGTCCGGTGGGTTCCGGAAAAACCGCCCTTATTGAATGTCTTACCAGAAAGATGGCTTCCGAATACAGTATCGGAGTCATCACAAATGATATCTATACAAAGGAGGACGCGGAATTTTTGAGCAGAAATTCGGTTCTTCCCAGAGAAAGGATCATCGGAGTGGAGACGGGCGGCTGTCCCCACACGGCGATCCGGGAGGACGCCTCCATGAATCTGGAGGCGGTAGATGAGATGATGGAAAAATTTCCGGATATACAGCTTCTTTTCATTGAGAGCGGCGGAGACAATCTTTCCGCCACCTTCAGCCCTGAACTGGTGGACGCCACCATTTTTGTCATCGACGTTGCCGAGGGAGACAAGATACCGAGAAAAGGCGGACCGGGGATTACAAAATCGGATCTTCTGGTGATCAATAAGATTGATCTCGCTCCCTATGTGGGAGCCGACCTCTCTGTCATGGACCGGGATTCCCGGAAAATGAGAGGCGACCGGCCGTTTCTGTTTACTAATATCCGGGCCCAGGACGGAACAGACAAAGTAATCGAGTGGATAAAGAAAAATGTTCTTCTGGAAGGTTGTTGAGAGTGAGCGCAGAGAATAAATTTGGAAAAAAATCCCAGGTCAGGCTGGAGACAGAGCTGAGAGACGGGAAAGTGATCTTAAGCGACGTATATTTTACAGCTCCTTTTAAGGTGATGCTGCCGTTTTATGTACAGCCGGATTATATGCAGGTAATGGTGCTTTCCGCTTCCGCCGGGATCATGGAGGGGGACGAGCAGGAATTTTACCTTCATATAAAAAAAGATACCAACATGGAGTATCTCTCCCAGGCCTATGAAAAAATACATAAAATGAAAGAGGGGATGGCCCGCCGGCATACGAAGATCGTGGTGGAGCCGGGAGCGTATCTGAAATATGCGCCCCTTCCCACCATTCCTTTCCGGGATTCCGCTTTTGAGAATGTTCTTGATATCCGACTGGAAGATCCTACATCCCGCCTTCTGTTCCAGGAGATCCTTTCCTGCGGGCGCGCTGCCAGAGGAGAGGCTTTCGCCTATCGGTTTTATCATAATAGGGTATCTGTGTATCAGAAAGATACGCTTGTTTATCTGGACAACACCAGATACGAGCCGTCGCTGTTTGAGATGAACGGGATGGGAATGTACGAAGGGTTTACCCATCTTCTGAATCTTGTGTTTTTTAATATCGAAAAATCCGAAAACTGGATGGGGCAGGTGCGCGCCCTTCTGGACGAGCGGGAGGATCTGGAGGGCGGCGCGACCCGCACTGCCGGCGGAGACGCCGTCGTGCGTATCCTGGGAAGAAGCGCGGAATCACTTCTGAAGGTATCGGAAGAGATCCAGAAGATTGCAGTTACCCCACCCGCATAATCTGTCTTAGCTCCGTAAGGAGCGTGACTGGAGCATTGATGAGGCGACAAGTGCGCATGCAGGGAGGGGCTGTGTAGGCAAAGTAACCGCCTCTGTGCTGAATGATGAGGCAATGAATGCACTTGTGGGGAGAAGTTGTGAATAGTATCGCGTGGCGGGGAAATCTGGATAAGGTTAAGGGAATTTTGTTGACAGTGATATCCGGCTGCATTATCATATATAGGAAATATTGCGTTAATGTACAAGGGGACAATGTTGCCCCCTTGTACATTAACGCTATGGTAAGCAGGTGGCAAAATGGCTGTTCTTTCAGCAGAAAAATCTAAAGAAACCGAAAGAAATGGATATATTTTCTCCTTCCTGGTCGCGCTTGAATTTTTTGTATCTTTTTCTTTTGTCGGTTATATACATGTAGAACCGATATCCATGACATTTTCCTATATTCCGGTCCTGATCGCGGGGTGCGTCCTCGGGCCAAAAGAAAGCCTGATCACAGGCATGGTTTTTGGCCTGGCGTCCATGTGGAAAGCCTCCGCGTTCTATGTGGGAGCAGGAGACGCTATTTTTTCTCCGGTGATGAGCGGGAACCCTGCGGCGAGCATTATGATGAGCGTTGTGGCCAGGGCGTTGTTCGGCCTTGTAACCGGGCTTTTATATACGGCGGCAAAAAGAAGCCGTTTTCCAAAAACAGGGATCGTGCTGGTGTCCACTGCGGGCAGATCGATCCATACGTTTTTTGTCTATCTGTTTATGGGATTTTTCTTTCCGGAGATGGGTTATACGGCGGCGGATACAGTTCAGGAGGTAAGCGAACCGGATTATCTGCTTTTTATTGTGATTCTCGACTGTCTGGTTCTGTTGTGCTATCTGTTTGTAAATTCCCGTTATATGCGGGAATTTATGGCCCATATCCGTTCTGTTGACCAGATGAACGTCCGCAGATGGAGAATGAATATCCTTCTGATCCTGATGATAGCGGCTGCTTTCAGCGTGGCGGTTTATTTTACCAACCGGATCCGGCGGGTAATGGCAAATTACGGGTTTACGCTGTCTGAAGAAATGGCCTATGATATTATGCACCTGCAGCTCCAGTTCCTGATGGGCGTTATTTCTCTTGCGGCAATGGTGATCGTCATTCTGATCATGAGCCAGAAAAACGCTTTGTACCTGCATTATGAAGCAAGACTGGACGACCTGACGGGCTTATATGGCAGACAGCAGTTCTTTCAGCGCGGAGAAGAGCTTCTGCGGCGGATGGAATTCGGAGAAAACAGGATCGGCGGCTGCTTTATTATTCTGGATGTGGATTATTTCAAGAGAATCAACGATCAGTACGGTCATCCTGCAGGCGATAAAGTCTTAAAGGCGGTGGCGGCAGGAATGAAAGCCGCATTTGAGAGCTATGGGATTCTGGGACGTCTCGGAGGAGACGAATTCGTGGCCCTGCTCTGCGAACCTCTTTCCAAAGAGGAGATCGAAGAGATTTTGGATAAGATGAAAAAGACTGCGGCGGAGACTTATCCGGCTGAACAGCCGGTCACTTACAGTATCGGCGTGATACCGGCGGAAAAGGAATACAGTATTGACGAGCTGTACCGCAACGCCGACCGCCTCCTCTATGAAGCAAAGAAACGGGGCAGGAATCAGACTGCTTTCGGATACCGGTTCCGCCGGGAGGAGGAAAACGGAGGGAGCGCAGTTTTGTGAGGAGGACGCCAATAGATGGCGGCAATCGCAGCAGGTATGAAGCAGGCTTTCTGAATGACGATCCGGAGAACGGTGTAAATACTGACAAAAGGTCTGGAAGCGGCTGATAAACTTTTTGAATGACGATCCGGCAAACAGCGTAAATACTGACAAAAGGTCTGGAAGCGGCTGATAAACTTTTTGAATGACGATCCGGCAAACGGTGTAAATACTGACAAAAGGTCTGGAGGCGGTTGATAAACTTTTTGAATGACGATCCGGCGAACAGCGTCGGAAATAAAGTACAAAAAAGCTGAAGTGAAAAGTCAACGTTCACTTTGAAAATACTGATCTTCCGGCAGAGTTTAGTCTTGCGGAAAAAAGAGGGCGAACAGGGAGATGAGGTAATTTCCACTAATATTTTTACTGAAAATGCCCTAAGCAAAGTGGAAATTTGAGTGTAGGACTAATTTCTACTTTACATCCCCCTTGAAATAGAAATAAACTTTACACTTCTCTTGGAACAAAAAACTTCAAAAACATGGAAAAACATGTTGACAGGAGGTATCGGCTATAGTACAATTACTCAATGTGACATAGTGCGATGACTCCTGAGCCAAAGCCCCGGCGAAGGTGTTTTTATCAGCGGTTTCGGACATTTCCGCAGTAATTTTGCACTGATCACCAGGAATCACTCATTATCGCGGGAGTGCCGCGGTTGGACAAAATATCGTTGATAAATAACAGGAGGTAAGACCATGCAGACTTATATGGCTAATCCAGATAAAATCGAGAGAAAATGGTATGTAGTTGATGCAGAAGGCTGTACACTGGGCCGTCTGGCATCTGGTGTAGCAAGCGTTTTAAGAGGAAAGAACAAACCTCAGTTTACACCTCATGTAGACACAGGCGATTATGTGATCGTTGTAAACGCAGATAAAGTAAAAGTTACCGGCAAGAAATTAGATCAGAAAATCTATTATCGTCACTCCGAATATGTAGGCGGAATGAAAGAGACTACATTAAGAGAAATGATGGCCAAGAAACCGGAAAAGGTGATTGAGCTGGCAGTAAAAGGAATGCTTCCGAAAGGACCTCTGGGAAGAACCATGTACAAGAAACTTTTCGTTTATGCCGGACCGGAGCACAAGCATGAAGCTCAGAAACCGGAAGTCTTAACATTTTAATGAGGAGGTAGGAGACATTGGCTAGCGCAAAATACTACGGAACAGGAAGAAGAAAAAAATCTATCGCAAGAGTTTACCTTACACCTGGTACAGGCAAAATTACAATTAATAAAAGAGATATTGATGATTACTTCGGTTTAGAGACTCTGAAAGTGATCGTTCGTCAGCCGCTGGTTGCTACTGAGACAGACGGCAAGTTTGATATCCTTGTTAATGTTAAAGGCGGCGGATATACAGGACAGGCAGGCGCTATCAGACACGGCGTTGCAAGAGCTCTTCTGGAGGCAGACGCTGAGTACAGACCGGTCCTGAAGGCAGCAGGATACCTGACCCGTGACCCGAGAATGAAAGAGCGTAAGAAATACGGCCTCAAGGCTGCCCGTCGCGCGCCTCAGTTCTCCAAGAGATAACAGGCCCGACAAACCAATTCAAAAATGCTCAAAAAGCCCGGAACCATGCGGTTTTCCGGGCTTTTTCCTTTCCAAAA
>DXGV01000059.1 GCA_019113745.1 Candidatus Blautia intestinavium
ATTAAGTATGAAAAAGAAGCGGTATGCGATTGGAACAAATCCGGAAAAATATCTGGATGAACTTATGAATTTGTAAAAAGATCAAAAATCAATAGGCTTGGTTAGGGAACACATTCATGCGTTTGTCGTGAGGAGAGCGTGTTGCCCCATGTACATTAACGCTATGCCTGTGATATAATTTACGGGAAACAGAAAGATGATTGAAATAATAGCCAGAAATAAAAAATGAGGAGAGAATATGGGATATTTATATTTTGTTCGTCATGGACAGACAATATGGAATGTAGAGAATAAAATATGCGGCGCTACGGATATCGCCCTTACAGAGGAAGGACATCAGCAGGCGATCGAGCTTGGAGAAAAAATCATGCGTCAGGGAATAAAAGCAGGCGAAATTCTTTATTCTCCATTAATGCGGGCGGCGGATACGGCGCGGCATATTTCAGAAATTACAGGGATTCCTGCCAGAGTGGAACCCAGACTTATTGAGCAGAATTTTGGAAAGTATGAGTCTACACCGAGGGACGGCAGAGAATTTCAGGAGGCAAAAAGACAGTTTATATCCGGATATGAGGGTGGAGAATCTATGTTCCGTCTGGCCCAGAGAATTTATAATCTGCTGGACGAGATCAGAGAGGAATCGGACAGAAGGACGTATATTCTTGTAGCGCACAACGGAATCGCAAGAGTAGTGAATTCTTATTTCTATGAGATGACAAATGAAGAATATGCGGCCTTTGGGGTGAAAAACTGCGAGATAAGGACATACAATTTTTGAATATAGAAGCAGAAGCATGGTGAAATGCGTACCGGCTGAGGTAATGTGGAAAGGATTTCGGTGAGAATTATTGGATGCAGAACAGGCACGGAAGTTTCTGGATATTTCAGAATATGCCGATATCGATGAAATAAAAAGAAAATACCGCCGGCTGATGGGCCGTTTTCATCCGGATGTTCTCGGTTCAGAGAACCCGGAGCATATTAGAAAAGCTCAGGAGATCAATGAGGCTTATCAGATCTTAAAAAGTGCTGCCCGTGCAGGGAATGTTGGATTTTTTGAAGGAAATAGAAAAAAATGGAAATGGTCAGGGGAACTTAATAAGAAAGCTTTCTGTGCAAGGAATGTTTATCTTTATTACAGTATGGAGACAGATGGGGAAAAACTTTATTATCAGGTAGCTCGCGGAAAATATATGTGGGATCCGGAGGAAGAGGAATTTTCTTTGTTTATGAGGAGCATTTTTCATGCAGTTAAGGAACTGATGGAAGAAGCCGAAGAAAAAATTTTATCGGAAAAGCGAAGGACTGTAAAGATTTCGGAAAAAGAAAGATTTCAGATTCAGGCGCAGATTGTACACTGTCTGCTACAGCAGTTTACAGATCCGATAAAGATTTTGCGCCGGATTGTTCAGCCGGAAAGGACAGACCGTCAGGGAAGAGATATATATCGTTTTACTGCTCTGCTGATATTAAAAGATAAATTTAGAGGAACTGCGGAGAAAAATGGGATGAGAGCAGGAAGTTTTCTTTATCCGGAAAGTTTGCGGGATAACAGGATCAGTGTTCGCGCCCAGAATGGACAGCCATTGGGCTATCTGACATTTTTGGATGATCGTCTTTATTTATGTATCATCCCACTGTTAAAAAATAAGATGGCGCAGATTAAAATGATTGTAAGTGAAAAACAGGAAACCCGTGGAAGAAGCGGGAACGACCTGAAAATCAAAGTTGACTTTTATTTCCGGCTTGAAGACCAGGGGAAAGAGTACCGCAATCCGGATCAGAATCTGAGGATCGCAGAAATTCTGCGAGTGTATGAGAAAAAAAGAGCATTCTGTAATGAGTGAACCAGGAGGGATTCGAAATCTTACAGAATGCTCTCGGTTTTTTGTAAAATATCAAGGAATGGCACTGTAGCATGACTGCTTTAAGCAGATCTATTTAAGCGCATCCTCTTATACATTCAGAAGTGCAGATTTACCTATAAAATCTTTATTCCAATCGATAGTCCAGCCGAAGCCGGTTTCTTCAAGTGATTTGTGAGTGAAATCGTAGTATCTACAGTATTTCTAACTGCTTCATGTTCTTTTCTTGCCAGCATATTATTTTCCTTATTTTAATTCCTTCGTTTATATGAATGAATTTGAGATTCCGATACCATTGTTCATATATGGGTAAATCGATAAAACATCTGCAAAATAATATTTGGATTTTCAAATTAAACAAGTATGACTTCAATGCCGAATTCTTTGAGCTTTTCTAAATATTCAGGAGACAACTTTTTTACAAAGATTTTACAGGAGAAGACTTTTGAATTTTACGTTCCGACTATAAAATGACACATGTCAATGAGGAACACAACTGAATAAAGAAAATAAAAGAATAGGAGATTAATCATGAAGAAAAAAATTGTAGGAATTTTAGCAGCAGCAGTAATAGGAACCACAGCTTTCGCGTCTGTAGCAAGCGCGGCAAGCGGAACAATCAACGTAATTTCCCGTGAAGACGGATCCGGCACACGTGGAGCATTCATCGAGCTGTTTGGCATTGAAGAAGAAAAAGACGGCGAAAAAGTGGACATGACTACAACAGACGCCAGCATTACAAACAGCACTTCTGTTATGATGACGACAGTGGCAGGAGATGAGAACGCGATCGGATACATTTCTCTTGGTTCTCTGAACGATACTGTTAAGGCTGTAAAGATCGACGGCGCTGAGGCGTCCGCTGAAGCGGTGGCTGACGGTACATACAAAGTATCCCGTCCCTTCAACATCGTGACAGGCGAGGAAGTAAGCGACGCTGCGCAGGATTTCATCAACTACATCATGAGCGCTGACGGACAGCAGATCGTTGAAGACAACGGATATATCAAAGCAGATACAGAGGCTGAGGCATATGCGGCAGGCGACGCAGAAGGAAAAGTTGTAGTAGCCGGATCTTCTTCCGTATCACCGGTTATGGAAAAACTGAAAGAAGGCTATGAGGCAGCTCAGGATAAAGTAACTGTAGAAGTACAGCAGAGTGATTCCACAACAGGTATTACCTCTGTAGCAGACGGAATCTGCGATATCGGTATGGCTTCCCGTGAACTGAAAGATGAAGAGACAGAGCAGGGACTTACACCTACTGTAATCGCAACTGATGGAATCGCAGTTATCGTAAATACTACCAACGAAATTGAAGATCTCACAAGCGATCAGGTAAAAGCTATTTTCACAGGTGAGACAACAGAGTGGGAAGATCTGGCAGAGTAAAACACACTGAAATGAATTACGGATATCTATGCAGTTCTGCTGTATTCCAAGGCGCTTCCGGAAAGCTTTTCCGGAGGCGTCCCCGATAAAACGCAAAACGTGCATAGATATTCTTATGTAAAATAATTACAGGTGATTGCCAGTACAGCGAAAAAGAAACAATGAAGATGCAGCAGGTTTGTTTTTCGGTGTACTGGCGGATAAGAAGAGAGGAAGTTATTTATCCATGAATAAATTTAAAGAACAAGGTATGAAAGTCGTCTTTACGGTCGCTGCCTGCGTTTCAATCCTGGCGGTGTTCCTGATCTGCCTGTTCCTGTTTGCCAGTGGTATCCCGGCAATCGGAAAGATCGGGCCATTAAACTTTCTTTTTGGAACGGAATGGAGACCGTCCAATGATGTTTATGGAATTTTCCCGATGATCGTGGCAAGTATCTATGTAACAGGCGGAGCAATTTTGATCGGAGTACCGATCGCACTGTTTACTTCCGTGTTTATGGCACGCTATTGTCCGAAAAAAATTTACCGTCCGCTGAAATCAGGAATTGAGCTGATGGCCGGCGTTCCTTCCATTGTATATGGTTTCTTCGGACTTGTCCTGATGGTTCCGCTGATTCGTGAAGTATTCGGGGGAACGGGAACAAGCTGGCTGGCGGCGTCCCTTCTGCTGGCTATTATGATTCTTCCCACTATCATCGGCCCTACAGAATCCGCTCTCAGAAGCGTGCCGGAAAGCTATTATGAAGGTTCTCTGGCTCTGGGCGCTACGAAGGAGAGAAGTATTTTCTGCGTGATCCTTCCGGCGGCAAAATCCGGTATTCTGGCGGCGGTAGTACTTGGTATCGGACGCGCCATCGGCGAAACCATGGCGGTGATCATGGTAGCCGGAAACCAGGCGAGAATGCCGGAAGGTCTTCTCAAGGGACTCCGAACCCTGACGGCAAACATTGTTACAGAGATGGGTTATGCGACAGGCCTCCACAGAGAAGCTCTGATCGCTACAGGCGTGGTACTGTTTGTATTTATCCTGATTATTAACCTGTGTCTCTCATTACTGAACAGGAGGGCTAATAATGCAGACTAATTTTGCGGCGGTAAGTTCAGCGGAAATGGAAAAAAGAAATACAACCACTACCTCTGATCATCTGCGTTCCTATCTCCGTCATCCCGGTTCCGGCGTTCTGGCGCTGCTTACGGGGCTGGCGGCGGTGATCACATTCGCGGTGCTGATCTTTCTGGTGGTATATATCCTGGTAAAAGGGATTCCCTATCTGACGCCTTCCCTTTTCAGCCTGGAATATAACTCAGAGAACGTATCCCTGATGCCCTCTCTGATTAACACCTTTATTATGACGTTTATGTCTCTGATCATTGCGGCGCCTCTTGGTATTTTCGCGGCGATCTATCTTGTGGAATATGCAAAAAAAGGTAATAAACTGGTAAAAGTGATCCGTATCACAGCAGAAACCCTTTCCGGAATTCCTTCTATCGTATTCGGTCTGTTCGGTATGCTGTTTTTCGTAACAGCTCTTCATTGGGGAATGTCTCTGCTGGCAGGTTCCTTTACCCTTGTCATCATGGTGCTGCCGCTGATCATGCGTACCTCCGAGGAGGCCCTGAAGGCAGTGCCGGATTCCTACAGAGAAGCAAGTTTCGGCCTTGGCGCCGGTAAGCTCCGTACTATTTTTACCATTGTACTGCCTTCCGCAGTGCCGGGAATTCTGGCAGGTATCATTCTGGCCATAGGGCGTATCATCGGTGAGACGGCCGCTCTTTTGTACACATCAGGTACAGTTGCGCAGATTCCGGATCTTATGGGCTCAGGACGTACCCTTGCCCTTCATATGTATGTGCTTTCCAGCGAGGGACTTCATATGAACGAAGCCTCTGCAACGGCTGTGGTAATTCTTATTTTTGTACTGATCATCAACGGTCTGTCCAGTATGGCGGCCAAACGAATTGCGAAAGGATAAGGAGAAATGAGCGAGACGATAAAGCTTTCAATTGAGGATATGAACCTGCATTACGGCACGTTCCATGCGTTAAAGGATATCAATATGCACATCCCGGAGAAGGAGATTACCGCGTTCATCGGCCCCAGCGGCTGCGGTAAGTCCACCCTTCTGAAATCCCTGAACAGGATGAACGATCTGGTGGAGGGCTGTGTGATCACCGGCAAGGTAGAGCTGGACGGAGAGGACATTTACGGAGATATGGACGTGAACCTTCTCCGCAAAAGAGTAGGTATGGTTTTCCAGAAACCAAACCCCTTCCCTATGAGTATTTATGATAACATCGCCTACGGCCCCAGAACTCACGGCGTCCGTTCCAAAGCAAAGCTGGACGATATCGTGGAAAAATCTCTCCGCGACGCCGCAATCTGGGATGAGGTAAAAGACCGGCTGAAAAAAAGCGCTCTGGGTATGTCCGGCGGACAGCAGCAGAGACTCTGTATCGCCCGCGCGCTGGCGGTACAGCCGGAAGTGCTTCTGATGGATGAGCCTACCTCGGCTCTTGACCCCATTTCTACTTCCAAGATCGAGGAACTTGCTCTGGAGCTTAAGAAGGATTACACGATTGTGATCGTAACCCATAACATGCAGCAGGCAACGCGTATTTCCGATAAAACCGCTTTCTTTTTACTGGGAGAAGTGGTAGAATTCAATGATACAGATACACTGTTCTCTATGCCTGCGGACAAGAGAACAGAAGACTATATTACAGGGAGGTTTGGCTGATATGACAACACGTTTTGAGCGGCAGTTGGAAGAACTCCATGTACAGATGATAACAATGGGAAGTCTCTGCGAGAAAGTGATCACTCTTTCCGCACAGGCGATACGCGGCAAGGACTGCGCAAAAGAAGTTTTTGAGGTAGACAAGGAAATTGATGCGAAAGAAAGAGAGATTGAGACGCTCTGTATGCGGCTCCTTCTCCATCAGCAGCCTGTGGCGGGGGATCTCAGGGAGATTTCCGCTGCTCTGCGAATGATCTCCGATATGGAGCGTATTGGGGACCAGGCGGCTGATATTGCCGATTTGTCCAGATTTATCGACAAAAATATGGATCAGATCCCGGATCAGATTGAAAAGATGGTAGGGATGGCCGTTCATATGGTGACAGAGAGCGTGGACTCTTTCGTAAAGGCGGATCTGGATCTGTGCAGAAAGGTTATTGACGACGACGACAGGGTAGACCAGGCGTTCAACGAGATCAAGGAAGAGCTTGCCAATCAGATGTATAAAAATATGGACGTTAAAGTAGGATTGGATCTTCTGATGGCTGCGAAATATATGGAACGTATCGGCGACCATGCGGTGAACATTGCAGAGTGGGTGGAATATTCCATTACAGGAGTTCACAGAAACAATGAACACCAACTGGGAGGAAATTAAGGTTGACAAAAAAGATATTCAAATCCAGCATTCTTGCCTCGGTGGTCGTACTGATCATCGGAATGGCCTGTGTGCTGGGGGTTTTATACCGCCATTTTGGCGGCCAGATTATAAATGAGCTGAAGAAAGAAGCGGAATATCTTTCCTATGGCGTGGAGCTTAAGGGAGAGGACTATCTGGAAAATGTCAACGAGCAGGATTCCCGCATCACTTATATAGATGATGCGGGTAATGTGCTTTATGACAGTATGGCTGACGAGGAAGTCATGGAAAATCACAAAGACCGTGAGGAATTTCAGGAGGCGGAGGAAACAGGCGTGGGGCAGGCGGAGCGTATCTCGGATACGCTTTCGGAGCGGACGCTCTATTATGCGGTGCGTCTCAGCGATAATTCCGTTCTCCGGGTATCCAGTACCCAGGACTCTGTTCTGGCGCTTACGGTTCAACTGATACCGCCTGCGCTGGGAATCCTGGCGGTACTGATCATCCTGGCGTGCTTTTTTGCCTCCAGGATCGCCTCCCGTATTGTGGAGCCTTTGAATTCTCTTGATCTGGAACATCCGGAGGAGAATTTGGTGTATGAAGAGGTGGCTCCTCTTCTGAGCAAGATCCACAGGCAGAACGGACAGATCAGGCTCCAGATCGAGGAGGCCCGGAGAAATCAGGAAGAATTCCGTATTATCACAGAGAATATGCAGGAAGGGCTTCTGGTGATCGACGCCTATACCATGATCCTGTCCGGAAACACAAGCGTGTGGAAGATGTTCCAGGTATGGGAACCAAAGATTGGAGAAAGCGTATATTCTCTGGACAGGACGGAGGATTTCCGCAAGGTGATCGAGAAGGTTCTGAAAGGTGAACACGGAAGCGCTCTTCTTCATGTGGATAATGAATTTATCCAACTGATCGCCAACCCGGTGACCAGGGAGGGAAGTACCGTGGGAGCGGTGCTTGTGCTGATGAATGAGACGGAGAAGGTACAGAGGGAGAGTCTGCGCCGGGAATTCTCGGCTAATGTTTCCCATGAGCTGAAAACGCCTCTTACTTCTATTTCCGGCTACGCGGAAATTATCCAGGGAGGACTGGTAAAAGAGGAGGATATTAAAGGATTTGCCGGAAGGATCTACAAGGAAGCCCAGAGGCTTATCCAGCTTGTGGAGGATACGATCAAGATATCTCAGCTTGACGAGGGCGCTAATCCATACGAATGGGAAATTATAGATATATACCAGGTGGCAAAGGAAGTATGTGGAAATCTCAAGGATATCGCTTTGAAGAAAAACGTACATCTGTTTATCGAAGGACACAGGACGATGTGCCGTACAGTCCGGCCTATTCTGGAAGAAATCCTTTATAATCTCTGCGACAACGGGATTAAATATAACAAAGACGACGGTACCATGAGTATTCATATCACAGAAGAGAAAGAAAATGTCCGGATTGTTGTAAAGGACAATGGAATCGGTATTCCACGTGAAGATATCAACCGGGTGTTCGAGCGTTTCTACCGGGTAGACAAAAGTCATTCCAGAGAGATCGGAGGAACCGGACTGGGTCTTTCCATTGTGAAGCATGGAGTTACTTTCCTGGGCGGAACTGTGGACATGATCAGCGAGCTTGGCAAAGGCACGGAGATCACTGTGATCCTTCCGAAGAACGGAAAAACGGAATGACGGGATCGGAATGAACCTGTATAAAACGGAAAAAGATATATATGTAAAAAGAGGCTGCCGGAATATATGAATTCCGGTAACCTCTTTTTTTAGTAGTTATAGGCCCCCTCATAGCTGAAGCAGGAAGTCTTCTTCCGCGACTGTTCGTGGCAGTCTTTACACCGGTCGCAGAATTCCTGCTCATAGCAGGTGGCGCAGAGACAGCCGCCGCAGGCGCTGCGGTCGTACTCCGGGGAGCAGGTATAAGCCGTTCTGTCCTGTTCTTCCTTCATATAAATCACGCTCCTTTGACCTGAAGATCATCTTAAGTCTATTATACTTTATGGAGCATACAATTCAAGTGGTTTTGTGGAGATATTTAAATATTTTGCCACAAAAGAATCAATAATCTGTCTTGTGATAAAACCTTCCGTTGATAAAGTCCGTTTTGATGATGTTCACAAAGGCGTCGGGATCTACTTCCATAACCTTTTTGACAAGAAGTTTCGCCTCCTCCCGGGATACCACGGAGTAGATCATAGAAGTTGCGTCTCTCGTATAACATCCCGTGCCGTCCAGCCGTGTGGCGGAATGATGAGAAAGCTGTGAAATTTCTTCATATACCTCTTCGGGATGTCTCGTAACAATAAAAAGCGTGTGTTTTTTATAACGTTGATGGAGCATCTGTACTACCTGAGTGGAGGTGAACTGGAAAATAATGGAATACAGGGCTTTATCCCAGCCGAAAAGGAGTCCGGCGATGACAAGGAGTACTGCGTTGCCGCAGAAAATATAATTCCAGATATCGCGTCCGTTTTTTTCGGAAAAATAGATGGCGATAAAATCTGTCCCTCCTGTACTGGTATTGCCGATAAGACAAAGTGTGATCACAACACCGTTGATCAGACCGCCGAAAATACTGATCAGCAGAGGATCATAGGTAATGGGCTGCGCCGGGATCAGGTCCGTAAGAATACTGGACAGGACAATGACAACGCAGGAACTCATAGTGAACTTGATGCCGATAAACCTGAGGCCGATAAAAACAGGAAAGGCGTTCAGGGTGATGTTGATGACAGTATACGGAACCTCCAGGCCGGCGAACTCCCGGAAAATATTCTGAAGGAGCAGTGTCAGTCCGTTGAAGCCGCCGGGGATAAGTCCTCCGGTATTGACAAAGGTGTTGATGTTTACCGCGCAGATGACGGCGGCTATAACAGCGCAGCCGTAGCGCTTCATTTCAATTTTAGGATCCATGGTTTTTAAGGATGCAAGATTATTCATAAGTATATCCCCCTCTTTGTACACTGTCCGGTAAAGCAAACCATCTTACAGGCTGCCGTTGATACAGTGCGTTATCCCTTGAATTTAAGAAACCGTATTTTGTGCGCCGGGCTTACGGGGCTTCCCAGCGGCCGGACGCGCCGCAGGGGAGTACAAGTCCGCTGCCTGTCACCGGCAGTCCGATCTCCTGGGAGTCCACGCTTCCGGAAAACTTCTTCAGTTCCGTGGCAAGCATATAGGTAAGCACCGCGGGAGCCAGCCCGGTGGTGTAGGAGTTCACCAGGAAGAAAAGAGGTTCCGGGCTGAGGATCCTGGTACACAGTTTGATAAGCGGATGGATGGCGTCCTCGATCTTCCAGATCTCGCCTTTGGGTCCTCTTCCGTAGGATGGCGGGTCCATGATAATGGCGTCATAATGATTGCCCCGGCGGATCTCCCTTTCCACGAACTTCACGCAGTCGTCCACCAGCCAGCGTATGGGGGCTTCTGAAAGCCCCGAGGCTGCGGCGTTCTCTTTCGCCCAGGTGACCATGCCTTTGGAGGCGTCCACATGAGTGACGCTGGCGCCTGCCGCCGCCGCGGCAAGAGTAGCTCCGCCCGTGTAGGCGAAAAGGTTCAGCACTTTTACCGGCCGGCCTGCGCCGCGTATTTTTTCACTGAACCAGTCCCAGTTTACGGCCTGTTCCGGAAACAGCCCGGTGTGTTTGAAGCTGAATGGTTTCAGCCGGAAGGTCAGTTCCTTATAATGTATTTCCCACTGCTGGGGAAGATCAAAAAACTCCCATTCGCCGCCGCCTTTTTTGCTCCGGTGATAATGAGCGTTGCGGTTTTTCCACCGGCGGTCTGTTTTCGGCGTGTCCCAGATGACCTGGGGATCCGGACGGACCAGGACATATTTTCCCCAGCGCTCCAGTTTTTCCCCGCAGGAGGCGTCCAGGACTTCGTATTCTTTCCAGTTATCTGCAATCCACATAGATGTCTGCCTTTCATTATTAAGTAATCAGGGAAAAGAGTGTTCCCTGTAACCTCAGTATATGGTAATCAGAAGAAATCCGCAAGAAGAAACTTTTAAGTCACGGTCTTGACAGCAGGACTTTAGCATACTAAAATAGACGGGATAGAGCAAAGTAATACAGGTGAAGATTATAGTCGGACTGACGTATTAAGGCGTCTGCGTCCAATCTGGCGGTGACCGGATACAGGACCGGCAAAGGACGGTACATCAGATACGGCGCGAGGAGGAAGATTATGAAGAAATACAGTGAAATGAGCAGAGAAGAACTGCTGGCTCTGAAGAAGGAGCTGGATCAGCAGTTCGCGGACATCAAGGCGCAGGGACTGTCCCTGGATATGTCCAGAGGGAAACCGGGTATGGATCAGCTGGATATCTCCATGGAGATGATGGACGTCCTGAAGGGAGATTCCGATCTGAAATGTGAGACAGGAGTGGACTGCCGGAACTACGGCGTGCCGGACGGTATCCCGGAAGCCAAACGACTTCTGGGAGCGATCTCCGAAGTGGATCCTGACAACATCATTATCTTCGGCAACTCCAGTCTGAACGTAATGTTCGATACAGTGGCCCGCTCCATGACACACGGCGTTATGGGGAATACGCCCTGGTGTAAGCTGGATAAGGTGAAATTCCTCTGTCCGGTTCCGGGATATGACCGCCACTTCAAGATTACTGAATTTTTCGGAATCGAAATGATCAATATCCCCATGACTCCGGAAGGACCGGATATGGACATGGTGGAGAAGCTGGTAAGCGAGGACGCCGCGGTAAAGGGTATCTGGTGCGTGCCGAAATATTCCAATCCGCAGGGCTATACCTATTCAGAGGAGACGGTGAAGCGTTTCGCGCATCTGAAGCCGGCGGCTCCTGATTTCCGTATTTACTGGGACAACGCTTACAGTGTTCATCATCTTTATGACGAGGATCAGGATTTCCTTCTCGAGATACTGGACGAGTGCGCTAAGGCTGGCAATCCGGATATGGTATATAAATTTACTTCCACTTCCAAGATCAGTTTCCCGGGTTCCGGTATCGCGGCAGTGGCTGCGTCCAAAGCAAACCTGGACGATTTCCGCAAATATATGCAGATCCAGACCATCGGCCATGACAAGCTGAATCAGCTCCGTCATGTAAGATTCTTTAAGGATCTTGCAGGCGTTCATGAACATATGAGAAAACATGCTGCTCTGATCCGCCCGAAATTCCAGCTTGTGGACGATATTCTTACCAGAGAGCTGGATGGTCTTGGAATCGGCGAATGGACGAAACCAAAGGGAGGATATTTTATCTCCTTTGAGTCCATGGAAGGCTGCGCGAAAGCTATCGTAGCAAAAGCGAAAGAAGCGGGAGTTGTAATGACAGGGGCAGGCGCCACCTATCCCTACGGCAAAGACCCGAAAGATTCCAATATCCGTATCGCGCCCACTTATCCGGATCTTAAGGAGCTGGAAGAGGCGGCGAAGGTGTTCGTTGTATGCGTGAAGCTCGCCAGTGTGGAGAAGCTTCTGGAAGCATAAAGAACACAGGAAACGTTTAAATATTGTAAAAAACGGCGCAAAGACGCCGGCATAAAAAGCCGTTACAGGAGTGATCCGGCAGGGAGGTTTTATGGCAGAAAAACATACAGAAACGAGTACAGGCAGAAAGGTTTTGACAGGCGTGATCGCAGTTCTGCTTCTGCTTACCGTGGCTGCCTATGGTTTCGGGGTGTATTATTTTACCCTGCATTTCCTTCCGGGATCTCTTGTGAACGGCTTTAACTGTTCTTATATGGATGAGGCGGAAACAGAGGATCTGCTGACGCAGGCGACGGACGCTTATGTGCTTGCGGTGCAGACGAGAGGAAACGGCCAGGAAAGTATTTCCGCCGATGAGATTGCTCTTTCCTATCAGCCTGACGGAAGCGTAAGGAAGCTTCTGCGGAGGCAGAACAGATTCCTCTGGTTTCTTTCCTTTGGACAGCATAAGACTTACGAGGTTTCTTCGTCCGTGTTCTGCGACAGGAATCTTCTGGAACAGAAAATCGACAGTCTTAACTGCATGAAAGACAATATCGCCCCCGTGGATGCCAGGATCGAAGATAACGGCGAAAGTTTCGAGATTGTTCCGGAAACTGTGGGAACGCAGGTAAACAGGGAACGGCTGGATGAAACGATCCTCAGGGCTGTGACGAGCGGAGATCCTGTAGTGAATCTGGAAGAGGATGGCTGTTATGACAATCCTTCTGTTTACGCAGATGACAAAAGGCTGATAAAAGACTGCGAACAGATGAATGAGCTGACAGACGTGGTGATCACCTATGATTTCGGCGACCGCAAAGAGACTGTGGACAGAAATGTGATCAGAGAGTGGCTCTCCCGGGATGAAAACGGAGACATGATCCTGGACAGAGAGAAGATTTCGGCATATGTGGCCGCGCTGGGAGAGAAATATAATACGCCGGGGCTGACGAGGACTTTTGAGACTTATGACAACAGGGAAATTACTGTTTCCGGCGGAGACTACGGATGGGTGATAGATGAGGCGAAAGAAACGGACGCGCTTTATCAGGCGGTGACGGACCGGAAGACCCAGGTGCGGGAGCCGGTATATCAGCAGAGCGCAATGAGCCGGGACACTAATGATATCGGTTATACTTATGTGGAGGTGGATCTTCCCAATCAGCGTCTGGTGGTTTATCGGGATGGAGTTCCGGTGGTGGACACAGGGATCATTGCCGGCAGCGGTACGCCGGAAGGAGTGTATCAGATACAGGATATGCAGTCGCCGGCTGATGTGAACGGAAAAACGGTGAACTATAGAATCTCCTTCGGGGACGGCCTGGGAATCCAGGACGATCCGGAGATAAACTTTGATAATATGTTTACCGGAAGCTATGATGCTGGAGACAGCGGTTCCGGATTCGTAAGCTGGTCCGGGACGGGAGGAAATATACTTGTTTCCGTTGACCAGGCGGCGCTGATCTGGCAGAATGTAACAGAGGACATGCCGATCGTGATATATAAAGGCTGACAGCGTAAGTTTGAAAAAATATGCAGGGAGATATAAGGATATGAAGATTGTTGTTTTGGCGGGAGGAACAAGTACAGAGCGCGACGTTTCCATTGTATCCGGAACGGGGATCTGTAACGGACTGAGAGCGAAAGGACACAGGGCTGTGCTGGTGGACGTATTCTGCGGGGCGGAGAATGTGGATTGGGAAGAGCCTTTTCCGGCAGAATATGATGTGGAAGCCGCAGCGGATTATATGAAAAGCTTTAACCCGGAAATCGAAAAGATGAAAAAAGAGCGGAAAGAGTTTTTCGGCCCCAATGTCATGGAACTTTGCAGACAGGCGGATATTGTATTTCTGGGCCTTCACGGAGCCAACGGGGAGGACGGAAGAGTGCAGGCGGCTTTTGATCTGATGGGTATCCGTTATACAGGTACCGGCTATCTCAGCAGCGCTATGGCCATGGACAAGGGCGTGACCAAGTGGATGTTTCAGATGCACGGTGTTCCGTCGCCGGGAGGAACGACACTGAAAGCGTCAGAGGAGAAAAAAGATCCAACAGGACTGGGGCTTTCTTTTCCGGTTGTGGTGAAGACCTGCTGCGGCGGTTCCAGTATCGGCGTTTATATTGTGAACGATCAGGAAGAATATGATAAAGCTCTCAAAGAAGCTTTTTCCTATGAGGATGAAGTCGTTGTGGAGGAATTTATCCAGGGCACGGAATATACTGTCGCCGTTGTAGACGGACAGGCGTATCCGGTGGTTCAGATCGTTCCATGCCAGGGCTTCTACGACTATGAGAATAAGTATAAGCCGGGAGCGGTAAAAGAGACATGCCCGGCGCCCATTTCCGACGAGCTGACAAAACGGCTTCAGAATTATGCGGTGCAGGGGTATCATGCGCTGGGCCTGGAGAGCTACGCCCGTCTTGATTTTATCGTGACGGAAGACGAGAAGATCTACTGCCTGGAGGCGAATACCCTCCCGGGAATGACCCCCACCAGTCTGATCCCCCAGGAGGCGGCGGTGCTGGGTATGGATTATCCGGCGCTGTGCGAGGAACTGATACGGGTGTCTCTGAAGAAGTACCGGTAAAAATGGATTTGCAGATTGACAGATCATTCTTGTCCTGTCAATCCGGAGAAATTTTAGTACAAGTAACTGTTGAGGATTCTGTTATGAAAAATCTGACTTTAAGAAATATAGTAAAGGTATGCAGGGGAGTTTACCACGGTCCGGAGGAGGCGCTGGACCGGGAGGTGGATTCGATTATCACCGACAGCCGGAAGGCGGAAGCCGGCGCTCTTTTTGTGGCCATCGTAGGCGAGCGGGTGGACGCTCATAAATTCATCCCCGATGTGATGGCAAAAGGCGCTCTGGCCTCTGTTTCGGAGAGAGAACTGAAGGGCGCGGATTTCCCCTATATCCAGGTGGAATCTTCTCTTCAGGCGGTGAAGGATATCGCGGAATTTTATCTGGAACAGCTTCAGATCCCCGTGGTGGGGATCACCGGAAGCGTGGGTAAGACCAGCACCAAGGAAGTGATTGCTTCTGTACTGAAAGAGAAATACAGAACCCTGAAGACACAGGGGAATTTTAATAACGAGCTGGGCCTGCCGCTGACAGTTTTCCGCCTGCGGGATGAGGACGAGATCGCGGTTCTGGAAATGGGGATCAGCGACTTCGGGGAGATGACGCGTCTGGCGAAGATCGCGAAGCCCCAGACCTGTGTGATCACCAATATCGGAACCTGCCATCTGGAGAATCTGGGCGACCGTGACGGCGTGCTTAAGGCAAAAACAGAGATTTTCCAGTATTTAAGGCCGGACGGCCATATTGTGTTAAACGGCGACGACGATAAGCTGAGTACGGTTGCGGGATATAAAGGAATCCGGCCGGTATTTTTCGGGCTGGATCAGAACCGCGACGTTTATGCGGACGAGATCGTGAACAGGGGTCTGAAAGGAGTTTCCTGCAGGATCCATCTGGGCGGGAACGCTTTTTCCGTCCTGGTTCCCATGCCGGGAATACATATGGTGTACAACGCCCTGGCGGCCGCGGCTGTGGGAAGGATCTACGGTCTGACCACAGAGGAGATCAAAAAAGGGATCGAAAGCCTGGAAGCCATCAGCGGACGTTTTAAGATGATAGAGACAGACAGCCTTCTGATCGTGGACGACTGTTATAACGCCAATCCCATGTCCATGAAAGCCTCCCTTGACGTGCTTCACGACGGGGCGGGAAGAAGGGTTGCCATTCTGGGAGATATGGGAGAACTGGGCGAGAACGAGATCGCTCTCCACAGAGAAGTGGGCGCTCACGCCGCGGCCTGCGGAATCGACGCCTGCGTCTGCGTGGGAGGCCTTGCCCGCCATATGGCGGAGGCCGCCCGTGAGGCGGATCCGGAGTTCCCCGTATTCTACGAGGAAACCAGGGAAAGCCTTCTTGAAAACCTGGGCCGTTATATTCAAAAAGGAGATACGGTTCTGGTAAAAGCCTCCCATTTCATGAAGTTTGAGGAAGTGGTAAAAGCGCTGGAGGAAATGTAGCGTTGGCGTATCAATGAACAATCGCGTTCGTACACAAAAGGCGGTAATGTTCGTGCGCAAAGGGACAATATGATCGATAAAGGAATACAGGGTTTTCCGTACCTATTCAGGTACAGAGGCCCTGTTGCTCTTTGAGCGGCAGAAACCGGATCTTATCCTTCTGGATCTGATGCTGCCGGGACTTTCGGGAGAACAGGTTATAGAAAAAATATCAGACGTTCCGGTGATCGTAGTCAGTGCAAAAGAACTGGAAGATTCCTGCCGGAAATGCATGCGCCTTACGGTGACGGATATCCGGGCGCTGGCAGAGCAGATGGGCGGAAGAATATCGGCGGAGAAAGAGGGAGAGTATTTCACTGTAAAAATTTTTTTGAAAAGGAGAGACACATATGACAGAGATTATTTTCCATGAAGAGACAAAAACCTTTCATTTATACAATGACAAGATCAGTTATCTGATGTGCGTTCTGGAAAACGGACATATGGGACATCTTTACTTTGGGAAGAAGATCCATGACAAAGCGGATTTTTCTTATCTTGTGGAAAAGTACGGGCGTCCGATGACTTCTTATGTGTTTGAAAACGACAGGACTTTTTCTCTGGAGCATATCCGCCAGGAATATCCGGTGTATGGAAGCACCGATTACCGCCATCCGGCAGTAGAAATCCTGCAGGAAAACGGAAGCCGTATCATGGATTTCCGGTATGAAGGATACGAGATCACAGAAGGGAAGCCGGAGCTTAAGGGACTTCCGGCCACATATACGGAATCAGGAAAAGAAGCAAAAACTCTGAAGATCTTTTTAAAAGACGGGCTTACAGGCTGTCGGCTGGAACTCCTGTATACTGTTTTTGACAGTGAGGCGGCGGTTGCCAGAAGCGCCTGCCTGCGCAATGAAGGATCGGAGAATCTGCACCTGCTTACCGCCATGAGTCTGAATCTTGATCTTCCTGATAAAGATTACATATGGATGCAGCTTTCCGGCGCGTGGGCCAGAGAACGCCACGTGAAAAAACGGATTCTGGAGCAGGGAATCACCGCTGTGGACAGCAGGCGGGGAAACTCTTCTCATGAACAGAATCCTTTTGTAGCGCTGAAACGTCCTAACGCTACAGAGGGAGCCGGGGAGGTGATCGGCGTCAGCCTGATCTACAGCGGGAACTTCCGGATACAGGCGGAAGTGGATACCCATGACGTCACACGCGTGACGGCGGGGATCCATCCGGACGGATTTGACTGGAAGCTGGAACCGGGAGAAGAGTTTCAGACTCCCGAGGCAGTCGTAGTTTATTCCGAAAAGGGGCTGAACGGCATGAGCCAGACTTTTCACCGCCTTTATGGAAGGAGACTGGCAAGGGGATTCTGGCGAGACCGTCCCAGACCGATCCTTATTAATAACTGGGAAGCTACTTACTTCAACTTTACGGAAGAAAAGCTCCTGAAGATTGCGGAAAAAGCCAGGGAGTGCGGCGTGGAGCTTTTTGTGCTGGACGACGGATGGTTCGGGAAAAGAAACGGAGAGCATGCAGGACTTGGAGACTGGTATGCAAATCGGGAGCGTCTGCCGGAAGGGATCCGGGGGCTCTCTGAAAAGATAGAAGCTTTTGGAATGAAATTCGGCCTCTGGTTTGAGCCGGAGATGGTAAACAAGGATTCCGATCTGTACCGGGAGCATCCGGACTGGATTCTGCAGACGCCGGGAAGGAATACATCTCATGGAAGATATCAGTATGTCCTTGATTTTTCCAGAGAAGAGGTTGTGGACTGTATTTACGCAATGATGGAAAAAATCCTTTCCGAATCCAGGATCTCGTATATTAAATGGGATATGAACCGCAGTATTACGGAATGTTACAGCGCCACGCTTCCGCCGGACAGGCAGGGAGAGGTATTCCACCGTTATATCCTTGGGGTGTATGATCTTTACGACCGTCTGACGAAGAAATTTCCACAGGTTCTCTTTGAATCCTGCGCAAGTGGGGGAGGACGGTTTGATCCGGGCCTGCTTTATTATGCGCCGCAGGGCTGGGCCAGCGATGATTCCGACGCTGTAGAGCGGCTGAAGATCCAGTATGGAACTTCCATGTGCTATCCTGTAAGCAGTATCGGAAGTCATGTTTCCGTAGTGCCGAACCATCAGGTGTTCCGTAATACGCCCCTTCATACCAGGGCGAATGTGGCCTGCTTCGGCACCTTTGGGTATGAACTGGACCTGAACCGTCTGCCGGAAGAAGAGCTGGAAGAGGTGAAAAAACAGATCGCTTTTATGAAGGAATACAGAGAGCTGCTGCAGTTTGGAACATTCTACAGAATAAAAAGTCCTTTTGAAGGAAACGAGACAGTGTGGATGACGGTCAGCGACGACCAGAAAACCGCTCTGGTAGGCTATTACCGCGTGCTGAACGGCTCAAATCAGCCTTACAGCCGTGCGCGTCTTCAGGGATTAAATCCTAATCTTCTCTATGAAAATATATACAACGGAACGGAAAACTACGGCGACGAACTGATGAATTACGGTCTGATCACTACGGACGGCAGCGCGGGAGAGCTTCCGGCAGGAAGCGCCTCCTGCACGGATTTTGAATCCAGGATATACATTCTGAGGGCAAAAGAAAACAGCCGGTGATTCCGCACTGGAACTGGAAGGCAGGGCGAAATATGTATGAATTTGACGAACGATTTTTCTTTGTTCCGGCCCCTCTATAGAGTATAATCTGACTTATCAGCAGGAAAATGAGCGCGCCCGAAGGGAGCATTCATTTTCACCTGATAAGTCAGCAATGGAATCAAGGAGGGGATCATGCTGGAAAGAGTTATGGAGCTGCACATACTGCTTTATCTGATGGCTGTTCTGGGAACAGCGGGAGCAGTAGGGATGTTTGCGGAACACCTTGCCTACAGAAGAGCTATGAGAAAAACAAAAGCGGCGGTAAATCTTAAAGAAAAATGGCTGAATCTCTGGAGAACGAGAGACAGGCTTCTGGGCAGGATGAATCTGCTGGTATGGCTTCCTTCTCTTCTGGCAGTAGGCTGTCTGGGACTGGCGCTGTTTTTTAACTCCAGGATGGAGCAGAGCGAAGGGCTTCCTTTGCAGTATCTTTATATAGGGACGGCGGTTCCGATCGCCCTGCTTCTTTTGCGGCAGGCCCTTGATTTTACCTACCGGGAAGAACTTTTGATGAATTCTCTGGCAGATTATATCCAGCAGGTGAAGAACAGGAATGAGGATCCGCCTGCGGCGCGCAAGTTTACTCCGGCGGCTTCGGTACGGAAAACAGATCCGGCGCTGCGGGAGGAAATGGTGGAGCACATTACGGCCAGCATTCGCCAGACTGCGGCTACAGGAAGCCATTTCAGCAAGATGCTGAGCCCTGAGGAAGAGGAGATCATGCGGGAGATCATCCGGGAATTTATGGACTGACAATTTTATATGGCTATATTTAAGCAGAGAACAGTATAGTAAAAATACTATGCTGTTTTTTGTTACAATTTGATTTTAGTTTTGAGGCATCTGCTGGTTGTTTTTGACTTTCATACGTTTTTTTGTAAGAATAACCGTATGAAAGTTGGTGGAGCGTTGTGAAACAAAATAAGATTGAAAAATTACTTGTTAATAACAATGGTGTTTTAAAAACTACAGATGTTGTTGCTGGTATTGCGAAAGAAACTTTTTACAGATATGTGAAAGAAGCCGGATTCGAAAAAATATCGGGATGAAATAAAACAGTTATGCGGAAGGTGTTACATGGAAAACTGTAATAAGTGCTATTTGTGTTCTGTGTGACAGATGTAATCTATAAATACAAAAGTTCCCGGGCTTCTTTGCCGGTGAGGTGCTCGATCGTCATTTCCAGCATACACAGACCGCCCCATTCCCGCTCAATGGCGGCACGGCGCAATTCTTCTTTTGAGCATAGTTCTTGTGAAAGGGGAAGGATTTTGCTATACTGTTCTGAGTAAAAAGTCATGTGAAAATCTTTTTTATTAAGAGGTGAGCATCTATGAATACATCTGGTATGGACAGAAAACAGGAAAATCCTGTGAAAATTGCAATTCTCGAGGGGAACAGCCTGGGCGCGGATATGGACTTTTCTCCTTTTTATGAACTGGGCGAAGTTGCTTTTTACCCGAAGACGTCCCCGGAGGAAATGGCGGAAAGAGTCCGTGACGTGGATATCATTATAGCGAACAAAATTCCCATGTGTGAGGAAACACTGGCACAGGCGGAGAAGCTGAAACTGATCTGCCTTACTGCGACGGGGATCAATAACCTTGACGGAGATTATCTGGTATCCAGAGGAATCCGGGCATGCAATGTGGCAGGGTATTCCACGGGAGCGGTGGCGCAGCATACTTTCGCCCTTCTGCTTTATGTGTGGGAGAAACTGCGCTATTACGATGACTATGTGAAATCCGGCGATTACTCCCGCAGTCAGACTTTTTCCCACTATGCGGAACGTTTCTTTGAGCTGGAGGGAAAAATATGGGGAATTATCGGAATGGGCGCTATCGGTCAGAAAGTTGCACAGATCGCGGAAGCATTCGGCTGCCGCATTCTCTGCTATTCCGCTTCGGGGACAAAGTATGACTTTCCGGAACAGAAGTGGGAACAGGCAGATTTTGACACTCTGCTGAAAGAATCGGACATTATATCTGTTCATGCGCCTCTGAACCGATATACAGAGAATCTGATCGATCTGGACGCTTTCCGGAAAATGAAAAATACGGCCGTTCTGGTCAATGTTGCCAGAGGACCCATTGTAAATGAAGAGGATCTGTACACGGCTCTTGTGGAAAATGAGATCGAGGGAGCGGCTCTTGACGTACTGAAAGAGGAACCCATGGCCCCGGATAATCCTCTTCTTAAGATCCAGGACAGCAAAAAGCTTATAATCACTCCTCATATGGCCTGGGCTCCGGTGGAGACGAGGACACGCTGCCGGGACGAGGTAGTTGAAAATATAAAGGCGTTTCTTGCCGGAAAGGATAGAAACAGGGTTTATTGATATGGGAAAAAAGAGAATTATCTGGATCGAGCTGCTTCGTGTCGCCGCCTGTATTGCCGTTATCATGCTCCACGCGGCGTCTCAGCATTTCCGGGATACTCCCATAGATACGTTTACCTGGAAGGTATCGAACTTTTACCATGGATTTACCCGGTTTGCAGTACCCTGCTTCATCATGATCAGCGGCGCCCTGTATCTGGACAAAAAGCGTACATGGAATCTGAAAAAGCTCTGGCTGAGAAATATCCTTCCGGTAGCGGCGGCCTATGTGTTCTGGCAGTTATTTTACGGCGTATACCGGATAATGATAACAGGAAGCGTGCCTGTAGGAAGCGCCCGCTTCTTCAAAAAGCTGCTTGTCTATTTCAGCGACGCCTATTTTCACCTGTGGTATCTGCCGATGCTGATAGGTCTGATGATCCTGACGCCGCTGATATGGGAAATCGTAAACAGTCCCCGGGGAAAACAATGGGAAGAATATATGATCCTTCTGTTTCTCATCTTTAAGATTACAGTATATACGGTCACCGTTTTCCCGCTGCCGTGGCTGGAACATATAAAGACCCTGCTCAACACAGTACAGCCCTCATTGGTGACGGATTTTGCCGGGTATTTTATACTGGGGCATTATCTGTATGAATATGGCCTGCCCGGGAAAGCGGAGCGGGCGGTATATATTCTCGGTCCGGTGACGATACTTCTGGGAATCGTGCTCTGCCAGTGGAGATCCCTGGAGCTGGACCAGCCTGTACAGGCATTTTACGACAACTATACGCTGGCGGCTTTCTGCTGGAGTTCCGCGGTATTTCTATTTTTTAAAAACGTACTGGGAAAGATACGGTGGAGTGAAAGACAGGAAAAGACAATATGTTATCTGGGAAGCTGTACCTTCGGCGTTTATCTGATCCATGCGTTCTTCAGGGACATCCTGCACAGACTGGGAATTGACAGTATGATGATACAGAATACGGTAATCGCGGTGCCGCTGACAGTGCTGGCGATATTTGCGTTAAGCCTTGCCGCTGTTTCGGTGATGAAACATATACCGGTGATAAAAAAATGGATCATATAATATTTCAGGAGAACTATCTGCCGGAAGACAGAAAAATATTCCGGAGCGTAAAAGCCGAAAGGTATATATCAGAGCGGTGATCACGGAGGTTGACGGAAATGAAGAACAAAAGAAAAGAGAAACGGCTGCGCAGGGAGGAATTACGAAAAGCAGTACAAATGGAACTGAAAGAACACAGAAGCTCGTTTATCGTGTTTTCGGTCCTGCGATTCCTGGTGATCGTCTGCCTTGTGCGTCAGGCGTTCCTTCACAACTATGAGAGCCTTTTTCTCAGTATTCTTACATTGCTTTTACTGTATATCCCAAGCTGGATACAGGTAAAGCTGCGGATAGAGATCCCTATAGGGCTGGAGATCGCAATTCTGTGTTTTATTTTTGCGGCGGAGATCCTGGGAGAGATTAATGCGTTTTATATTATGATCCCCGGATGGGATACGATCCTGCACACCCTGAACGGATTCCTCTGCGCCGCCATAGGCTTTTCCATGGTGCTGCTTTTAAACAAAAACGAGAGACTGACCTTTGAACTTTCCCCGTTCTTCCTGGCTCTTGTGGCGTTCTGCTTTTCCATGACGGTAGGCGTTGTCTGGGAGTTTTTTGAATGTGCCGTAGACCAGTTTTTGAAGATGGATATGCAGAAGGACACCGTCATTCATGCGATCAGCAGTGTCATGTTGGACCCGGCGGGGGGAAATCATCCGGTATCTGTGCGAGACATCGCGGATGTGATCGTGGTGCACAGTGATGGAAGGCAGCAGGCGCTGGGACTTGGCGGCTATCTGGATATAGGGCTGCTGGATACGATGAAAGATCTTCTCGTGAACTTTATCGGGGCCGTTGTGTTTTCTGTGATCGGCTTTTTCTATGCCAGAGGGCAGGGGAAAAAGGGACTGATCTCGCTTTTTGTACCCCGGAAAAAGGCGCGGAATAAAGATTATCTCTCTATTGTAAAGCAAACAATGGAGAAAAAATAAAAAGGTTTCGTATTCAGTCCTCTTCGATAACCTGGATTTCCAGATAATCAAAATCAATGTGTTCTATAAAACTGTCCTGTGAAAATCTTGTTCTGGAATGACGGCGGAAATCAGCAATGGAGCTGTCAAGCCAGATGGGATTTTCCAGGTCAAACTGATAACAGATTTCTTCCAAGGCACGGAATACCTTGTGCGTTCTTGTGTCGTCAGAACCGTCGCATATGACGGTATCTTTCACCAGTCGGTTGTGTTTCCATATCTTTCCCCATAAACGGAACATGGCAGTTTCCTCCTGACAATATAAGCTGGCGTTAGTGTACGAGGAGCGTGTCGCCCCTTGTACATTAACGCTACGCTAAGTATATACAGAATCCAGGGAGAAGTAAAGAGCGTCTTTGCGGTTGAATATACGACAGGGAGGATTTTTCTCCAAATAAATATATCCCATTGCGGATTCTTTAGAAATCTACTATAATAAAGTGGCATGCAGTTGAAAATGAACGCCTGCTGTGGAAGAACGGAGGCGTTTTCAGATGTGCAAAATGGAATGATAGCGTGTTGACCCTTGTACATTAACGCTAAAGCGACATGACAGTTTTGTAAATGAACAGTGAATGGAGGAATCATTATGAAGTTATACGACAGCGGAGTTTATCTTGTAAACGGCCGTGATATCGTAGAAGAAGGGCGGATGTCTCAGCCTGTTTCAAAAGAAGAGGCGAAGAAAAATACGATTGCCTATCATATTCTGGAGTCTCATAACACATCCGGAAATATGGAGAAGCTGCAGATAAAATTTGACAAGCTGACCTCTCACGATATCACTTTTGTGGGAATCATTCAGACTGCCAGAGCTTCCGGCCTGGAAAAGTTTCCGGTGCCCTATGTGCTGACAAACTGCCACAATTCTCTCTGTGCGGTAGGCGGAACGATTAATGAAGACGATCATATGTTTGGACTTACCTGCGCGAAGAAGTACGGCGGCGTATATGTTCCTCCTCATCAGGCGGTCATTCATCAGTACGCCCGTGAAATGCTGGCTGAAAGCGGCAAAATGATTCTGGGCTCCGACAGCCATACCCGTTATGGTGCCCTGGGAACCATGGCAATGGGAGAGGGCGGTGGAGAGCTGGTAAAGCAGCTTCTGTCGCAGACTTATGATATTAATATGCCGGGAGTGGTAGCCGTTTATCTGAAAGGGGAACCGCGTCCGGGAGTAGGTCCTCAGGATGTTGCCCTGGCGATCATCGGGAAAGTTTTCGCAAACGGTTATGTGAAGAATAAAGTCATGGAATTTGTGGGACCAGGCGTAGCGGGATTAAGCGCGGACTTCCGTATCGGAATCGACGTAATGACTACGGAGACCACCTGCCTTTCCTCTATCTGGCAGACAGATGATAAAATTGAAGAATTCTATGAGATACATGGAAGGAAAGAAGCGTACAGAAAGCTTCAGCCAGGTGATACCGCTTATTACGACGGCTGTGTGGAAGTGGACTTAAGCGAGATAAAGCCCATGATCGCGATGCCGTTCCATCCCAGCAATACATATACCATTGACGAGCTGAATGAGAATCTGGAGGATATCCTTGCAGATGTTGAGAAAAAGGCGCTGGTAAGTCTGGATGGAAAAGTTGAGTTCAGTTTGAGAGATAAGATTGTTGATGGAAAACTTTATGTAGAGCAGGGGATCATTGCCGGCTGTGCAGGCGGCGGATTTGAGAATATCTGTGCTGCCGCCGATATTCTGCGCGGCTCAAGCATTGGTTCCGATGCATTTACATTAAGCGTTTATCCGGCAAGTACGCCGATTTACATGGAGCTGGCGAAGAACGGCGTCCTGGCGGATCTTCTGAAAACAGGAGCTGTTGTTAAGACAGCTTTCTGCGGTCCATGCTTCGGAGCGGGCGATACTCCGGCCAACAATGCGTTCAGTATCCGCCATACTACGAGAAACTTCCCGAACCGTGAGGGATCCAAGATCCAGAACGGCCAGATTTCTTCCGTTGCTCTGATGGACGCGAGGTCTATTGCGGCTACAGCGGCGAATAAAGGATTTTTGACTTCAGCGGAAACATATACGGGAGACTATACAAATCAGAAGTACTTCTTCGACAAAACAATTTATGAAAACCGTATTTTTGACAGCAAAGGCGTCGCCGATCCTTCGGTGGAGATTCATTTCGGACCGAACATCAAGGACTGGCCGGCAATGCCGGAACTGGCTGAAAATCTGGTCCTGAAGGTGGTTTCCGAGATCCACGATCCGGTAACGACTACAGATGAGCTGATCCCTTCCGGAGAAACTTCTTCCTATCGTTCCAATCCTCTGGGACTGGCGGAATTTACTCTGTCGAGAAAAGATCCTGCCTATGTAGGAAGAGCAAAGGAGATCCAGAAGGCTCAGAAAGCTATTCAGGAGGGTTCCTGTCCTGTAGAGGCCGTTCCGGAGCTTAAGGAAGTAATGGAGACAGTGAACAGCCGTTTCCCGGAAATCGGAAAGGGAAATCTCGGCGTAGGAAGCACGATTTTCGCGGTGAAGCCCGGAGACGGTTCCGCCCGTGAACAGGCGGCTTCCTGCCAGAAAGTGCTTGGCGGATGGGCTAATATCGCCAATGAGTATGCGACGAAGCGTTACCGCTCCAATCTGATCAACTGGGGAATGCTTCCCTTTGTGATTCCCGAGGGAGAACTGCCGTTCCAGAACGGCGATTATCTGCTGTTTCCGGAGATCAGGAAGGCTGTTGCGGAAAAAGCCGCAAGTATCACCGGATATGTGGTAAAACCGGAAGGACTGAAGGAGTTCCAGGTTACACTGGGCGAGCTGACAGACGACGAACGGGAAATTATTTTACAGGGATGTCTGATCAACTATAACAGAAGCAGGCGGTAAAAGGATATTGCGGCAGGTTCTATGAGAGCCTGCCGTGTTTTAAAAGGCCGGAAATAAACCTATTTTAGAAATTTAACAAATTATCTAAAAATAATGTGAAATATAAAATAAATAACAGATTAAAACGAAAATATAAATATAGTATAATAAAAATATTGAAAAAATAATAAAAAAGTGTTGACAAATAAAAAGCCCGGTGCTATTATATACTCATCAAAAGAAAACAAGAGAAATACAAAAGAAAATCATTCAATTCATAGTATATAAATGCTACATGAAAAGGATGAAATAAGTGGAAAGGCCAGGGTGAGTCCATTGGGAAAGTAGTATTACATCCATCAATATGAGGCAGTGATAGGAATCGGATTTCCTGCAAGAAAGACCTGATACATGGATAACTGTAAAGAATAACTGAACAGTCATTTAGAAAAGAAGAAAATCTGAGAGAACCTGATCCGTTTCGTAATCTGAAAGCGAATTTCAAAAGAGATACATTTATCAGATGTCAATCTGAAAAGCGTCATCAAAAGGAAAGAGCTGAAAGATATAAGTTTCGGTAAAAGAGCTTGAAGATACAACCTGGTGAACAGGACTTCAAAAAGAAATGGCCGATTTCAGAAAACGTATCATAGGTATATAGAATCGATTTCTCATATTGAATAACTATCACGAACCTGATACAAAGACCTTCAAAAATGTGTGAAGAAACATTTATTGAAGAAGTATTTTCACCGGGTGCTTCGTCAGGAAGAAGAGTTCCAGAGAAGTGGGAGGAAAAAGAAAATACTTTGAAATCCATATCTGAGAATTGAAAAGTCATTGATTGACAAAACAGAAAGATCTACCAGAAAGGTATTTCCGGAATACCGCAGCGTAAGCGGTGAGAAAGAAGATATGAATTGAAGCTTTGCATTAGAGGAACATCTTCTTACAATAGATGTTAATAATAGAAATAGAAATTATAATCCGTAAATTATAATTTTAAATCTATAAACTTTCTAAATAAACCGAATGATACTTTATCATATCGTTTATGAGCAGGAAATAAAATAAGATATGTAAACATATAGCAATATATGATACAGAAAACTGAATAGAGAGAATTGGAAATAGTATACAGGATGTATATAAGAAATCCAATTAAGAAACTGAAAACCAGAATAAAATAAGAGGACAACTAAAATTGAATAGTGAAGATTGTTAAGACGGTCATCATTTTTGAAGTATAGTAAAAAGTGATGGCCGTCGTTCTTGTCATAAACTCTCTTTTACGATATACTCTCCAGTAAAGAAAAGGAGAGTTTTTTTATGTGGAAAACAGATATACGAAATACGATCCTGTACGAAGACCGGGAAATAATCGTGTGCCACAAGCCGGCGGGGCTGGCTGTCCAAAACGCGAGGATCGGGATGATGGACATGGAAAGTGCGCTGAAAAACTATCTGGCGGAAAAAAATCCAAAAGAAATGCCTTACCTTGGAATTATCAGCAGACTGGATCAGCCGGTGGAGGGGATTCTGGTATTCGCCAGGAGCGGAAGGAGCGCCGCTGAGCTGAACAGACAGATGGGGAAAAATGAAATAGAAAAAATCTATCTGGCAGTTTCCGACAGAGAGCCTGCACAGAAAGAAGCGGAACTGGAGGACTATTTGAAAAAAGACGGCAGAAATAATACATCAGCAGTTACGCCGCCAGGGACAAAAGGCGCAAAAAAAGCCAGACTGACGTATCGTGCGCTGGAAACACTGCCGGATCAAAGGACAGACACAGGAATACGCTGTCTTATCCAGGTACGGCTGGATACGGGAAGGCATCACCAGATCCGGGTGCAGTTGTCCCATGCAGGAGTTCCTCTTCTGGGGGATAAGAAATATTATCCGCAGGACGGATCCGGCTTTTCTCTGGGCTTATGCGCCGTTAAGCTGGGATTCCGCCATCCGGCTTCCGGGAAAAAAATGGAGTTTCAGACAACGCCCAGAGGAAACGCTTTTGAAGGTTTTGACATAGAAAAAAACTGCTGAAAGTGAAAACCCTTTTTCTCTGTGAAATATCAACCTGAAAAAATGAAAAAACTATGAAATCTCTGGACGGAGATTAGAAAATGTGTATAATGTAAAAAAAGAAGCACATTTGTATGAAATATATGTTAAGGAAAAGAGGAGAAGGCGATGAAGAAAGCAGCAGTTGCTGTGGTTCTTCTGGCGGCAGTATGTCTTACGGCAGGAGGGCTTGTTAATGGCGGCTTTGGAACATTCGTTGCGGATGTGCAGGCAGAAGGCGGGACAGCAGAGGAAAATCCGGAAGAAGAAAGGGCTGCCCAAATTGATACGTCCATCCCGGTGCAGGCGGGCAGCAGGATTGCTGTAGTCAGTAAAAACGTATCCGGTGAATTCTGGGATCTGATCCGTCAGGGGATGGAAGACGCGGTAAAAGATATTAATACAGCCTATGAATTTGAGTCTGACGATAAGGTGACGATGACCTTTGAGGGACCGGACGATGAACTGAATGTGGAAGAGCAGGTAAATACTCTGGATGCGGTTATTGCAGAGAATCCTACGGTGCTCTGTCTGTCAGCCAGCGATATGGATTCGCTTCAGGCGCAGCTTGAATCGGCGGCAGAGAACGGGATCCCGGTGATTGCTTTTGATTCCAACGTCAGTGAGAACCAGCTTGTCACTGCCTTTCGGGCTACAGATAATGAGTATGTAGGAGAGATGGCCGGAGAAAAAATGGCGGAAGCACTGGGAGAAAAAGGAAAGGTACTTGTATTTTCGGCCCAGGAAAAGACAGAAAGCGCACAGAAGCGTGTCAGCGGTTTTAAACAGGCATTGTCCCAGTATCCGGAAATAGAGATTGCGGATATTATTTATATGGATCAGGTGGAGGACATGAAAGGCGCCATGGAGGAAGCGATGGAAACACATACAGATGCGGCAGGAGTTTTCTGCACCAACGCGGATACATCGGATCTGTATCTGGAATTGGACAGAGACGGAGAACAGCCTGTGTTCATCGGGGTGGACGGCACTACGAAACAGCAGGAGGCCCTGCGGAATGGGACAGAGCTGGGAATTGTTTCCCAGGATCCATATGATATGGGCTATCAGACCATCATGGCTGCGGCCCAGGTGACAGAGCCTGATGCAAAAGAAACGGAAAAACCGGAGAAAACACTCCTTCTGGAACCGGCGTGGATAGACGGATCCAATATAGACGATCCTCAGTACAGCAACTACATATATCACTCCTGATTCACACGGCGAGGCCTGACGGCAGCGCCGTTTTTTCTTCACAATTACAGGCGGGTGTGCTATAATTAGTAGGACTAATTTTTAGGAGGGGAAATCATTGAAAGAAAGAGAAAAGTTTGGTTCGAGACTTGGATTTATCCTTGTTTCGGCAGGCTGCGCCATCGGCCTGGGAAATGTGTGGAAATTTCCTTATATGACCGGACAGTATGGCGGCGCGGCCTTTGTGCTGATCTATCTGGTATTCCTTGTGGTTATGGGACTGCCGATCCTGGTCAGCGAGTTTGCGGTTGGCCGCGCCAGCCGTAAGAGTGCGGCAAGGGCTATGGATATGCTGGAGCCGGCAGGGGCGAATTTCCATAAATACAAATGGATGGGTATAATCGGCAATTATATGCTGATGATGTTCTACACCATGGTGGCCGGGTGGATGATGTATTACTGTTATGTTATGGCGGCAGGAAAGCTTGACGGGGCTGATTCCGAACAGGTAACACAGTATTTTACAGATTTTCAGCAGTCTTCCGGGACAATGACGGTATGGATGATCGTTGCCGTTCTGCTGTCCTTCGGAATCTGTTCGCTGGGACTCCAGAAGGGTGTGGAGAGGATCACAAAAGTTATGATGCTCTGTCTTCTGGCGCTGATCGTAATTCTGGCGGTTCATTCTCTGACACTGGACGGCGCAATGGAGGGCGTGAAGTTCTATCTTGTACCAAATTTTGACAATATGAAAAAAGCCGGAATCGGCAATGTGGTGTTCGGAGCTATGTCTCAGTCGTTCTTTACGCTGAGCATTGGTATCGGAGCAATGGAAATTTTCGGAAGTTACATGGAAAAAGACAGAAGTCTTGCAGGGGAAAGTATTCATATCCTGATTCTTGACACCTTTGTGGCATTGATGGCCGGCATGATTATTATTCCTGCCTGTTTTTCCTTCGGAGTAGAGCCGGGAGCAGGTCCAAGCCTGATCTTTATCACTCTTCCCAATGTATTTAACCAGATGATGGGAGGCAGAATCTGGGGAGCGCTGTTTTTCCTGTTTATGTCCTTTGCGGCGCTGTCCACAGTAATCGCGGTATTTGAAAATATTCTGGCTTTTGCGATGGAACTGTGGGGCTGGGAAAGAAAAAAAGCAGTTATTGTAAACATCCTGCTGGTAATTGTCCTTTCTCTGCCGGCGGTGCTGGGATTCGGCCCCTGGGCGGGAGTTCAGATCCTGGGCGAAGGAACGACCATTATGGATCTGGAGGATTTCATTGTCTCCAATAATATCCTTCCCCTTGGTTCCGTGATCTTTGTCCTTTTCTGTGCGTCAAAGAAGGGCTGGGGATGGAAGAACTTTATCAAAGAGGCGAATACCGGAGAGGGAGCAAAATTTCCGGCAGGTATCAGGCTGTATATGCTGTGGGTGATCCCGGTGATCGTAGCGATTATCTATCTGAAGGGATATTACGATATGTTCCGTCCAAAGGGAATGACGTATTTTATCCCGTGGATGATCGTGGGAATCATAATGCTGCTGCTTACAGGCTGGATTGCATTAGGACATTCAAAAAAGAAAAAAAGATAGGAGCATGAGATTATGATAGCAGAAAAGATGAAACCATTTGTACAGAATAACTCGGCAATCCGTATGATGTTTGAGGAAGGCAATCGTTTAAGACAGAAATACGGCGCCGATAAGGTTTATGATTTCAGTCTGGGAAATCCCAGCGTCCCGGCTCCGGACTGTGTGCGGGAGGCGATCATAGATCTTGTAAACACAGAAGATCCTGTAGTACTTCACGGCTATATGAGCAACGCGGGATTTGAGGACGTCCGCGAGACTATCGCCCAGTCGCTGAACCGCCGCTTTGGAACCGCCTTTTCTGCGAAAAATCTGATCATGACAGTAGGGGCGGCAAGCGGACTCAATGTGATTCTGAAAACGATTCTGAATCCAGGAGAAGAGGTGATCGTATTTGCGCCGTATTTTCTGGAATACGGAGCTTATGTACGCAATTACGACGGCTGCCTTGTGGAAATCTCTCCTGATACAGAAACCTTTCAGCCTAATCTGAAAGAACTGGAGGAAAAAATCACCGCCAGAACAAGGGCGGTAATTGTAAACACGCCTCACAATCCAACGGGCGTGGTATATTCTGAAGAAACGATCAAAGCTCTTGCAGCGGTTCTGGAAAAAAAGCAGAAGGAATTTCAGAATGTGATTTATCTGATTTCCGACGAGCCTTACCGGGAACTTGCCTATGACGGAGCGAAGGTTCCATGGCTGACAAAATATTACAAAAATACAGTTGTAGGATACTCCTACAGTAAGTCTCTGTCTCTTCCGGGAGAGCGTATCGGATACCTGGTGATTCCCGACGAGCTGGAGGACAGCGAAACAGTCATTACCGCCGCTACCATTGCCAACCGTGTACTTGGAAGCGTCAACGCTCCGTCGCTTATGCAGAAGGTCATTCAGAGATGCGTGGACGCAGAGGTGGATGTGGCCGCTTACGACAGGAACCGTCTGGCGCTGTACAACGGGCTGAAAGAATGTGGTTTCCAGTGCATCAAACCGGAAGGAGCCTTTTACCTTTTTGTAAAATCTCCGGTTCCTGATGAAAAAGAGTTCTGCGAGGCTGGAAAGAAATATAATATTCTCATGGTTCCGGGAAGTTCCTTTGCCTGCCCGGGTTATGTGAGACTTGCATACTGCGTTTCCCATGAGACGATTGTTAATTCTCTGCCGGAATTTCGTAAGCTTGCGGAAGAATACGGACTGAAGTAGCAGCATGCCTCTGTACTCCGGTGAGGAATCAAGAGCTTTAAAATGGATACGGGCGCGCTCTTACGCATGGATGTTTCATCCGGAATATCCCTGCGTCAGAGCGCGCCTTTTCTATCGCCTTTTTGCAGAAAGGCCCAAATGGTATTTAAAATGAAATTTTCTCTTTAAAGATTGTTCTCCTTTAGATTTTGTCGATCTTTTTCCGTATCTTCAGCATTTTCTGGTCAAGGCTGCTGATGACGGCGGCGCACTGCTGGAGTTCCTCATCTATCAACTGGGCTTCTTTTCTTCCCCGCTTATACCGGAGCTGGTGATCCAGGCTGGCCCAGTAGTCCATGGCGGCGGTGCGGAGCTGCAGTTCGATCTTTATCCACTGTGTTTCGTTCTGAAAGGCGATGGCTACTTCCAGTATCAGATGAAGACTCTGGTAGCCGGATTTTTTTGGTTCCCGGATATAATCTTTCTTTTTGATGATCCGGATATCTTTTTGCTTCTCCAAAAGGTCGGCCACATGGTAAATGTCGTCTACATAGGCGCAGACTGCCCGTACTCCGATCAGATCGTTTATCTTTTCCAAAGCGACGTGGAAATCAAAATCCAGTCCCTTCTTTTCCAGTTTTTTACACACACTTTCATATTCCTTCAGCCGTCCGGTTTTATGCTGGATCACATTTCGTCCGGCCTTCATGAGCAGAATCGTATTGATGATGTCAAGCTTTGTCAAAAGCAGGCTGATGGCGCAATTTCCTTTCATGCTGAACTCGCTGTCTACCAGCAGGTTTTTTAATTGTTCTTTCTTTTTCAACTTTAAATTTTCATCCTCGATTCTTCGGTATATAAATCTCTGATTGTTTGTGACTGCCATATAACTGTTCATTACTATACGCTCCTTATAATAAATAAAAAGAAAGATTATGTAAGATTTTGGATAAATCCACAGAATTTTCCAGTGGCCTATCCATTATCATATGCGGGCAGGAGAGAAAATATGAATGATATTTCATGGCAGCAGGAAAAAGGGACATTTAAGAGAAAGAAGCTGTGGAAGCAATTTTAAGCGAAGATTTTTTGAGGATCATATCACGAAATGGTCAATATGACGAAAAAATAATGGATATAAAAGTGTGTTTTGGCAATAATTTTTACAAAGTATATATTGACAAATAATTAACAATCTAATATAATGACATCATAAAGATTGATAAAAATTTAACGTTAATGATTTAACAAAAAGGAGGATTCCCAATGGCAAAGAAAGAGACAAACATTCCGGCTGTGATCGATAACGCGGAAGCGCTGGAAGCGAAGATGGCCGCAATGAAAGAAGCCCAGAAACTTTTTGCCGCCTATACCCAGGAACAGGTGGACAAAATCTTCAAGGCTGCCGCGACCGCGGCGGACAAAGCCCGTATTCCCCTTGCGAAGATGGCTGTGGAAGAGACAGGCATGGGCGTTGTGGAAGACAAGGTGATCAAGAACCACTATGCTTCCGAGTATATTTACAATGCCTACAAAAACACGAAGACCTGCGGCGTTATCGAGGAGGATCCGGTTTACGGGATCAAGAAGATCGCGGAGCCGATCGGCCTGATCGCGGCAGTCATCCCGACCACGAACCCCACATCCACTGCGATCTTCAAGACTCTTCTGGCCCTGAAGACAAGGAACGCCATTATCATCAGTCCTCATCCTCGCGCGAAAGGCTGTACTATTGCGGCGGCGAAGCTTGTCCTGGAAGCGGCAGTGAAGGCGGGAGCGCCGGAAGGGATCATCGGATGGATCGACGTCCCCAGCCTGGAGCTGACCAATCTTGTTATGAGAGACGCCGATATTATTCTGGCGACAGGCGGTCCGGGAATGGTGAAGGCAGCTTATTCCTCCGGTAAACCGGCCCTGGGCGTAGGCGCGGGAAATACTCCTGTTATCATCGACGATACGGCGGATATCCGTCTGGCGGTTAATTCCATCATCCATTCCAAGACCTTTGACAACGGCATGATCTGTGCTTCCGAGCAGTCTGTGACTGTCCTGGAGAGCGTATATCAGGCGGTGAAAGACGAGTTCCAGTACAGAGGATGCTATTTCCTGAAGGGAGACGAACTTGATAAGGTAAGAAAGACCATTATCATCAACGGCGCCCTGAATGCGAAGATCGTAGGACAGAAAGCCACGACCATCGCGGAGATGGCAGGCGTGAAAGTTCCGGAAAACACCAAGATCCTGATCGGAGAAGTGGAATCTGTGGATATCAGCGAAGAGTTCGCCCATGAGAAACTTTCTCCCGTACTTGCCATGTATAAGGCGAAGACTTTCGACGAGGCTCTTGCAAAAGCGGAACAGCTTGTGGCAGACGGCGGTTACGGACACACCTCCTCTCTGTATATCAATACAAATGAAAAAGAGAAGATGGCGAAGCACGCGGCGGCGATGAAGACCTGCCGTATCCTGGTAAATACCCCGTCCTCCCATGGCGGTATCGGAGACCTTTATAACTTCAAACTGGCTCCCTCCCTGACTCTGGGCTGCGGTTCCTGGGGCGGCAACTCTGTTTCCGAGAACGTAGGAGTGAAACATCTGATCAATATTAAGACCGTTGCGGAAAGGAGAGAGAACATGCTCTGGATGAGAACCCCGGAAAAAGTTTACTTCAAGAAAGGCTGTATGCCGGTTGCGCTGGACGAGCTTGGCACAGTGATGGGCAAGAAGCGCTGCTTCATTGTGACAGACTCCTTCCTCTACAAGAACGGATATACAAAGGGAATTGAAGATAAACTGAATGAGATGGGAATCGTTCATACCTGCTTCTATGATGTGGAGCCGGATCCCTCTCTTGCCTCCGCGAAGGCCGGAGCAGAGGCAATGCGCTCCTTTGAGCCGGACTGCATTATCGCTCTGGGCGGCGGTTCCGCCATGGACGCGGCGAAGGTTATGTGGGTGCTTTATGAGAATCCGGACGCGGATTTTGACGATATGGCAATGGACTTTATGGATATCCGCAAGAGGATCTATACCTTCCCGAAGATGGGTAAAAAAGCGTATTTCGTGGCAATTCCCACATCCTCCGGAACAGGCTCCGAGGTGACGCCTTTCGCCATCATCACAGACAAGGAAACCGGAATCAAATGGCCGCTGGCGGACTACGAGCTGATGCCGAACATGGCGATCGTGGATACCGACAATATGATGAGCGCGCCAAAAGGACTTACCTGCGCCTCCGGTATCGACGTTATGACCCACGCCATCGAGGCTTATGTCTCCATCATGGCTTCCGATTACACAGACAGCCTTGCCCTGAAGGCGATCAAGCTGGTGTTCGACTATCTGCCCCGCGCGTATAAAGATGGAAATGATGTGGAGGCAAGAGATCATATGGCCAACGCTTCCTGCATGGCGGGTATGGCTTTCGCCAACGCCTTCCTGGGCGTGAACCATTCACTGGCTCACAAGCTGGGTGCTTTCCATCATCTGCCCCACGGAATCGCAAACGCTCTGGTGCTGACTGAGGTAATGCGGTATAATAGTGCCGAGGTACCCACGAAGATGGGAACATTCCCCCAGTACCAGTATCCCCACGCTCTGGCGCGGTACGCGGAGATCGGACGTTTCGTAGGACTTACCGGCAAAGACGACCAGGAAGTATTCGAGAAGCTTCTTGAGAAACTTGAGGAACTGAAAAAAGCGATCGAGATCAAACCGACCATCAGAGACTACGGCGTAGACGAGAAATATTTCCTGGAGACTCTGGACGAGATGACCGAGCAGGCGTTTAACGACCAGTGTACAGGAGCCAACCCCAGATATCCGCTGATGTCCGAGCTGAAGGAGATCTATCTTACAGCTTACTATGGAAAAGAGTCCAGATAAGGAGAAAGGGAGGGTATACATTATGAATCTGAAGAACAAGAAAGTATTTCTGACACGTCCCTATAAAGTTGTTTATAAAGACGGCGACCGTATCATCAAGGTATTTACGAAGGAGCACGGCAAGGCGAATGTATTTAACGAAGCTCTCTGCCAGGCCCGCGTGGAAGAAAGCGGCCTGGACATCCCGAAGGTCCTGGAAGTGACGGAGATCGACGGAGAGTGGGCTGTTGTCATTGAATTTGTGGAGGGAAAAACTCTGGAGGAGCTGATGAAAGAGCATCCGGAGAACCTGGAGACCTACATGGAGCAGTTCGTGGATCTGCAGCTTGCCATGCATGAGAAGAAGGCTCCCCGCCTGACGCTGCAGAAGGATAAATTCGCCCGCAAGATCACAAGCCTTAAAGATGAGCTTGACGCCACCACCCGTTACGAGCTGATGACCCGTCTGGATTCCATGCCGGATCACACGAAGCTCTGCCACGGAGATTTTAACCCCAGCAATGTGATCGTGAAAGAGGACGGTTCCATGAAGATCGTGGACTGGGCTCACGCGACGCAGGGGAATGCAAGCGGCGACGCCGCCATCACTTATCTGGAATTCGCCCTGAAGGATCAGAAGACGGCGGATCTGTATCTGGACATCTTCTGCAAAAAGAGCGACACCGCAAAGCAGTATGTGCAGAAGTGGCTTCCCATCGCGGCTGCCGCCCAGCTCACCAAGAACGTGCCTGAGGAAAAAGAATTCCTGAGACGGTGGACGGATATTATTGATTTTCAGTAAAAACTGAAGGAGCGTATTGCTTCTGTACACTGACCCTGTGAAAAGAAGGAGACAAGCCAGCAGAGAATTTCGGTTAAAAAAAGCCCGGATTCTGCAGGATTGTCTCCTTCCTGCATGTCGGGGGTTAAAATAAGAAAGCGTTCCGTCGTGCCCGCCACAATACAGATGTTATAATGCACATATTTTATGCCGGAAATGATGAAAAATTTTACTTGAAAAGCGGTAAGAAAACAGTATAATAAATCCGGTAATCTGAATATGGGACAGTATTTCAGATATGAGTAAAAAGTGAAACGGACAGCCAGAAAGCTTGTCTGTGGCAGCGGAAAAGGGGAGACTATGAGCGGGAGTACAGAAGTTAGCAAGGGCACTATGCATGACATGACGGTGGGAAAACCGTCAAAACTGATCATACAGTTTATGATTCCCATGTTTCTGGGAAATGTGTTTCAGCAGTTTTATAATGTGGCGGATTCTATTGTGGCCGGTCAGTTTCTGGGAGTACAGGCGCTGGCGGCAATCGGCAGCACAGGCTCGCTGATGTTTTTTGTTACAGGCTGGATGAATGGGATGAGCAGCGGATTCGCCATTCTGGTATCACAATGGTTCGGTGCGAAGAAATATGACAGGATGCGTCACTATGTGGCAATGTCCGTACACCTTTCAATTATATTGTCTGTGTTGATGACGGCAGGATTTCTGGCAGCCAATGTGCCTATTCTCCGGCTGATGAATTTTTCGGAGGATATCATGCCGGACGTGACGGCTTATATGGGGATTATTTATGCCGGACTGATCGTTACAGCCGCCTATAATGCCCTGGCTGCATTTCTCAGGGCACTGGGAGATTCCAGATCACCGCTGTATTTCCTGATCATATCAGCGGCGATCAATGTGGTGCTGGATATTGTGTTTATCGTGTACGGCGGAATGGGAGTGGACGGCTGCGCTTACGCCACAGTAATTGCCCAGGCAATCTCAGCGCTGCTGTGTTTTATCTACATAGTAAAAAGATATCCGATCCTTCATCTGAAAAAGGAAGACTTCAGGATATCTTTTCAGTCCTGGGGAAGACTTCTTGCCCTCGGTATCCCCATGGCCCTTCAGTTTTCCATCACTGCTATCGGAACCATTATTGTACAGGGCGCGGTAAATGTGTACGGTGAAATTTATATGGCGGGATTTGCGGCGGCAGGAAAGCTGCAGAATATCATTGCTACTGTATTTTCCGCATTTGGCGCGACTATTGCCACTTATGTGGGCCAGAACCGGGGCGCCGGAAAACTGGACAGAGTGAAGCAGGGCGTACACTGTACGCAGATCATGATCATTGTTTACAGTGTGTTTGCCATGATCCTTGTGCTTGCGGCCGGAAAATACATGATGTGGATGTTTGTAAGCCCCTCTGAAACAGAGGTGATCGATGTTGCCGTCATGTATTTCCACACAGTGTTCTGGTGCTATCCCTTCCTGGGAAGTATCTTTCTTTACCGGAATACCCTGCAGGGCCTGGGATACGGACTGGTGCCCATGCTGGGAGGTGTTTTTGAGCTGATAGCAAGAGCGGGTATTGTTCTTCTTGTGGCAGGGCGGACCAGCTTTGTGGGAGTCTGCCTCTCCGACCCGGCGGCGTGGCTCTTCGCCCTGATCCCGCTAGTTCCGTATTATATTTATACTATGCGGAAGTGGAAGAAAGCGTGACGCGGAATAATTAAAAATTGTTTTTAAATCATATAGCGTTAGTATGTAAGCGGAATGAGTCGTTCCCTTGTGTACTGACGCTATTTATTTTGAAATATACCGTCCTTTTCTAGAGGAATGCCATATGTGTTCTTTGAAGGAGAAGGCTTTTTCTGCATGTTCAGCATAAAATCCAAATATCATAAATGTGCGGCCGGAAGATTATCCGGCGCAGGCTAGCGTGTTGCCCCTTGTACATTAACGCTATATCTCTTGCATATTAACACTGAAAAATACAGAACAATATACAGAATAATATATAGAACAATGTACGGAATGATACTTAGAATAATACTTAAAAGAAGATGCTATTATTCTATAATGCGTTGCTATTATTCTTTTATGCGGATATAATAAGATCAGAAACTGGTCGTCAAAGAGAAATAACCGCCTCGGAAATAGGGAGCAAAGTTCAGTTCTGACTGTACTGTCCTTTCTATACTAACGCCGGAGGCTTAATAAGAAGGAGAGGTGCCATATGTCAGGGATCATGTCGGTAAAAGAAGCGTCAATTCGCTGGAATATAAGTGAACGCCGGGTTGCTTATCTTTGCAGTCAGGGAAGGATAGACGGAGCGAGAAAAAACGGACGGATGTGGATGATTCCGGCTGATGCGGAAAAACCGTCGGATAACCGTATGAAGCCTGGGATATCGCCAGAGAAAATCCGTCCCTCCGGCCTGCCGCTTCCGGTGGGGATTTCTGATTACCGGCTGGCTTCCACAGAATATTATTATATTGACAAAACAATGATGATCAGGGATTTTATCGATGAACGCCCTATGGTTTCACTGTTTACCCGTCCCCGGCGTTTCGGAAAGACTCTGAACATGGATATGCTGCGTACTTTTTTTGAAAAAACAGAGGAAGATACTTCTGTTTATTTCCGGGACAAAAAAATATGGGCCTGCGGAAAGAAATATCGGGAATATCAGGGAAAATATCCGGTTATTTTTATTACGTTTAAAGATATCAAGTTCAACACATGGGAAGAGACTTTTGACGCTATTAAAGACGTTTTTTCAAAAGAAACACACCGGCACAGCGAACTGAGAACAAGTGACAGGTGTGATGAATACGATAAGAAAATTTTTGACAGGCTGCTTTCGGGCGAAGTAAACGAGGTAGAGCTTTCCGCCGCGCTTCTTAATTTATCCCGGATGCTGCACCGGCATTACGGCATTGCGCCGATCATTATCATTGACGAATATGATATTCCGATCCAACAGGGATATATGAGAGGATATTATGACAAAGTGATCCTTTTTATGCGGAACCTGTTTTCAGGAGGACTGAAAGACAATAAACATCTGTCCTTCGGCTTTCTTACAGGCATCCTCCGTGTGGCAAAAGAAAGTATTTTCAGCGGCCTGAATAATCTTACGATCAACTCTGTGCTGGATAATAGATACAGTTCCTATTTTGGTTTTACGTCAGAAGAAGTAAAAGAAATGGCGGAATATTACGGAGCATCGGATAAATACGGAGAAATCTGCGAATGGTATGACGGATACCGTTTCGGCAAAACCGATATCTTTAATCCATGGTCGGTTATCAATTATTTTAACAATGAATGTGAGCCGAGAGCTTTCTGGCAGTCAACGGGGAGCAACGATATTATCGGTGAGATCATTTCACAGGCAAATGCCGAAATTTATGAAAGACTGACTTCTCTGGTGAACGGGGAAACATTTATTACTTATATTGATACAGGAGTGATTTATCCTCAGATAAAAAATAACCCGTCTACGATATACAGTTTTCTTCTGGTCGCAGGATACCTGAAAGTAGTCAGATCCACGATTTCCTTCAACGGGGATTTTATGTGCGAAGTGGCTCTCCCCAACAAAGAGATTGCATTTGTTTATCATAAAGAGATCCTGCAGCATTTGGATAACCTGATTCCGCAGTCAACGGCAGTTTCCATACAGGAAGCGGTTTTTTCCGGGAATAATAGAAAACTGAAAACACTGATCCAGACATTGCTGACACAGTCTGTAAGTTCGTTTGATACAGCCGGCGAGAATTTCTATCATGGATTTATGCTGGGGCTGCGCGCCCTGCTTGGAGAGTATTTCGTATCGTCAAACAGAGAGTTCGGAGACGGAAGATATGATATCCAGCTAAAACCGGTCAAGAAAAATCTTCCGGGAATCCTGATCGAACTGAAAGCCGAAAAAAACTGCCCGGAAGAAAAACTAAAAAAACTGTCACAAACTGCGCTTCAGCAGATCGATGACAAAAGATATGATACAGAAATGCGCACAGAAGGCATAGCCACAATATACAAATACGGCGTCGCTTTCAGCGGCAAACATGTAGAAATATCGGTTGGGTGAGGTCAAACAATTATAGTTGGAAAAAATATGAAAAACAAAACGCTGTAGGATTTTGTAATCTTACAGCGTTTTGTCGTCAATTATCTGTCCCATACTTAAAGATCCTCTCATATGGAAAGACCGAGAGAATACAAACCCTTCTTAGGGGATTCCTGCGAACTTCTGAAAATTTTGTCAGAATCCTATCTAAAATCTAATCCCAAATCTATCAACTGCCAGGAAAAACTTTGAACTATTAGAAACTTAGAACCCATACAGAATCAGAAATTTCCCTCCCCATACCACAGCCAGGAATTTATCCTGCGTGCCCAAGGAGGGGGAGTATGAGGGGGACCTTCGGGCTTCGCAACTTCGAGATGGTCCCCCTCATATCCCTCACTTCTTAAACGCCGCCCTCTTCCTTTCTCTGGAATCCAATATCCTCTTACGGATGCGGAGACTTTTTGGCGTTATTTCCAGAAGCTCGTCCTGGTCGATGAACTCGATGGCCTGCTCCAGACTTAATACTTTTGGAGGAGTCAGCTTCAGGGCTTCGTCCGCAGAGGAGGAGCGGGTGTTGGTAAGATGCTTCGTTTTACATACGTTCAGCTCAATATCCTCGGCCTTTCCGTTTTGGCCGATGACCATACCGCTGTAGACTTTTTCGCCGGGGCCGATGAAAAGAGTGCCGCGCTCCTGAGCGGAGAACAGACCGTAGGTGACGGCCTCTCCCGCCTCAAAAGCGATCAGAGAGCCCTGCTTACGGTACTGGAAATCACCCTTGTAGGGAGAATAGCCGTCAAACATGGTATTCAGGATACCGGTTCCCTTCGTGGAGGTCAGGAAATCGTTGCGGAATCCGATAAGACCACGGGAAGGAATATGAAATTCCAGACGGACGGAACCGTCGCTGGCAGTACTCATTCCCTGAAGCTCTCCTTTACGTTCGCTTAATTTCTGGATGACAGTGCCGGAAAATTCTTCCGGAACATCCACATAGGCAATTTCCATAGGCTCCATTTTCTTGCCGCGTTCGTCGAAGTGGTACAGAACCTCCGGCTTGCTGACCGCAAATTCGTAACCTTCCCGGCGCATATTTTCAATAAGGACAGACAGATGAAGTTCGCCGCGGCCGGAAACCTTAAAGCACTCGGTAGAGTCTGTATCTTCCACGCGGAGACTTACGTCCGTATTCAGTTCCCGGTAGAGACGGTCGCGGAGATGACGGGAAGTGATATATTTTCCTTCCTGTCCGGCAAGAGGACTGTCGTTTACCATAAAGTTCATGGAAATTGTAGGCTCGGAGATTTTCTGGAAAGGAATAGCCTCCGGATTGTCGCCGCCGCAGAGGGTGTCTCCGATATGGATGTCCGCAATACCGGAAATCGCCACGATGGAACCTACGGAAGCTTCCTTTACCTCTACTTTGTTTAAACCGTCGAATTCATAAAGCTTGCTGATCTTTACCTTCTGGCGCTTGTCAAGATCGTGATGGTTTAAAAGTGTCAGTTCCTGGTTTACGGAAATTTTGCCGTTTTCCACTTTTCCGACTCCGATTCTTCCCACATATTCGTTGTAATCAATGGTGCTGATAAGCACCTGTGTATCTGCGTCCGGATCGCCCTCCGGGGCGGGAATATATTTCAGGATCGTTTCAAACAGCGGCGCCATGTTTTCAGGAGTATCTTTAAGATCAAGGACAGCGTGTCCTGCCTTTGCAGAAGCGTAGAGGAACGGACAGTCAAGCTGTTCGTCAGACGCTTCCAGATCCATAAGGAGTTCCAGAACTTCATCGATCACTTCGTCAGGACGGGCCTCCGGACGGTCGATCTTGTTGATGCAGACGATCACATGAAGATCCAGCTCAAGCGCTTTTTTCAGCACAAACTTTGTCTGAGGCATAGCGCCCTCAAAAGCGTCTACAAGAAGGATCACGCCGTCTACCATTTTCAGCACACGTTCCACCTCGCCGCCGAAGTCTGCGTGTCCGGGGGTGTCAATGATATTGATTTTAACGCCTTTGTAGTGAACGGCGGTGTTTTTGGACAGAATCGTAATTCCACGTTCCCGCTCAATATCGTTGGAGTCCATAACGCGCTCCTGGACCTCCTGGTTTTCGCGGAAAACGCCGCTCTGCTTCAGAAGCTGGTCAACCAGAGTTGTTTTTCCGTGGTCAACGTGGGCGATGATAGCCACGTTGCGTACATCTTCTCGTCTGATATTCATAAAAATCGAAATCCTTTCTTTTTTCTTCTATATTAATGTGTTTTCTTCATAGTACGACATTCCAGTTTAACATATTTTTCGCAGAATACAAGGCGTTCAAAAAAATTTTTCTTATTTTTGGTTCTAAAGTTCTGCCCCTGTACATAGTTTAGTATAGACAAAATACCCAAAGAGGAAGGAGAACTGTATTATGGCAGACAAAATTATTGAAAACAATCAGGTATCAATCGTGGGGAAAATTGATACAGGCTTTACCTTCAGTCATCAGGTGTTTGGCGAGGGCTTCTATACAATGGAGCTTCTTGTGAAGCGCCTCAGTGATTCCGAGGACCGTATTCCGGTGATGGTATCCGAAAGACTTCTGGATGTAACGCAGGATTATGTGGGGGAATATATTGAAATCCACGGACAATTCCGTTCCTATAACCGCCATGAGGAAAAGCACAACCGGCTGGTGCTTTCCGTCTTTGCCAGAGAACTGAAATTCGTAGAGGAGGAGGACGATTCTGTTCCGGTGAATCAGATCTTTCTTGACGGATATATCTGTAAACCGCCTGTTTACCGGAAAACGCCGCTGGGAAGAGAGATCGCGGATCTTCTGATGGCTGTGAACCGCCCCTATGGAAAGTCTGATTACATACCCTGCATCTGCTGGGGCCGAAACGCACGGTATGCGTCGGCTTTTGCCGTGGGCGGACACGTTCTGATCTGGGGACGTATTCAAAGCAGGGAATATATGAAAAAAATCGGAGAAAATCAGACTGAAAAGCGTACGGCATATGAAGTATCTGTCAGCAAGCTGGAATATATCGAATAAAACGAGTGCGCATGTGTGCGGCGGTCAGGTGTTAACTGTAATCAGATGAACTTTGGCCGTTTCCTGACAAAGAGCATTCCGGGTTCGATAAAATCATCAGGTCTTGCAATTTTATACATTTTGAGGTAAGATAAATGCATTAATTAAAGTGCAGTTTCATCAACGATAAGAGGAATTGTTATGAAAAAAGAATTAACAGAAGTGTACTGTGGAAAAGCCAAAGGGAAGACAACTCTGGCGCTGGGTCAGAGCCTGCGGGCGGCGGCGGATGGAAAGAGCGTTATCATTATCCAGTTTCTGAAAGGCAAGGAACGCCGCTCCATGGATTTTCTGGAAGAGCTGGATCAACTGGATATCAAGATCTTCCGTTTTGAAAAGCGGGACTGCTGTTATGAACTGTTGTCGGAGGAAGAAAAGGCAGAAGAGCGTTCCAATATTCTAAACGGTCTTAATTTTGCCAGAAAAGTCGTCGTGACCCAGGAATGTGATCTTCTGGTGCTTGACGAGATCCTGGGACTGATGGAGCAGGGGATTGTGTCCACAGATGTAGTCGCGGATATCCTCAGACAGAAGGATGAGAATATGCATATCATTATGACTGGCTGGACCATGCCGGAGGCGCTGAAGCCCTATGTGGATTCCGTGACGCGGCTGACTACAGAAGTCATAAACGAAACAGACCCCGATGAAGCAAACAATATCACAGAAGAATAAAGGAGGAGATTAAATGGCAGTTTTTAAAGGCGCAGGCGTTGCGATCGTAACCCCTATGTATGAGGACGGAAGTGTGAACTACGACAAGCTTGGAGAACTGATTGAATTTCAGATCGCCAACAGCACAGATGCCATTATCATCTGCGGGACCACCGGAGAATCGTCTACTATGACACATGGAGAGCATCTGAAAACGATCAAGTACGCGATCGATAAAGTTGCCAAACGTATTCCTGTCATTGCAGGTACAGGTTCCAACTGTACGGAAACGGCGATCATGATGTCAAAGGAAGCCGCCTCTTACGGGGCGGACGCTCTGCTGGTCGTAACTCCTTATTATAATAAGGCTACACAGAAAGGGCTGATCGCTCATTATACGGCTATTGCCAATGCAGTGCCGGATACGCCGATCATCATGTACAATGTTCCCAGCCGTACGGGCTGCAACATCCAGCCGGCTACCGTAGCCGCTCTGGTAAAAAATGTAAAAAATATCGTAGGCGTAAAGGCTGCCAGCGGAGATCTTTCCCAGATCGCCAAGACGGTGGCTCTTGCAGGCGAAGACCTTGAATTATATTCCGGAAACGACGACCAGACTCTGCCGATCCTGTCTCTGGGAGGCATTGGCGTTATTTCCGTACTTTCCAATGTTGCTCCGAAGGAAACTCATGATATGGTCATGAAATTCCTGGATGGAGATATCAGGGGCGCGGCGAAGATCCAGATCGACGCGATCCCGCTGATCAGCGCTCTGTTCTGTGAAGTGAATCCGATTCCGGCAAAGGCCGCTCTGAACCTTATGGGAATGAATGTAGGGCCGCTCCGTATGCCTCTCACCGAGATGGAGGACAGCAACAAAGAAATCCTGGCAAAAGCCATGAAAGACTTTGGGATTAAACTGGCATAGGATACGGAGGAGAGACTTATGGTAAAAATTTTGATGTACGGCTGCTGCGGCCATATGGGACAGGTGATTTCGGGTCTGGCTGCCAGTGATCCGGAAGTGGAGATCGTAGCCGGAGTGGATATCGCAGATAAAGGAAATACCAGTTATCCTGTATATACGGACATTCGTGCCTGTCAGGAGAATGTGGACGTCGTTATTGATTTTTCATCGGCAAAGGCAGTGGACGCCCTTCTGGATTACTGCGGAGAAAAAGGTCTCCCTGTAGTTCTGTGCACTACGGGCCTCAGCGAAGAGCAGCTTGCCAGGGTGGAGGAAACGGCGAAAAAGACCGCTGTTCTGAAATCAGCAAATATGTCTCTTGGCATCAACACTTTGCTGAAGCTGATCCAGGACGCCGCAAAGGTGCTTGCAGCGGCTGGCTTTGATATGGAGATCGTGGAGCGTCATCACCGTCTGAAGGTTGACGCGCCCAGCGGAACCGCCCTTGCTCTGGCGGACAGTCTGAACGAGGCTATGGGCGGCAAGTATGAATATGTATTTGACCGCAGCCAGAAGCGCGAGAAGCGGACCGACAGTGAGATTGGAATTTCCGCAGTCCGGGGCGGAACCATCGTAGGGGAACATGAAGTGATCTTCGCAGGTCCGGATGAAGTGATCGAGTTCAAGCATACGGCATATTCCAAGGCAGTATTTGGAAAAGGCGCTTTGGAAGCCGCCAAATATCTGGCGGGAAAGCCTGCCGGACGCTATGACATGAGCGACGTGATCAACGGATAACAAAAAAATATCGAATTTGCCGGAACACCTGTCAACGAGGAAAGGATATGACGGGTGTTCCTTTGTTTTACGGAAAAGTTCTCTCCAGAAAGTGCCCTTATTCAGAATAGAATTCTGGAAAATGTACATATTATAAGTACATCAAAGGAAAAAGGAGATTAAAAGGATGAAAAAAATCAGAACAGTCCTTATGGGTACTTTGCTCGTGCTGTCTTTATGCGCGCTGACAGCCTGCGGAGAGGAGACAAATAACAATGCCGACGAATCCGGAACCGCTGCGGAAAATAATACGGACAATAAGGACGCAGATAAAAAGGATGATACAATGAACGATAATACCGCTGACGATACAACAGAAGCGGATAAGGAAAACGCCAAGGAAGAAAACGGCGCGGAAACGGGACAGGAGGAAAACACTGCAGGAGAAGACGATACTGCGGAGGATACAGAAAATGGAACAGATAACGACACAGACAACGACGGAACCGTGTCCGGAGAACTGGGCGACAGCGTGAAAAACCTGGGCGACGGAGTAGGAGACGCAGTGGAAGACGTAGGCGACGCTGTGGGAAACGCCGCTGAAGGAAGATAAAATTTGAAACATCGAAAAAACAGACGGCGGGCGCATCCGGGACAGAGCCTGGATGTGCCCGCCTGTCCAAAAGAAAAAACGGAATGATGAGGATGGAAAATGAAATTTCGGCCATGTATCGATATACATAACGGTAAAGTAAAACAGATCGTGGGAGGAAGCCTGCATGACGACGGGGACCGGGCAAGAGAGAACTTTATATCCGGCCAGGACGCCGCTTTTTACGCGGCTCTCTACCGTGACGAGGGGCTTTCCGGGGGGCATGTGATCCTTTTGAACAGCGCCTCCTCTCCTTATTATGAGGCTACCAGGGAACAGGCGGTGAAAGCCCTTGCCGCATATCCGGGAGGCCTTCAGCTCGGAGGAGGGGTCTGCCCGGAAAATGCTGCGGAATATCTTGACGCCGGAGCCAGTCATGTGATCGTTACCTCTTATGTATTCCGGGACGGCCAGCTCTCGTGGGAAAACCTGGAAAAGATGGAACAGGCAGTTGGGAGAGAGCGTCTGGTACTTGATCTGAGCTGCCGGAAAAAAGAGGGCGGATATTATATTGTCACAGACCGCTGGCAGAAATTTACAGACGTTCCAGTGACGCTGGAAACGATGCGGGAACTGGGGAGCCACTGCGATGAGTTCCTGATCCATGCCGTCGATGTGGAAGGAAAAGCTTCCGGAATCGAAAAAGAGCTGGCGGAGATGCTTTCCGGATACGAGGAAAGACCGGTGACTTATGCCGGAGGAGTGGGAAGCCTGGAGGATATCCGCCTTCTGGAAAAAGCGGGAAAAGGGAGACTGGACGTAACGGTAGGAAGTGCCCTGGATCTTTTTGGGGGAGTCATACCTTTTGATTTATTAAAGAGGATTGGGAACAGAGAATGACAAAAATGACAAGGACGGCGCTGGCGGCGGCCCTGAAAAAGCTTTTGGAGAAAAAGCCTCTCTCGAAGATCACCGTCACCGATATCACCCGGGAATGTGAGATCAACAGACATACCTTTTATTACCATTTCCGCGATATCTACGATCTGATCGAATGGATATACGTAAACGAAGCAGAACAGTACATCATAGGAGATGGAGCTCCTGTTACCTGGCAGGAGGGGCTGAGACGGCTGTTCCAGTACATTCTGGAAAATGAGAAATTTGTGGTGGAAACCTATATGTTTTTTCAGAAGGACAATCTGCTGCAGTTCGTACATAAACACGCGGCTCTTCTGGTGAATCATATTGTAGAGAGGGAAAAAGCTGATTTTGTGATCTCTCAGGAAAAACAGAAATTTGCCGTTGATTTTTATGCCTATGCTCTGGAGGGAATTATCTACGCCTGGGTGAAAAACGGAATGAAGCAGGATCCGGAAGAAATCATCCGTATGCTTTCCGCCATGATATAGGGAACCGGAGAAATCACGCTGCGGCAGTTGGCAGAAATGTAGCGTCAGTATGCAAGGTAACAATACGGCCGGTAAAATTTGGACAAATTATGGACAGTGGCAAAAAAATTACCACTGTCCTATTTTTGGATATAGAAAAAAGAAGATTTTTGTATATAATTATAATGTAAATTGTGAAAAAACTAACAGATAAAAATGGAAGGAACAGAGAATACCCAAAGCGGCGGAAGATACAGCAAGGAGGAGATACAGATGAGTAAGTTGACGCATGCGGCAGGCAGAAAAGTATTTTCAGGAGTGATAGACCTGGCTCTGGGGCAGGTAAAGAAAAATCCGGAGCAGGCTTTTTTGAATATTGTAGATACCGCTCAGAAATATATGGGAGAGTTTGATCTGGGAGTAAACTGGGATTATCTCCGCAAGGTGGCCGGAGATCCGGAATGTACTCTGAACCGGTATGTGACAAAAATGGTGAAGGAGCTTCACCCCAACGTCTTAAGGACCACTATTCTGAATCTTGGCTATGAGGCTTTTTATCATGGAACAAAAACGATCCGGGAAATGAGAAAGATCCATAACTGTAATATCCCGTGGATCATCCTGATGGATCCTACCAGCGCCTGCAACCTTCACTGTACAGGATGCTGGGCTGCGGAATACGGAAATAAACTGAATCTTACCCTTGACGAGATGGATTCTGTGATCACCCAGGGCAAAGAACTTGGCGTTTATTTCTATATGCTTACCGGAGGCGAGCCCATGGTAAGGAAAAAAGATATCATTAAGCTCTGCAAAAAGCATAACGATTGTGTTTTCCTGGCATATACAAACGGTACGCTGGTAGACGAGGAGCTGTGCGCGCAGATGCAGGAAGCAGGAAATCTTTTCCTGGCGCTGAGCCTGGAGGGAAAACCGGAGGTCAACGACCTTCGCCGGGGCGAGGGCGTTTACGGAAAAGTAATGCACGCCATGGATCTTCTGAAGGAACACGGCCTGGTGTTCGGAACGTCCATCTGCTATACAAGCCAGAATATAGAGAGCGTTACCAGCGACGAATTTATAGACATGCTTGTGGAAAAGGGATGCCGTTATTCTCTGTATTTCCACTACATGCCCGTTGGAAACGACGCTTCCGTGGAGCTTCTGCCTTCTATGGAGCAGAGAGTGTATATGCATGACAGGGTAAGAGAGATCCGCAACATGGAACACGGCCCAGGAATCTTTACCATGGACTTCCAGAACGACGGAGAATTTGTAGGCGGATGCATCGCCGGAGGAAGAAATTATTTCCACATCAACGCCAACGGAGACGCGGAGCCCTGTGTGTTCATCCATTATTCCAACGGAAACATCAGGGAAAACACGATCCTGGAGATCCTGAAACAGCCTCTGTTTATGGCCTACCATGACAATCAGCCCTTTAACGAAAATATGCTCCGGCCCTGCCCGATGCTGGAGAACCCGGAGATCCTTCAGAAGCTTGTGAAGGAAACAGGGGCGCATTCCACAGACCTTCAGTCTCCGGAGACTGCGGAGCATCTCTGCGGAAAATGTGTTCATTACGCCCAGGAGTGGGCGCCTGTAGCAGATAAGCTGTGGGAGGACACTAAGAAGAAAAAGGCGGAGAAGGCGGCACAATAAAGTCCGCACGGTATTGTACACTGGAAATATTTATATTACAATATAGGATAGCGTTATGCTTTTTTGCACAGCGCTGTCCTATTTTTGTTTATAAGTATTTTTTTTGAATGGAGAGAACATATGAAGGTTGTTATTTTGGCGGGAGGATTTGGGACCAGGATCAGCGAGGAGAGTCATCTGAAACCGAAGCCCATGATCGAAATAGGTGAAAAGCCTATTTTGTGGCACATTATGAAAATGTATTCCAGCTATGGATTTCATGAGTTTGTAATCTGCTGCGGCTACAAGCAGCATGTGATCAAGGAATGGTTCGCGGATTATTATCTTCACAACAGCAATATTACCTTTGATTTTACCCAGGAAAATAAAATGATCGTCCATAACAACGTACTGGAGCCCTGGAAGGTAACGCTTGTGGACACCGGGCTGAAAACAATGACAGGAGGCCGAATCAAGCGGGTGCAGGAGTATCTGGACGGAGACACCTTTATGCTGACTTACGGAGACGGAGTGGCGGATGTGAACCTGCGGGAGCTTCTGGAGTATCACAGATCTCACGGAAAGATGGCGACGATCACAGCGGCGCAGCCGGGAGGACGTTTTGGGATCCTGGATATCACGGAGGACGGAACGATCACCAACTTTAAAGAAAAGAAAAAAGAGGACGGCGGCTGGATCAACGCCGGATTTATGGTACTGGAACCGGAGATCATGGATCTTATCGAGGGAGACGACACAGTTTTTGAACAGGCTCCTCTGATGGAGGCGGCCCGCCGGGGACAGTTGAACGCTTACCGCCATAAAGGATTCTGGCAGTGCATGGATACTCTGAGAGAAAAAAATCTCCTGGAAGCCCTGTGGCAGTCGGGAAACGCGCCGTGGAAGATATGGGAGTAGAAGACAGAGAAAAGCCGGATTTTTACAGCCGTACCGTATCCCTGTATACGAACAATGAGAATTTATGGAAAAAATGAAAAAAGAGCAGGAAAGAAAACTCGAATATGAGCTGATCCGTTCTAACAGAAAGAGCCTTGCGCTGCAGGTAAAAGAGGATGGGAGCGTAATTGTGCGCGCGCCGCTTCGGATAACGGAGCGCCGGATTGAAACTTTTGCAGCGGATCACTGGGAATGGGTGGAAAAACAGAAACAGAGAATTTCGCGGCAGAGAGAAAATGCCCGCAGGATCACCGGGGAAGAACGGCAGGAAGGATTTCAGAAGGCAAAAGAGATCATTCCCCGCCGGACGGCATATTTTGCCGCGCGGATGGGCGTGAGCTATGGACGGATCACTATCCGGGAACAGAAAACACGCTGGGGAAGCTGCAGCCAGAAGGGAAACCTGAACTTTAACTGGAAACTGGTGCTGATGCCGCCGGAGCTTCTTGATTACGTGGTGGTGCATGAGCTGGCTCACCGGAAAGAGATGAATCATTCGCCGAGCTTTTGGGCAGTGGTGGAAAAGGAGCTTCCGGACTACCGGAAAAGGAGAGAAGAGCTGAAGATCCGAGGCAGGGAATTTATATGAAGCAGCTCCCTGTACGCTTAGGATTTCGGAACCCCGGGAAAGGCTTCTTCGGAAAGAAAGGAGAACAGTTATGTCTGGTACGATTATCTGTTATGGAGACTCCAATACTTATGGATACGATCCCCGTTCTTTCGCAGGCGGCAGATATGAGAAAAATATCCGCTGGACGGGAATTCTTGAAGATCGTACAGACTGGAATATCAGGAATCATGGCATAAACGGGAGGGGGATTCCCCACACATCATCCCAGATCCGTTTTGCCTGTGAACAGGTGGAAAACTGGGGAAGGGAAGAGCCGCCTGTGTGGATGATGGTTATGCTGGGAACTAACGATCTCCTTCAGGAACCAGGATTTACAGCAGAGGATGCAGCGATGAGAATGGAAAATTTTCTGTGTAAGCTGGGTGAGACAGAGGCGGTAAAAAGTGGACTCCTTCGTCTCTGGCTGATTTCTCCGCCCTGCATGAAGCGGGGGGCCTGGGTGGAAGAAAAGCGGATTTGCCGGGAATCGGAAAAAATGGGACAGGAATATCAGAAAGCTGCGCAAAGGCTGGGAATTAAATTTACAGATACAGGAAAATGGGAAATTCCGGTACTTTTTGACGGCGTACATTTTTCAGAGGAAGGCCACTGTAAATTTGCGGACAGGATACTGGAAGAAGTGAGGAAGATATAATTATGGCAGAAAATACAAGAATTTTATTTACAGATCTTGACGGGACATTGCTCAACGATAAAAAGGAGATCACGCCGGGAAATCAGGAGGCAATCAACCAGGCTCTGGAAGCGGGGCATAAGGTGGTGATAAGCACCGGGCGGCCTCTTGCCAGCGGGCTGATCATTGCAGAACGGGCGGGACTGGTAAAGGAAGGATGTTATATTATCGCATTTAACGGCGGCCAGATTTACGATCCCTTCCACAAAAAGACGATTTTTGGAAAAACGCTGCCCAGGGAGCTGGCGAAGAATATTTTTCAGGACTCTATAGACAGGGGATTACATATCCAGTCTTATTCGGATACAGAGGTGCTCGTCTTAAAAGACGACACAGAGATCCAAAAGTACGTCCAGGGAACGGAGATGCGGTACCGGGTTGTTAAGGATCTGGACGCGGCTTTTCCAATGGATCCCTACAAGATACTTGCCATCAGCTTTGACGACCGTCCGAAGATTGAAAAGTTTCAAAGGGAGACGGTAGATCCCCTGGCGGGAACTGTCAGAAGCTTCTTTTCCAATGACGCGTACCTTGAGATCGTTCCGGAAGGGATTTCCAAGGGCTTTGCGATCCAGTGGATGTGCAGGTACCTGGATGTGCCTCTGGAAAACTCTGTGGCAGCCGGGGACGCGGAGAACGATGTGGAAATGCTTGAGACAGCTCATGTAGGAGCCGTGATGTGCAACGCCTTTCCGGGAGTGGCAGATCATGGAGATTATGTGACGGAGCACGACAATAATCATGACGGGCTGGCAGAGATTGTCCGGAAATTCATCCTGAACTGAGCGGCAGTACATGAGAAAAACAGCGGCGCTGGCGCGGGCCGGACTGCTGCAATGAAAAGCCGCTGTATCATATAGAAGTAGAAGAAAAACATTTTTAAAGGACAGTTTGTCCTGGATTATGCCCCATAAGCGTCATTTTTTCTTAGAGATGATATGATAAAACCGACAGCTTTATCGGTCTGGGAAAGCGGCAGGTATTCTCCTGTTCCTGCTGAACCAGTTGGAAAGCGAAAAAACAGGAAAGGACGATGGGACATGAAGAGAAAGTATCTGATGAAACTGGGGATCATGCTGATTTGCGGCAGCCTGACGGCGAGCGTACCTGTTTTTGCCAAAGAGCAGCCGGAAGAGAAATGGCAGTATACACAGAAGCAGCAGAACGGCGATACTCTGTATACTTTTGAGGAATTACAGCTTTCCATTCCGGAAGACTGGGAGGGAAAAATCGTTACAGGAGTTGAAAAAGGCAGTATTACATTTTATCAAAAGGATTCGCTGGAGGCAGGAAAGAAGGACGGCGAGACTGGATGCGGGGCGTTGTTTACTATTCACTGCAGTGCTGATTATGATTTCGCGGAGAACCTGCCGAACTATTATCTGGTGGGAAGCGGCGAAAAAGGGATCTACTATATAACCGTTCCGGGAGATCTTCACGGATACCAGAAGGACGAAACAATCCTGAACCAGTGGAAGGAAATGTCCGCAAAGGTAGAGGAAATCTGCAAAAATGTAAAGACAAAAAATCCGGGCGCGCCTGCTTATACTGTCACAGAAGTAAATTTCCGGGAAAAAGATTCCATGTCCGGTAAGATCCTGGACGTAATCCCTTCCGACACAGAAATATGGATCACCGGAAATCTGGAACAGGACTGGGTGAAAGCGAATTTTGATAATGAGGACGGATATGTGAGCGCCGACTATCTGGAGATTCCGGATCTGTCTGACGAAGAGGAAGAAAACGGGAACTCCGGAAGTTCATATGAGAAAGAGGATACCGGAGATTCTGATGCAGACGCTCAAAACAGTTCTGAAAAAGAGGAAAACGCAGGTGACGAGGATTCTTCCGATGGAAACGGAGAGGACAAGACTGAGATTCCATTCCAGGGATTTAACCAGTGCGCAGTATATGATGAGAATGGGAACGAACGTATTATCAGAGCGGCAGAAGACAAGAACTGGTATGACGAAAGCGGCGTTTATTACGGTACTTTTGAGGATGTAGACAATGCGATTGAGCGGGGAAGTATTACGAACGAAAATGGGGAAACTTATTATTTTTCGCCGGCGAATATTCCCGGAAGTAATATAAAGGTAATAGACGACGGATATGGAAGAAGCATAGAAATAAGCCGCGGCGACGATGGATTATGGTATGATGCAGAAGGCAACTGCTACGGTGCAGATGGAGCGGCCATGATACAGGAAGATCAGGCGGAGGAAAGCGGAGGAAGCCTGGATGGATCCGGCGAAGAGACGCGGGATGACAGCGGCAGCAACGACAGCTCTTCTGAAAACAGTGCCGAATAGTTTTTAAGTGATTTTTGAAGGGAAAGAAGGTTGGAAACAACAGTCTTTCCCTTTGTACATTGACGTTAAAAATAAGCAGGGACTCTTTGAATTGCTTTTTGCCTGTTCTAAAATGTCGAAGAATTGTAACAAAGATGAAAAAATTATATGCTATAATACCTGTGTTGTAGAAAAAGCGCGTCAAAATTATTTGACCGACAGGGGGAGGGCAGACAGGTATGATAAGGATCGCCATCGTTGAGGATGAAGAAAACTGCATAAAAAAGGAAACAGAAATTATAAAGCAGTATTTTGTTGGAAAAAGAATACCTTATGATATCGCCGTTCACATGAATGTAGAGTGGTTTCTCATGGGACTGAAGGAAGAGGTCTTCGATCTGTATATATTAGATGTAAAAATGCCGTTTAAGAACGGCCTGGAGGCAGCGAGAGAAATAAGAAAACTGTATCCGGATCCGGCGATCATATTTGTGACGAATTATATAGATTATGCAGTGGAAGCATATGAGGTAAACACTTATCGGTATATTCCAAAATCTAATTTGGGAGAAAAGCTCCTCCAGGCGTTAGACAGTCTTCTTCCGAAAATACTGGAAAAAGAAAAACGCTGTTACATGGTTGAGAAGAGAGGAGAGATAGATAAAATTCCTTATTCCGATATTTACTATCTGAAAAAAGACGGAAAATATGTGGATCTGGTACATCGGGGCGGTATAACAAAGCTGAGGAAAACTTTGATCGGTATCCTGCAGGAACTGGATGGGAAAGAATTTCTTCCAGTAGAGAAAAGCTATGCAGTAAATATCCGGCATGTGATGCAGATAAAAGGCTGCGACCTTATCATGCGGGACGGCGCCGCCGTTCCTGTGGGAACGGCCAGAATCGGAAAAGTAAAAAAGGAAATCCTGGATTTCTGGGGGTAAAAAATATGGGGATCAAGCTGTTGTACGGTTTTGCGGCATTTCTGGAGACAGGGATCGGGATATGGATTTTCGGGCAGGCATTTCCGAAAAGAGAGAAAATGGAAAAAAGGCACAGACTCAGCGAGTGGCTGGTGTTTTTTTGGATCACATTATGCGCCTATTCGTTCCCAAACTTTTATTGGGGGATCAGTGATAAAGAGAAATATATCGGCGGTCTTATGGCGGTTCACATTGCGGTTGCTGCTGCTTACGTGATTTACAGAATGGTCAGAAAGCAACTGGGCCAAATGGAATCTGGTTTTATCCGGTGTCTTTTGTTTACAGGAATGAGCCTGTGCGTGACATGTCAGTTTTGGGATTCATATCAATCTTATAATGCGTCTCTGGTGGGGAATCTTTTTCCGCCTTTTTTCTTATGGGCATTTTACAGATGCTCTTTTGTGCAGGCATATTTGTGGCAGTTTTTCTTTTCCACCAATCTGGGAATGTTGAAAAATATATACATTACCTATGCGGGAATTTTTGAAAACAGAAGACTGGAAGATTTTTTTTACTGGCCGAGAAGCCATACATATCCGGAAGTATTCTATCTGCTGGCGCTCTGTATAGGACTGATCTTAATAAACAGATATATGCCTTTGAAAAAAGCGGTTGCTTCTGTACTGAAGGATCACAAAAGAGTGCTGTTTTCATTTACGGCGGCCGAATGGCTGATATTATCAATAATAGTAAAATTCGGGATAGGAAAAGTTGAGACAAATAATTTTGCCGCAGCGTTGACGATTACCGGAATCATGGCGTCCTGTATGCTGGTGATATATATAAGATTCGTAACAAAGACAAATCTTGCGGAAAGAAAACTGTTGGACATGAGGAACGAGATAATAGAGAGGCAGTACCGGGAAATGAAGAAGACATATGAAAGATACAGATGCGTGGTACATGATGAAAAACATATGTTGATGTATCTTAAGGAGTGCCTGGAAAACGGAGACATTCCGCGCGCTCAAAAGATCGTAGACAGTTATCAGACCAATATAAACGAAGCCGTAAGATGCAGATGGACAGGTATACAGAATATTGACTTTATTTTAAGCATTAAAAAGCAGCAGATGGACGACCTTTTTATAAAGCTGGAAATGGAGTGTCAGGCGGAGACGATCCCGATGGACGACGCGGATTTTGTAGTGATGTTCAGTAATCTTCTGGATAATGCGATAGAAGCGGCGCAGCAGTGCAGGACAGAAAAAAGAAAAATAAAGGTGATACTGAAAAATATTAATTCCATGTTCTTTTTAAAAGTGAGAAATGCCTGTAAACATCAGCCAAAAACAAAGGAACAGAGGTTCCTGACAAGCAAAAAAGATAAAGAGAGGCATGGCTGGGGAATAGAAAGCGTGAAACATATAGTGGAAAAATATAAAGGAGAAATCAGTTTCTGTTATTCGGAAGAATATTTTGAGGTATCTGTGCTGATAAATATAGAGGAAAAATAAGACGGTTGTGCAAACAGATGTTCTGACGTATAATAAGAAAAAATGGAGGTGTGCGCCAGTTCGGCGCTGGATATATAGCTGGTGAGAATCCAGTCTGGTAAGGCCTAGCAAGCCGCCAGTACCGAGTCCTTGGAGTGCCAAAGGCTAACAATGGTGTTTAAGCGTAGGACAGGGAACAGGAACGCCGTAATGCGAAAGCGTGAAGTGATTGAGCTTCGTTAGAGTTATCGATTGTGCGGGGTGGTCTGGTACCTCCTTGGGTCACCAATAAGGAGTAGTCGTTAAAGCGAGACTATGAAAACGCACCGGAGTCCTAGAGCACGGCATACTTGATATTGTTATATCTAGCGTACCTGGGAGACCTGGATGGTTCTGGACATGAGCCAGTAGGGAGTATCGGCCAATGCAATGGTGAGTACGAACGAAGACCATCGAGGAGTCGGATTCGCCCATAGTACCGATGAAGGAAGTAATGACTCTGGAGGGAAGGGGCGGACAATAAGTTGCTTTTGCTGACAAAACATAGAAAGCACAGGAGGCAGTCATTCTATGGAAAAAGAGAAAGCAGAAATAGCCAGACTCGTAGAGAAATATGGCAGGGTTCAGTCGTTAATGAAATACGTCAACAGTGACACACTCAAGGAATCCTACCGCAAACAGCCGAAAGGAAAAGCGGTAGGAATAGACGGGATAACAAAGGAAGAATACGGGGAAAATCTAGAGGAAAATATCGGAAATCTATTAGTCAGAATGAAGAAGTTTTCCTATAAGCCCTATCCAGTGCGCAGAGCCTATATACCAAAAGGAAATGGGAAAATGCGAGGCCTCGGGATTCCGTCATTTGAGGACAAAATCGTGCAGGGTGTCTTCAAGGAGATACTGGAAGCGATATACGAGCCGAAATTCAAAGAGTTTTCATTTGGATTTCGCCCAAACAGAAGCTGTCACGATGCAATCCAGAGAGCAAACAAGCATATCATGGCAGACAAAGTCAATTATATTTTAGATGCTGATATTAAAGGATTCTTTGACAACATAGACCATGAATGGATGATTAAATTTCTGGAACATGACATAGCCGACAAGAACTTCATCAGGTATATCAAGAGGTTTCTGATAGGCGGAGTTATGGAAGATGGAAAGCGATTGGAAACGGAGTCGGGAACAGTTCAGGGCGGATTAATATCGCCAGTGCTGGCAAATGTGTATCTGCATTATACACTGGACACATGGTTTGACTATGTAAAGAAACGTGAGTTCAGAGGCGAAATGTATATGGTACGCTATGCGGATGACTTTGTATGTCTGTTCCAATACGAGAATGAAGCACGAAAGTTTTATCAGCTTCTGATAGAAAGACTGAAGAAATTTGGTCTTGAAATTGCAGAGGATAAAAGCAGAATACTGCCCTTTGGCAGATACAAGGGAACAAAGGAAAGTTTTGATTTCCTTGGATTTACACACTACAATGCAGCCAGCCACTGGGGTAAGTACTGCGTACTGCATAGAACAAGCAGGAAGAAGCTGAAAATGAAACGCGAAGCCATAAAGAGATGGATATGGGAGCATATGCACGAGAGCATAAGCGACACGATTGAAACGTTGAATGTGAAACTGGCCGGACATTACAGATATTACGGGATATACGGGAATTATATAGGATTGCAAAAGTATTATAAATATGTCCGAGAAGAACTATGGAAAAGCAAAAGGCGCAGAGACCAGACTTATTGGCTGACATGGCGGAAATACAGGGATATCTTGAAGTTACATCCGTTGGAGTATCCGAGGATATATCTGAAAAGTGCTTATTAGGCAAATGACTTATTGAAGAGCCGTATGCCTTAATAGGGCACGTGCGGTTCTGTGAGGGGCTTTTGAGACTTGAACCTCTCATCGCAGAGAAATTTGAAATGAAAGGAAGTGAAAAGTCGAGACAAAGTCTACTCGACGAACCGTCATGGAACAGGAGCGCCGAACTTATATTGCCATTGATCTGAAATCTTTTTATGCGTCTGTAGAATGTCGTGAAAGGGGCCTTGACCCTATGACGGCGAATCTTGTGGTAGCGGACAGAAGCCGTACGGAAAAAACCATCTGCCTTGCGGTCTCGCCCTCTCTGAAGGCATATGGAATCCCCGGGAGGCCAAGGCTTTTTGAGGTAGAGGAGAAGGTCAGAGAAATCAACGCGCGGAGAAGGCGGCATGCGCCGGGAGGAAAGTTCTCGGGAGCCTCATATCTGGATCAGGAGCTGAAAAAGTATCCGGAGCTGGAGCTGACTTATATTGCGGCTCCGCCCAGAATGGCCTTTTATATGGAATACAGCACCAGAATCTACGAAATTTATCTGAAATATATTGCGCCGGAGGATATCCATGTGTATTCTATTGACGAGGTGTTTATCGACGCCACTCATTATCTGAAAACATATCAGATGACAGCGGAAGAGCTGGCGCGGAAAATGATCCTGGATGTGCTTCAGAATACGGGAATTACTGCCGCTGCGGGAATCGGCACGAATCTCTATCTCTGCAAAGTCGCCATGGACATTGTGGCGAAGCATATTCCGCCGGATGAACACGGAGTGAGGATCGGGGCGCTGGATGAAATGTCTTACCGGAAGATTCTCTGGGCCCATCAGCCGCTGACGGATTTCTGGCGCGTGGGAAAAGGATATGAGAAGAAGCTGAAGGCCCATGGGATTTTCACCATGGGAGATATTGCCGCCTGTTCTCTGGGAAAACCGGGAGAATATTATAATGAGGAGCTTCTGTATAAGCTTTTCGGGGTGAACGCGGAGCTTCTGATCGACCATGCCTGGGGTTGGGAATCCTGTACGATTGCGGATATCAAGGCATATCGCCCGGAAAATAACAGCGTGGGCTCCGGCCAGGTGCTGCAGTGCGCCTACACCTGTGAAAAGGCCAGACTTGTAGTTCATGAGATGACAGATCTGCTGGCGCTGGATCTGGTAGAGAAAAGACTTGTGACAGACCAGATGACTCTGACTGTAGGATATGACATTGAAAATCTGACGGACCCTGTCCGGCGGAAGAAGTATAAAGGTGAAGTTACTGTTGACCGTTATGGACGGAGAATTCCAAAACACGCCCACGGCAGCGTCAACCTGGACAGACAGACGTCTTCATCAGAGCTGATCATAAATGCTGTTCTGAAACTTTACGACGAAATCACAGACAAAAATCTTCTGGTCAGAAGGATCTCCGTTACCGCAGGCAGGGTGGTGAGCGAAGACTCCGTGAAAGAAAAAGAGAATTTTGAACAGCTTGAATTGTTTACAGATTACGAGGCCAGGGAAAAGGAGAAAAAGGAAGAGGAAGAACGCCTGCAAAGAGAGAGAAGGATGCAGGAAGCGGTTCTGGATATTAAAAAGAAATTCGGGAAAAATGCAGTTTTAAAGGGAATGAATTTTGAAGAGGGCGCCACGGCAAGAGAACGTAACCGGCAGATTGGCGGCCACAGAGCGTAAAGGGGAGAAAAAATGAAGAATTATTTCGGAGATACCAGCCGTTATGAAGAGATCATGGACCTGCCTCATCATGTGTCAACAAAGCATCCTCCCATGCCGGTCAGGGACAGAGCGGCTCAGTTTGCCCCTTTTGCCGCGCTGACAGGCTACGGGGAGGCTGTAAGGGAAACGGCGAGATATACGGAGAAGAAGAAGGCTCCTGATGAGGAAAGGCTGGAAAAGCTTGACAGGGCCGTCCGCTTTCTGCGGGAAAAAATAAAAGAGCGTCCATTTGTGGTCCTTACCTGTTTTCAGGCGGATGAAAGAAAAGACGGAGGTTCTTACGTGGAGGTCAGAGGCAGGCTGAAAAAGATTGACGAATACAGGCGGCGGCTTGTTCTGACAGACGGCGCGGAAATATCTTTTGACAATATTCTGGAAATCCGCTGTGAAGAGAATCCGGGAGATTTAGAGGACAGATGACGGAAAGGAAACGAAACGACATGGAGACGATCAATACCCAGGGACTCAGCGAGAAAGTTTATCTCTGTCTGGACGCTCCCACAGAGGAGGAACACGCCAGCGATCAGCTAAGAATTATCCGGGGCCTGGAAGAAAAAGGATACAGAAATGTTCGCTTATCACTGGAGGCGCTCAGAGAGATTTATCCTCTCTGCCGGGATGCCGGATGGAAGATTACGGCGACGCTTATTCATAAAGGCGGGGAGAATCTTGTGATTTCTCTGGAAAAGGGCGACGGAACAGACTGTCATTACGGGCTGGCTGTGGATTACGGCTCCACGACGATCGTCATGCAGGTGGTGGACATGAACAGCGGGAAGGTGCTGGCTCAGGAAAGCGCGATAAATGGACAGACAGCCTGCGGAGCGGATATTCTTACGCGGATCACCTACGGTATGGAAAGCACGGAGCATAAAAGAGAGCTTCGCCAGGTTACGGCAAAGACTTTTTGCATTCTTCTTGAAGGGCTGGCAGAGAAAACAGGCATCCGGACAAAGGAATGTCCTGTTATGGTGGTCTCAGGAAATACTACGATGGTACATTTTCTTCTGGAGCTGGACGCATGGACAGTATTCTCTTCGCCTTACGCCCCTGTGACAACAGAACCGGGCTTTTTCCGGGGAAAAGATCTGGGACTGGATTTTTCCGGGGAGGTGTTCTTTATGCCGGGAATATCCAACTATGTAGGCGGGGATATTGTCAGTGGGCTTCTCCTGATGGACTTTTACAAAAAAGACGAGACAGGGCTGTTTTTTGATATCGGTACGAACGGAGAACTGGTGATCGGAAACAGAGAGTGGCTGCTTGCCGGAGCGGGGGCGGCCGGTCCCGCTCTGGAGGGAGATATCAGCCGCTACGGAATACGGGCCTGCCCGGGCGCCATCGACACTGTGCGCATTGAAGGGGAGGAGCTGACGTTTACTACTATTGGCGGGAAAAAGCCGGTTGGGATCTGCGGCTCCGGAATCATCGACCTTCTGGCGCAGATGAGACTGAACGGCTGGGTGGACATTGCCGGGAACCTGGTTCCGGAGGCTTCCCCCAGGATCAGGTATCTGGAAGAAGAGGGAGAGTACGGCGCTGTTTATGCGCTGGAAGAAGAGTCAGAAGAAAGAATTCCCCTTTATTTTTCTCAGACGGATATCCGCCAGTATATAGATACCAAGGCGGCGGCTCATACCATGCTGGACTGTCTTCTGGAAAGCGCCGGATGTACGGAAGAAGACATCGGGCATTATTATCTGTCCGGCGCGTTCTGCGCCCACGGAAATCTTGAGTCGGCCATTACGGTGGGGATTTTTCCGGACGTGCCGCTGGAAAGGTATTCCGCTCTCAGCAACGCGTCTCTTGACGGAGCAAGGACGCTGCTTCTTGACAGAAGCCGCATGGAGGATATCGCGTATTTGAGAGAAAACGTATACAGCGTTCAGTTTGCTTCCATGCCGGATTTTATTGTCCGCATGCAGGCGGCGAAGTTTATTCCTCATACGGATATGGAGAAATATCCTACAGTGAAAAAGAAACTGGAACAACGAAAAAACAGCAGAGTTTGAAGGGAGAATGAAGATTATGCTGGAAGTGGGAACAAAGGCGCCGGATTTTGAACTGCCGGACCAGAACGGAACAATGCACACACTGGAAGAGTACAGAGGGAAAAAGGTGATCCTGTATTTTTACCCCAGAGACAACACTCCGGGCTGCACAAAGCAGGCATGCGGTTTTGGGGAGCTGTATCCTCAGTTTATGGAAAAAGGAGCGGTGGTACTGGGAGTCAGTAAGGACAGCGTAGCCTCCCATAAGAAATTCGAGGAAAAATACAGCCTGCCTTTTACGCTTTTGTCCGATACGGAGCTGAACTGTATCCAGGCATACGATGTCTGGAAGGAAAAGAATATGTACGGCAAAAAGACCATGGGCGTTGTGCGCACCACCTATCTGATCGACGAAGAGGGTGTGATCGTAAAAGCCTTCGGCAAAGTAAAAGCCGCGGATAATCCGGCGCAGATGCTGGCGGAGCTTTCAGAGGATGAAAATTAAGGAGGAAATAAAAAAGGCAGTCCGGAAATCTGATGCTGCCAGGATGAAAGGAGGGAAAGAAGGGACAGGATTATGAAGATCATAATTTCTCCTGCGAAAAAAATGAATACGGATACAGATTTCCCCGCAGCGCCGAGGATCCCTGTATTTCTGGATAAAACAAGGGTACTGATGCAGGCGGTGCGGGAGCTTTCCCAGGCGGAGGCAAAGGCGGTATGGAAATGTAACGACAAGCTTGCACAGTTGAATTACAGACGCTTTCAGTCCATGGATCTGGAACGGGGGCTGACTCCCGCTGTCCTTTCCTACGAGGGTCTGCAGTACCAGCATATGGCTCCGGCGGTATTTTCAGAAACCGCTTTGCAGTACATAGAAGAACATCTGAGGATACTGTCCGGTTTTTACGGCGTCCTGAAGCCTTTTGACGGAGTGACGCCCTACCGGCTGGAAATGCAGGCAAAGCTTTCTGTAAACGGCAAAAAGGATCTGTATGATTTCTGGGGAGACAGCCTGTATCGGGAACTGACAAAAGACGGAGACAGAACTATTGTCAATCTTGCCTCAAAAGAGTACGCGAAAGCGGTGGAAAAATATTTGTCCCCGGAGGATCGGTTTATTACAGTGGAATTCGGGGAGCTGACAGAGGGAAAGGTAAAGCAGAAAGGTACTTTTGCGAAAATGGCCCGGGGAGAGATGGTCCGGTTTATGGCGGAGAATCAGGTGGAAGATGTGGAAAAACTCCGGGATTTTCAGGGCCTTGGCCTGAGTTATTGTGGAAAACTTTCCGATGACAGCAGATATGTATTTGTGAAGCAGGGGCGGGAAAACCGCATTAGCTTTCATAGAGTCACTGGATGAGCAGACGGTTTTGTGATATTAAATGTGAGCAGAAAAAAGCAAGTCTGTTTGGTTCCTTTGCAAAAGATACCTATAACGAGGACAGCGACTATGATTTTTATGTTGTAGTACCGGATGATGCCGGAAATAAGATCGAGCTGTCCCAGAAAGCATATAAATCGCTCCGTGGAATCAGGAAACGTCCGGTAGATATTGTGGTAGGATATGAATCCTCTTTTGATATAAGGGCGAAGGAAAATACTCTTGAAAAGGTTGTGAAACAGGAGGGTGTGCTCTTATATGAAAAATGAGGATCTGCTGAAAGGCGTTCTTATTTCAAAAGGCGTTATGATAAAGAAGACGCATGACCTTGGACTTTTAGCAGAGCAGGTGCATGAAGAAATAAAACTCTTTTTTGCAGCCTGCTCTTTTTGCCGGGATAATCCATCAAAACGTCCTTGATTCCGGGATTTCTAATTCCATACAGACAATCCGCAGCGTATGGACGTAAATGCCGTAAAAGAAAGCGGCGATCACCGCCATGACAGCCATACACAAAAGAAATCCAAGGATTTCGGATCTGCTGAACCTGCCGTCGTTGGCGAAAAGTATCATTCCGTATAGCAGGGACATGGCGCTCATGCCTGTAACAGCGGGTATTTTAAACACATTTCCGCACTGCAGCCGCACCTCTTTTCTGAGAAAAGCAGGCGACGCGCCCAGCCGTTTAAGATCGTCAAAAACATAGCGGTTGTTAATGGCGATGGTCTGGCACCGCGTATAGGCGATCACCATAGCGGCGGTGAGACAGATGATACAGATAAAAAGAAAAGTCATGAGAAAGACCGAGAATGTCTGCATAAAGTCACTGGCGGTCAGGATGCGGAATTTCGGCATATAGGTCCAGTAAAGGCGGAAATCGGCAGCGTCCGGACTGAGGCCGGACATATCGTTTTTTAAAAACTCCTGAGAACCTCCGGCGCCGGAATCAGCGCTTTCCGAGGAATCAGTCAGTTCTTTGACGCGGTTATAATAAACAGAGGTCAGACAGTCTTTGTCAAAGGAAGCAATGAGCATATGGTACAGGCGGCTTGCAAAGGGATAGCTGTCTTTTCCGTCCACGTTAAAGAATACCAGACTGCCGCTCCAGTAGGGCGTAATTCCCTGGGAGATAGCAGAGTAATCAGTATCATCTATCACATAATAACCGATCTGATCCGTAAGCAGGGAGAAATGAAGAAAACCATGAAATTTCAGCGGCAGCTCCCGGCGTGTTTCCGGATTAGTAAAAACAGAATCTCTGGAAGTCACCCAGTAGGTGGCTGTTTCTTCATCATTGGATATGGCGGAAAAGCTTCCACGGGGGACATCGGTGTTCTGTCCGGTAATGCGGTTAAAGGCGCTTTCAGAGAGAACTTTTCCTTCTGCCAGCATTCTGTGATATTCCAGATGGATCGCGCCGTCCTCTCCCTCGATCTCTTTTCTGCCGTCCAGCGCCAGAGTGATATAGGAGCCTTCCGTCCAGTCTTTCAGGGAAACGTCATAACCGGCAGCGATATCGGCGATCTCTTTCTGATTGGAAAGCGTCTGATCCGCCCGGTAATGAAAGGAGTAATCGTACTGCTGGCTTTTGGCGTCCAGAAAGGAAGAGGTGTAGAGAACAGGAAGGTAAAACATGGCGAAGCAGCCTCCGGCGATGAGCACAGTACAGACGATCAGGCTGTTGACCGTCTGCTTTCCCTGAAATTTCATCATACTTCTGGCAATGATATTTTTGTAGGGATGTTTCCTGCGGGAACCCCATCCGTGTACCACCGTATGGAGCATGATCATATATAGTCCGATAAAAACAGGCAGGTAGGAAACGTTCATCCAGCCGGGAGAATATCTGTGAAAAACCGCTTCGTAGATGGCGGAGTGATAATATCCCAGGACAGCGCCGCCGATGAGGATCAGGATTCCGGCGGGACCGCACCACCGGCCGGGTTCTTTTACAGGCTCGTTTTTGTGTTCTTCCTGCACTACGTCGATAATATTCGTTTTTCTAAGATACAGAAAAGCAAGAGCGCTCACGGAGACCGCAGCGGTCAGGAACATTCCGGCCGGGACGAGCAGAAAACGGAAGTCAAGGACAAGTACCATTTCTGCACTGTCTGTCAGAAAGGTACGGAAAAATTTCCAGAGAAGTATGACGGCGGGAACGCCTGCCAGGATTCCCAGCAGCGAGGAGGAGCAGCTTAAAATCAGGACTTCAAAGAAAAGTCCCGGCGCAAGGCGCTTCCTGGAAGCGCCAAGAGCCATGAGGATTCCCAACTGCCTTGATTTTCTGCGGAAAAACAGGGAGGAAGCATAAACGGTGAAGATCAGGCATCCGGCAAGAGCCAGCACAAAGATCATATACATCTGACGGCGGCTGTCTCCTCCCTCCGGAAAAATATTCTGAACAGTGGAGGAAAACATGATGGCTGAGTAGGCGGTGATCAGCATAAGAGAGATAAAATTGCAGAACAGGTAGAGTACTGCCTGTTTTTTGTCTGCTTTTCGCAGCTTTCGTTCTAAAACTGATATGTTCATAAAACCTCCATTTCGTTTTCGTCCTGGCTCATCTCACCTACAGCGTCCAGCAGGATGTTATGAAACTGCTTCTGGTTTCCGGAATTACTGAGCTGCCGGTAAATACGTCCGTCTTTTAAAAGAATCACCTTATCGCAGAAAGAGGCGGAGAAGCTGTCGTGAGTTACCATGAAGATGGTGGCTCCCATCTGATTCCTGGCATTCTCAAAGGATTCGATCACTGTACGGCTGGAACGGCTGTCCAGATTTCCGGTGGGCTCGTCCGCCAGGATCATCAAAGGGCGGTTGATAAGACTGCGGGCAACGGCGGTGCGCTGCCTCTCGCCTCCGGATACCTCCGCAGGATATTTTCCCGCAATATGTGTGATGCCGAAAAGCCGGAGAAGACGGTCGGCCAGAGCCTCTGCAGATCTGTCTGCTTTTCCCTGTATGATTCTTGGAACAAGAATATTTTCTCTTATGGTAAGCCCGTCTAAAAGCATAAAGTCCTGAAAGACAAAGCCCAGCTTTTCATTTCGTACCTTGGCAAGTCCGGCTTCATCCAGTCCTTTCAGCTCCTGGCCTCCAAGGGCAATATGGCCTTCGTCAAAAGGAATATAACAGGAGATACAGTTTAAAAGAGTGCTTTTTCCGGAGCCGGAAGGCCCCATTACCGCGGCAAATTCTCCTTTTGCCACGGAAAGGCTGACTCCCTTCAGCACAGGATAAATGTTTTTTCCCACCGTATATGATTTTTTCAGATTTTTTACATAAAGCATAAACGGCCTCCTTTCTTGCTCTTTGCACACTGACGCTGTTATGAAGTGTTGCCCCTTGCATATTGGCGTTAAAAACAGGATAGCAGAAAAAAACGGAGGCGGAACAGGACATGTCACGAAGGGACGCTTTTTTGTAAAATCTGGAACGGCTGTGCGAAAAATGTAAAATCCGGTATGGAAATTGTAAAGAATAGCGCAGCGGAAAATTGATGTTTCGCTGCGGGCTGCGTATAATGAGAATACAAAGAAGGCTTCCGGGCAGGAAGTCCAAAGCTATACGCGATTTTTATCCGCTTTTGTATGCGGAAAGAAGAAGGAGGACAGTATATCATATGATCAGAATCGGAATCTGCGACGATGAGGCTGAAGCCAGAGACGGGCTTCGGTTCGCCCTGGAGAAAGTTTTAAGAGAAGGCCGGGAAGAGATCGTGTACGAGTTTGTGTCCGGAAAGAACGCGGCAAGCTGGCTGAAAAAACATCCTGGGGAGATCGACCTTCTGTTTCTGGACGTTGAGATGAAAGAACCAAACGGCATGGAAACAGCCAGATATATCCGTACTTTTGATGAAGAGATTCTTATTGTTTTTGTGACAGGGCATAAAGATTATGTTTTCGACGGATATGAGGCGGACGCGCTGGATTATGTGCTGAAGCCTGCGGAACCGGAAAGGCTGAAGCGGATCCTGGAAAGGGTCAGGAGAATCATGGAGAAAAACCGGGAAAAAACTTTTATTTTCAAAAATATGGACGGGGCCTACCGTCTGCCTTTCGGCAGGATCCTGTATTTTTACAGCGACAGAAGAAAGGTATCGGCAGTTACTAGGGAAAAAGAGTATCCGTTTTATGGAAATCTGGATGAGATCCAGACGATTGCAGGAAAGAACTTTGTGCGTATCCATCAGAGATATCTTGTAAATGTCCGGAAAGTGGAACGGATCGGAAAGAATGAAGTGGAGGTGGAAGGAATTCTTCTGCCTGTCAGCAGAAACATGAAGGCGGACGCGCTGGCCGCTCTTGCAAGATCGGTACTGGAGGAATGATGATGAGAAGTCCGTCTTTATTTTTCTGCAATCTCTGTGCCGCAGGATTTTTCTGGCGTGCTCCGGCTGTGAAATGGACAGTTTTCCTGTTTCAGACAGCGGCGATGATATTCTTACTTTATAAAACAACAGAATGCTTCCTTGAAGTGAAAAATACCCGTTCTGCCCGTTTGTTTCTGGCTGCCGCCTGCGCGCTGATCGGTGAAATGGTTATTTTACTGGCGGATATGGAGAACCTGCCGCCCACTCTTCTTTTTTTCATGGCGGCAGTCTGGTTTTGCTGCAGGGGCAGCAGGCACAAGAGAGGGGTAATGGGATTGATCATTGCAGGAACTGTATTTACCTATAACGCTCTGATCGACTATGGATTTTCCACCTTTTATCCGGCGCAGTCCGGGCTGAGGCTTCTGGCGGGAATGACGCTTTGCGGCTGCGCGCGGCATTTTGCCCCGAAAAGCGATTTTGAACTTTCCCGCCCGCTGTGGAATATACTTCTGCTCCTTACCGCCGCTCCTGTGGGAATTGTGTTTTCTCTGGTGCTGCTGTCCCGAAACGATCAGACCGGAAACGACTTACAGAATCTGATGCTCCTTTTTCTGGCGCTTTTTTCCTTTGCCGGACTTTTGGGAACCACGGCTGTTCTGGCCCGCCAGAATGAACTCGAGGAGTCGCAGACGCTGCTTGAGATGAACAAAACGTACTATAAAGCTGTGGAGGAACAGAATTTTGAGATCAGAAGGATGAAGCACGATCTTTCCAACCACCTTCAGACAATCCTGTCTCTTCCGGCAGAAGAAAAGAACGCATATGTGAAAAAACTTCTGGAAAATCCTGCCGCGTACAGAACAATGCGCTACTGTGCCGATGAGACGGTGAATATCGTTCTTTCAGCTAAAGCCTCTGTTATGGAGCGGAAAAATATCCTTTTTCATGTGAAAGCAGATATCCCAGAAACACTTTTTATAGAGAAGCCGGACATCTGCGCTATTTTTGGAAACGCTCTGGATAATGCGGCGGAGGCGGCGGAACTTGTTACTGAGCCGGAACGGTATGTGCGGCTTCAGACCAGGCTTGCAAAAGGGATGTTCGTGCTGCGGATAGAAAATCCATGTCCTTTCTCCGGGAAAGACACCGGTAAAGAACCTGCGGAAAAAATACAGGGGGAATTATCCGGAATCCGGCTGTGGAGGATTCGGACGACAAAGCCGGACGCCCGCGCCCATGGATACGGACTTAAAAGCATTGAAAAATGTGTGAAAAAGTATGGAGGGGAGATGAAAATAGAAACGAAAGGGGGAAAGTTTGTTTTGTTTCTTTATATATATCAGGAATAAGTAAAGAAAAACTGCCGGCAGCACGGAAATTTCCCGGAGCTGCCGGCTTTTTCTTGCCTGCCGGCGTAAAGGAGAGTATAATGTTTATAATTATGAGAACATGGGGAATATCTGTATATAAAGGCAGGAGCTGTGTTCGATGACAGGAGAAAAGAAAATATATGGACAAATTTGATCTCACATTTTATAAAGGAAAAAAGGTTCTGGTGACAGGGCATACAGGCTTTAAGGGAACGTGGCTCTGCCGCCTGCTTCTGGGAGCAGGGGCACAGGTGACGGGATACGCTCTGGAACCGCCTACGGAGCCGTCTCTTTTTTCCCTTGCGGATATGGGAAGCCAGATGCGCTCTGTGATCGGAGATATCCGGGATCTGGAGAAGCTGAAGGCTGTTTTTGCAGAATCGGAGCCGGAGATCGTACTCCATCTGGCCGCACAGCCCATTGTACGTGAATCCTACAAAAGCCCGGTATATACTTACGAGACAAATGTAATGGGAACAGTGAACGTGCTGGAATGCGTCCGTCTGACCGATTCTGTGAAATCTTTTCTGAATGTGACTACAGATAAGGTTTATCATAACCGGGAATGGGAGTGGGGATACCGGGAGACAGACCCCCTGGATGGATTCGATCCTTATTCCAACAGCAAGTCCTGCTCCGAGCTGGTGACGCACAGCTATAAAAACTCCTTCTTTGCAGACGGCAGCACGGCTGTTTCCACAGCGCGAGCTGGCAATGTCATCGGAGGAGGGGACTTTGCCGCAGACAGGATCATTCCCGACTGTATCCGCGCCGCTCTGGAGAAAAAGCCCGTTCCTGTGCGGAATCCTCATTCCGTCAGACCTTTCCAGCATGTGCTGGAGCCTCTGTACGCTTATCTGATGATCGCCGCTGAGCAATATAAGGATGGAAAATTTGCCGGATACTATAACGTGGGACCGGGAGATGAGGACTGCGTGACAACCGGAGAGCTGGTGGAGCTTTTCTGCCAGTCCTGGGGCGAAGGCCAGACATGGGAGAACCATTTCGCAGGCGGCCCCCACGAGGCTAATTTTCTGAAGCTGGACTGTTCCCGTCTGAGACAGGTCTTCGGATGGAAGCCTGTGTGGGGAATTCGGGAGGCCGTTGAAAAAACGGTGGAATGGACGAAAGCATGGCAGGCCGGAGAGAACGTCAATCTGGTGATGGACCGCCAGATCCGGGAGTTTATGGAAATGGAGGAATAATAAAATGATGTATCCATTTATGACTTTAGAAGATGAAACAGAGATTGTGCACTCTGATATGCAGGATGATGGAAGGGTCAAAGTATACATTGAAAAACCAGATGAAAAATATGGTTTTCGACATGCCACATGCTGGCTTCCCCAGTATAAATGGGAAGATATATATAAATTCTCGGAAGCGGAAATTCAAAAATTTGAAGAAATTATCAGATCAACCGCGCATCTGATTTCGGATGTATAGATTATTATTGTTGAATAGAAGATGAAAAAACAAAGGAGAACTTTTATGTTTGATAATATGACAGAACAGCAGGCCAGAGCCCGGATCCTGGAGATGGTGGACGGCTACTGCCAAAAATACCACAATCAGCAGAAACCTTTTGAGGAGGGGGACCGTATTCCCTACGCATCCAGAGTATACGATTCTCAGGAGATGATGAATCTGGTGGATTCCGCCCTGGAATTCTGGCTGACAGCGGGAAGATATGCGGACCAGTTTGAGAAAAAATTTGCGGAATACCTGGGGATCCGTTTCTGTTCCCTGGTAAATTCCGGTTCCTCAGCCAATCTTCTGGCGTTTATGGCGCTGACTTCGCCTCTTTTAAAGGAACGTCAGGTGATGCCGGGAGACGAGGTGATCACAGTGGCGGCAGGCTTCCCCACAACGGTGGCTCCGGTGATCCAGTACGGAGCAGTTCCTGTTTTTGTGGACGTGACGATCCCTCAGTACAATATTGATGTGTCCCGCCTGGAAGAAGCGCTTTCCTCAAAGACAAAAGCTGTGATGATCGCCCATACGCTGGGAAATCCCTTTGATCTGAAGGCTGTAAGGGATTTCTGCAGAAAACATGGGCTCTGGCTGATCGAGGACAACTGCGACGCGCTGGGCTCCCAGTATGAAATCGACGGAGAGAAAAAGCTTACCGGAACTATCGGCGATATCGGAACTTCCAGCTTTTATCCGCCGCACCATATGACTATGGGCGAGGGCGGAGCCGTTTATACGGATAATCCCCTGCTCCACCGGATCGTCCGTTCCTTCCGCGACTGGGGACGCGACTGCATCTGTCCGTCCGGAAAGGACAATCTCTGCGGCCACCGTTTTGACAGGCAGTATGGAGAACTGCCTTTGGGATACGATCATAAATATGTTTATTCTCATTTCGGATATAATCTCAAGGCAACGGATATGCAGGCTGCCGTAGGCTGCGCCCAGCTTGAGAAATTCCCCGGCTTTGTACAGCGCAGGAGGCATAATTTCGCCCGGCTGAGAAACGCCCTTGAGGGAATGGAGGACAGATTTATCCTTCCGGAAGCATGTCCCGGTTCCGACCCAAGCTGGTTCGGCTTCCTTCTGACCTGCCGGGAGGGCGTGGACAGAAATGAGATCGTTCCTTATATCGAGAGCAAAGGTATCCAGACAAGAATGCTTTTTGCCGGAAATCTTACAAAGCATCCCTGCTTCGACCAGATGCGGGCGTCCGGAACCGGATACCGTGTAGTGGGAAATCTGGAAAATACGGACAGGATCATGAGAGACACTTTCTGGGTAGGCGTATATCCGGGAATGACGGACGAAAAGATCGATTATATGGCAAAAGTGATCCGGGAAGCCGGAAGGAGATAACGGAGGAAAAGAAATGGTATTGGATGAAAAGCTGCGCTGGTACGGCTTCTGGGCGGCAGACTGTCTGAAAGGCGGAAAAGTGCGCAAATACTATCAGGAGATCCGGGAAAGCTATAAAAGAGGAACTTCTGTGGCAAAAACGGAGGAAAAGATCAGGAAGCTGATCGCCCATGCGGTGAGGACCACAGAGTTTTATAAAGATTTTCCGGAGGACACTCCATTGGAGAAAATGCCTGTGATGAACAAGGACGCTTACCGCAGTCATTATGAGGAGTGCCAGTCCAGTGTGTACAAAAACGCTTCGGACAACCGCGTCATGTATACCAGCGGTTCCACAGGAACGCCCTTTGCCATGATCCAGAACAAAAATAAGATTCTTCACAACACAGCGGCCAGTATCTTTCTGGGAGCCGCAGGCGGTTATTATATCGGCATGAAGGACGCTTTTATCCGGATGTGGGTGGGGGATCACGCAAAAAAAAGCCGCCTTGCCCGGATAGCGGAAAATCTGATCATGATGGACTGCTCCAACCTGGATGATGAGAAACTGGGCGAGATGGTATCTATTATAAAAAAGAAAAAGGTAAAATGTCTTATCGGTTATTCCGCCGCCCTGGGCGAGATTAGCCGCTATATTGAAAAATACAGGATCGACACAAAAGATTTCTGTGTAAAATCTATTCTTCCGATTTCAGAAAGTATGCCAAGCGAGGTCAGGAGAAAGCTGGAGAAACAGTTTAACTGTACGGTGCGCTCCTGGTATTCCAATGAAGAAAACGGTATCATGGGTCTTCAGCGGGAAGAGGACGAAAGCTACTACATTGATTCGGAAAGCTACTACTACGAGATTCTGAAGCTGGACAGCGACCAGCCGGCGGAACCGGGAGAGCTGGGAAGGATCGTCATTACCGATCTTTATAACTACGCGATCCCTCTGATCCGTTATGACAACGGTGATCTGGCTGTGGCGGAACGGAAAGAGAAAAACGGAAGATTCAAGCTGTATCTGAAAGAGCTGTACGGACGCCGGGGAGACATGATTTATGATACAAAGGGAAGGATCGTGTCGCCTTTTGTCCTGCTCAACGGTCTTTCCATGGCGAAAGGGATCGACCAGTACCGTTTTATCCAGGAAGATGTGAAAAAATATACGCTCTGGCTGAACGGAGATCGGGAAAAGATCGACGAGAAAGCCATTCTTGATTTTATACAGCCTTATTTCGGTGAAGACGCGGAGATCACAGTGGAGTATGTGGATGAGATTCCCGTGCTGAATTCAGGAAAACGGAAATCCTTTGAGAACCGCTGTGAAAAATATACTGCAAAGAAGCCGGACTCCCGGCAGAAACAGACTGCGGAGAAGGAATAAACCGGAACAAAAACAGAAGGAGGAAGCTCTTTGGCTTCAAAAGAGAAACAGAAAAGAATTGTATCAAATACGGCTTATACCATAGGCGGCGCCCTTCTTATGAACGGAGTCCTGCAGATTTTGATCTATCCTCTGCTGAACCGGTTCATGGGAAGCGGCCAGCTCGGGGAGCTGTTGTATCTTATGGGGCTGGTGGCGATCCTCTGTCCTTCTGTGGGACAGGCGCTGAACACCAGCCGTCTTGTTGTACGCAGAGATTTCCAGGTCTCAAACGGGGATTACAACATCCTTCTTCTTGGCTTCGGCGGGATTGGGACCCTGGTTTCTCTCGCGGTGGCAAAGGAGTCCATGACTTCGGGAATGGTGGTCTTTTGGACGGTTTTGCTTTTGATGACAACGATTTTTCGCTATTACGGGGACGTGGAGTACCGTCTGAACCTGAACTACAGGAAGTATTTCTGCTATTATGCCGTTCTCACCGCAGGATATGTGGCAGGATTCGGCCTGTATCTTCTTACAAAAAACTGGTTCCTTGTTTTTCTGACAGGAGAGGCGGCCTGCCTTGTGTATCTGGCGGCGACCGGAACGGTGTTTCACGGCTTCTTCCAAAAAAGCCGGTGGTTCGGGAGAGCGCTGCAGCGGGGAGGATTTCTTGTATTCTCTTATCTTATCACCAATCTGACCCTGAATATCGACCGCCTGGCGCTGGAGCATCTGATCGGGCATGTGGCGGTAACGCAGTATTATGTCGCCTCATTGATTGGAAAGACACTTGTTCTTCTGGTCGCCCCTGTCAATACCATCATTATTTCCTATCTGACAAGGCGGCAGGAGAGGATGGGAAGGAAACAGTTTCTGATGTTTACAGGAATCGGACTGGGCGTGAGTTTTGTGTTCTTTATCGGTTCCCAGATCGGGACGCCGCTGTTTGTGTGGCTGTTTTACCGTGATCTTTTTGAATCGGTAAAGCCTATGATGACGGTTGTAAACCTCAGCCAGATCCTCGGCGTTTTGTCAGCGTATCTTTTTATTGTGGCGCTGACTTTTACAGAGGAAAAATGGCAGCTTATCCTTCAGATCTTACATTTGGCCCTGATTACAGCTCTTGTATTGATTTTCACAAATAACAGCGGTATTATGGGGTTTGCATACGCGGTGCTGATCGCAAACGTGGTCCGGGTGGCGGCGGTGATCCTTCTGGGCGTCTGGAAGTCCGGGAGACAGAAAGGTGAAAGCGCGGGAACGAAAGAGCATAGTTGAGGGTTTGCAAAACAAAAGGGAAACTACAGAACAGAAGGGAAGGAAATATGCAGGCAGGCGAAATTTTGAGAAGGACGGCTTTTGTGGCGCTGGATAAGATTCAGGGCGGAAAGCTGGATAAAATAAAAAAAGTGAATAAGCGTGAAATCGTAGAGGGCGTGACAAAGGAATATGTGGATCGCCGTATCGGCGCTCTTCTGGATTACGCGGGAAAGCACTCGGAATATTACCGGGAGCTGAAAGGCGTGGAGGATATCACCAGATATCCTGTCATGACGAAGATGGAATATAACCAGAATAAGGACAGGATCATCTGCGATACTTTTCAGGATAAAAAGGACAGCCTGTTCCGTTTAAGCACCAGCGGTTCCACAGGAGCTCCTTTTACCGTACTCTGCGACGGCGATAAGATGAACCGTGTCAACATGAACTTCATTTCCTTTATGGAGCTGAACGGTTTCCGCATGGGCATGAAAAGAGGGGAATTCCGCGTGTGGATCCCCGGAAAAAACGTGATCTCCAAATGGAAATCATTTAAGAACAATCTGATTATGATCGATATTTCCAACATGGGGGACGAGGCTCTTGCGTCTATCTGTGAGAAGATCCGCCGGGAAAGAATACAGGTGCTTGTTATTTATTCCAGTGCTTTGATCGTCCTTGCCAATTATCTGAAAAGAAAAAACGTGGATATCAGCAAATGGGATGTGGAGATGGTGTTCGCCATGGGAGAGGCCCTTCCCCAGCCCACTTACGATCTGGTAAAAGAGATCTTCGGATTTTCTCCAGTGCGCTCCTATGGAAATAATGAAAACGGCTTCCTGGCCTGCCAGGTGGGAGAGGAAGACCGCTATACGGTAGATCTTTACAATTTTTATATTGAAATGCTGAGCCTGGATTCCGACGATCCTGTAAAGCCGGGAGAGCTGGGCCGTATCGTGGTTACAGATTTTTATAATAAGGCCTTCCCCATGATCCGGTATGATACCGGAGATACGGGGATTTATCAGGAAGTTACAGACGAAAAGGGAAGGATACACGGATATTTTACAGAAATCTACGGCCGCAGAGGATCCATGATGTACAACTGCGCGGGAGAACCTCTGTCTATCCATGTGTTTATGAACGTGCTCATCAATCTGGAGGGGATCGTTCATCAGGCGAAATGCATCCAGTGGGAGAAGAAACGGTACGAGCTTCTTCTCAACGCCGACCGCGACAGAGTAGACGAGACGGCGGTGGTGGCTTCCTACCGGAAGTATCTTGGGGAAGAAGCGCAGATCGACGTCACCTATGTGGACGAAATCCCCATCGAGGCCTCCGGCAAGCGGATGGTATGCGAACAGAAATGCCCGGACTATATGTAAGCGTCCGGACAGCGGCAAATTGAGAGCGATTGTTCCGGACAAATGCAAAGCCGGAATAAGTAAATAAAGAGAAGGCTGCCGGAAACGGAGGATATCCGCCAGCGGCAAAGAACAGAGTAAGGAAAAGAAAATGAAACAGAAAGTATCAGATTATATTGCGGATTATATAGTGAAATGGGGAATCCGGGACGTGTTTACCGTCACCGGAGGGGGAGCCATGCATATGAACGACGCCTTCGGGCACCATCCGGGGCTTCACTGCACCTACCAGCATCATGAACAGGCCTGCGCCATGGCGGCGGAGGCTTACGCCAGAGTGGACAACCATATGGCTGCGGTCTGCGTTACCACCGGACCGGGAGCCACAAACGCCATTACCGGCGTTCTTGGCGGCTGGATGGATTCCATCCCCATGATCGTTTTTTCCGGACAGGCAAGATACGCCACCACGGTTCCTTCTTCCGGGCTTCCTCTTCGCAGTATGGGCGTTCAGGAATGCGACATCGTTCCGGTGATCACGCCTCTGACAAAATACGCCGTAATGGTGATCCGTCCGGAAGAGATCCGCTATCATCTGGAAAAGGCTCTTTATCTGGCCTCCCATGGAAGACCGGGCCCGGTATGGCTGGATATCCCTCTGGACGTGCAGGGAGCCGTGATCGAGACGGAGGATCTGAAAGCCTACGATCCGTCGGAAAATCCGGAGCAGATTCCGGCGGAGATTCCGGAAGAGACAATTAAAAAAATTCTGGATAAGATTGTGGAAAGCAGCCGCCCGGTGCTTTTTCCGGGAAACGGCGTCCGGCTTTCCGGCGCGATAGAAGATTTTCACCGTCTGGCAGACGTGCTGGGAGTGCCTGTGATCACGGGAATGAGCAGCGTGGACGCTATAGAATCGGATCATCCCTATTTTGTGGGACGAAGCGGCAGCACCGGGACAAGGCCGGGGAATTTTGCCCTTCAGAACAGCGATCTTCTTCTGTCCATCGGAAACAGACAGGGCTTCGCCCAGACAGGTTTCCAGTTTCAGGACTGGGCCAGAGAAAGCTATACGATCTTAAATGATATCGATGAAAACGAGCTGAAAAAGCCCAGCCTTCACGTAAGTCTTCCGGTTTGCGGCGACGCCGGAGAGCTGATCCGCGGTCTTTTGAAAGCCGCCGGGGAGAGAGGCGCAGACCGGGAGCATCCTTTGTTCCGGGGAGAAAAATGGATAGAGCAGTGCCGCCTCTGGAGAGAAAAATATCCGGTGGTGACGGCGAAGCATTATGAAACCATAGAAGAGGGCTGCACCAATATTTATGCCTTTTACGAGGAGCTTTCCAAAGCTATGGAAGAAAACCAGAACCTTCTCGTCAGCGTGGGAACCTCACGTGTTGCGGGAAGCCAGGCTTTCCGGGTAAAGAAGGGACAGCGCTTTATCACCAATCCCAACACCGCGTCCATGGGCTTCTGCCTTCCGGGAGCGGAGGGCGTGTGTATTGCATCCGGCGGGAAGCCGGTAGTCTGCGTCACCGGAGAGGGAAGCCTGCAGATGAACATTCAGGAGCTTCAGACGATCCGGCAGAACCGTCTTCCGGTGAAACTTTTTGTGATCAATAATCAGGGCTATCATTCTATCCGACAGACCCAGCAGAGTTACTTCGGTGAACCGCTGGTGGGAGTGGGTGAGGAAAGCGGAGACCTCAGCTTTCCGGATCTTGGGAAGCTGGCTCCTGCCTACGGATTTCCTTACCGGGAGATCCACTGCGCGGAGGAACTGTCCGGAACGATCCGGGAGGTTTTAAAGCAGGAAGGCGCTTTTATCTGCCAGGTGTTTGTTACAAAATACCAGAAAACGGAACCCAAGACTTCCTCCAAAAAGCTTCCCGACGGCAGGATGGCGTCCGCTCCTCTGGAGGATATGTATCCTTTCCTTCCTCCGGAGGAAATGGAAGAGAATATGCGGATCTCCCGGGGCGGAAGGTGAATCTCTGCCGCGGCATAGGAGAACTGCAGCCGTGAGAGAACCGGAAGAATCCGAATGAAAAATTTAAAATCCGAGGAAAAGAAATGAAACGTATCGTTGTTACCGGAGCCACCAGCATGATCGGCGCGGCTCTCATCGAAGAATGTATAAAACATGACACAGAAGTATACGCGGTTGTGAGGGCCTTTTCCGGAAAGCAGAGCCGTCTGCCTTCCTGTCCGAAACTTCATCTGGTGGACTGTGACCTTGAGAATCTGCACTGTCTGCCGGAGAAGATTCCGGAAAAATGCGATACCTTTTATCATATTGCATGGGGAAATACGGGAGAAAGCCGGAACAAAAGCACGGAGCTTCAGAGCCGGAATATTTTTTACACCCTTCAGGCAGTGCGGGCGGCGGAAGCCCTGGGGTGCAGGCGCTTTATCGGAGCAGGTTCCCAGGCGGAATACGGCCCCATGGATGTGGAAAAAATATCTCCGGACAGTCCGGTGAATCCCACAACCCCCTACGGCGCCAGCAAGCTGGCAGCAGGACAGCTTGCCCGGATGCTCTGCAGGGAACTGGGAATGGAATGTATCTGGCCCAGGATTTTCAGTGTTTATGGGATTTACGAGAAAGAAACAACAATGATCGCCTCCGGCCTTCGCAGGATGCTTGCCGGAGAAGCTACGGAGTTTACGCCGGCAATGCAGAGATGGGATTACCTGTACAGCAAAGACGCCGGGCGGGCCTATTATCTGATCGGCGAAAAAGGCAGAGACGGCGCGGTTTACTGTGTTGGAAGCGGTCAGGCAAGACCGCTGAAGGAATATATTGAGGAAATGGCGCGTCTTACGAATGCAGAAGCGCCTGGGATCGGGGCGAAACCCTATCCCCCGGGAGCCGTCATGAATCTCTGCGCGGATATTAAAAGTCTCACAGAGGATACGGGATTTGTGCCGGAGCACACCTTTGAGCAGGGGATCCGGGAGACGATCGCGTGGCTGAAAGGACAGGGCGGAGAGCAGAAGAAAAATGCTCAGCCATATGATAAAAGATAAAGAAAATATCTCTGCGGACTGCGCAGGGGGATTTACAAAAAGATACAGGCAGTTTACAGGAGAATGATAAAAAGATGAAAAAGAAGATTTCAGTGGTGATTCCCACCTACAACGAGGAGGCCAACGTGGTTCCTCTGGCAAAAGCCATTGTGGAGGTGATGGAGAGGGATCTCAGCAATTATGATTATGAGATCCTGTTCATCGACAATCACTCCAGAGACAACACCCAGGCTTTGCTGCGGGGGCTCTGTGGAGAAAACAAAAGGATCAAGGCGATCTTTAACGCAAGGAACTTCGGGCAGGCCCGTTCACCGGTTTATGGAATGAAGCAGGCGTACGGCGACTGCGTGGTGCGTATGTGCGCGGATTTTCAGGACCCGGTAGAGATGATACCCGTTTTTGTGAGAGAATGGGAAAAGGGACACAAAATCGTCATCGGGGTAAAAAACGCCAGTCAGGAAAAGAAGCGGATGTACTGGCTTCGCGGCGTGTATTACAAGATGATCCGGAAGATCACGGATATCGACCATATCGAGCAGTTTACAGGCTTCGGGCTTTACGACAAAAAATTTGTGGATGTGGTGCGGGATCTTCATGATTCCATGCCTTATTTAAGAGGGATCATCGCGGAGCTGGGATTCGACTACAAGGCGGTGCCCTATACCCAGCCGAAGCGCCGGGCAGGAAAGAGCAAAAACAATTTTTACAGCCTCTATGACTACGCCATGATCGGTATTACCTCCTACTCCAAGGTTGTGATGCGGCTGGCAACCTTCGCAGGTTTCATGATCGGCGGATTAAGCTTTCTGGCAGGTCTTGTATATCTGGTGCTGAAGCTGATGTACTGGGACCGTTTTTCAGCCGGGGTTGCGCCTATGGTGATCGGAGTGTTTTTCCTGGGAGCGCTGCAGCTTTTCTTTATCGGTTTCCTTGGAGAGTATGTGCTGAGCATCAATACAAGAGTGCTGGACAGGCCCCTTGTAGTGGAAGAGGAGCGGCTGAACTTTGAAGAGGACAAAGAGATTGAAGAGGATGTGCAGAAGCTTCTGGAAGATATGAAGGCCGCCAGAGCCTACGACCGTCAGGGAAGAGCGGTTTCCGGCGTTTTGCCAAAGGAAGAAGAAGCAGGAAAGATCACACCGGAAACGCTGGCGGCGCTTGGAATGCTGCTTAAGCAGTACACAGAGGCGGCGAAAAGCGCGGCGGAAACGGCTTCTGTAGAGGAGCCGGAAAAGACGGGAAAAGCCCCGGGAGAAAAGGAAGACGCTTTTTCAGGAGCTCGGGGATGAACGACAGGAGCGGAAAAATGAAGAAGAAAACAATGACAAAATCTCCCGGTTTTTTTGCGGGACTGAGGACAGAGTGGAAGGGAATGAGGTTTTTCAGCGGGAATGAGCTTTGCCGCCTGGACTGGATCCTTTCTATTCTGATCCTTGCCTTTTTATTTATAACCTGCGCTCATTCAGACGTGAAGCTTACGGGAAACCGTTCTTTTCTGATGTATGAGCATTTTACTGATTTTTATCAGGCAAGCTACGAGCAGTCCGGAGGATACTGGGCAAATTATCTTCCCAGCACCTTTATTGCCTATGCGGTGTGGAATCTCCCTCTGTACCTTACAGGCCATGTGCCGGAGCAGATCCTTACCAACAGCTTTGTCAATATCATGTGGTATAAACTGCTTCCGGTGATCCTTTATTTTGCCACCGCCCAGCTTATGTACCGGATCGGAAAAGAAATGGGATTCGGAGAAAAGAAATCCCTGCTGTGTAAATTCGCTTTTCTGATCTTCCCTATGGGAGTGTTCAGCCAGTTTATTTTCAGTCAGTACGATATTTTTACCGTATTTTTTATTGTTCTGGGCTTCTGGCTTTATCTCAGAGGAAAACTGTGGAAAACGGCGCTGATGTTCGGGATCGCCGCTACCTTCAAATACCATGCGATCCTTTATTTCCTGGCCCTGATCCTTCTGAAAGAAAAAAAGATACGGAATCTGATCAAATATACCGTGGTGATGGCGCTGCCTCTTCTGGTGGAGATCGTCCCGAATCTTGGTTCAGAGGCTTTCCGCAGGAATGTGTTCGGGTTCGGCGCTCTGGAGTATGTGCAGAAATCCTTTTCCGTGGGATTTTTCAGCGGCATCAACCTGATGGCGGCAGTGGCTGCCTTTGTGCTGGTATGGGCGTACCAGAAAAAGGCGCAGGATCAGGAAACTCTTGCCTCCTGGGCGGTGTTTTTCTGCGTGGCCGTCAGCTTTTCCATCTTTGGATTTTCCACCTGGAATCCCCAGTGGATCCTCCTTATGGCTCCGTTTCTGGTACTGAATATCTTTATCAGTGAAAATGGAAATCTGATGCTGATGATCACCAATATTTTTATGCTGGCCATGTATATTTTCAGCAGCCAGAGTATGGTGGATGAAAGAGTCCTGAACGGCGGAATTCTGAAATATGCGCTGAAGGACAGAGAATTTGCCGTCCGGATGTGGGATCTTTACGGCTTTCACGATCAGGAGCTTCTCTGCACCGCCATGTGGATCGTGCTTGTCCTTTACGTGGTGTTCGGACATCCACGCTATCACGGCAGGGCGGGAACAAAGATCGCCAGGGGTTTGATCTGGCAGATGAGGGCGGCGTTTCTCTTCGGCACGGCGGCCTTTATGGTTCCGGCTCTTGTCTGCGCCGCAGGAGTTCTCCAGGGAAAAGTGATTTTTTATGACAACAGCCGTCAGAATATGGAAATGGAAAACGTAGCCATGCTTGAGGACGGAAAGCCCATTGTCCAGGAGTTTACGGCAGACGGCGCAACGCTTTCGGATATCAAGATACGGATTTATACGGAACCAGGATCTTCCGACGCCCTTCACAGTTTAAAGGTAACGATCCGCGAAAAGGGCTCTGATAAGGCGGTATATGAAAGCGAAGGAGATACTTACGGGCTGAAAGAAAATACGGCTCTCTATTCTTTCCTGAAGGATCCGGTAAAGGTGGAAAGCGGAAAAACCTACCAGCTTGAGATCACAAGCGACGCTCCGGCGGGCAGCGGCCTGGGACTTTACTGTGTGACAGACCCAGGCGGAAAAGAACTTCTTACCAGTGAAAGAGAAGGAGAATTTCCGGCTGACAGCAGCCTACAGATGTGCGTGACAGGCCGGCAGTAAGAGCCCGCAGCGGTGGGGTTACAGCTCTCACCTAACCGCCGCACACATGCGCACTCGTCGCGCTGACGCGCTCCAGTTCCGCACTACGTGCTAAGACTGCTTATGTGGGCAGCGGTTACGAGTTCCACTCGCACTCAGGAGCAGGAATACGCCTCTTACATGTAAGCATGACGCTGCGTATTCCTGTTCCTGAGTACGGTGCGAGCTGTAACCAAAAGGTCAGAAAGATTATAAAAAAAATGTAAAGTGTTGTTAAAATTCACAGCCATGTGATATAATGAACATATAAGCAGCAGCGGTCAGATTTACAGATACGCCTGTTTATAAATTCAGCAAGACCCAAAATAAACAGCAAAGGGGATGGAAGTATGAAATTTATTATTAGCGGAAAGAACATCACAGTTTCAGAAGGGCTCAGAACAGCCGTTGAAGACAAGCTTGGAAAGCTGGAACGTTATTTCACTCCTGACACCGAAGTTGTAGTAACTTTAAGTGTGGAAAAAGAAAGACAGAAGATCGAGGTTACGATTCCTGTGAAGGGAAGTATCATCCGGTCTGAGCAGGTCAGCAACGACATGTACGTGTCCATCGACCTGGTAGAAGAGGTTATTGAGCGTCAGCTTCGGAAATACAAAAACAAGATCGTAGACAGAAAACAGTCCGCCGGAAATTTCCAGAAGGAATATCTGGACAAGGATTATGATGAGGATGAAGAGGTTAAGATCATCCGTACAAAGAAATTTGACATTAAACCCATGTATCCGGAAGACGCCTGCGTACAGATGGAGCTCCTGGGACATAATTTCTTCGTATTCTGTAATGCCGAGACAGATCAGGTAAACGTTGTGTATAAGAGAAAAGGCAATACCTACGGTCTGATCGAGCCGGAAGTATAAGCAAAAAACGGGTATAACCCCAGGTCCCATCTCTCATCTTGAGGATGGGGCCTGTTCTTTTCCGGAGAAAAGCGGAGGTTTTACAGTACAGGCATCTGAGAATAGATTTTGCGCATTGAATGATTAAAGGAAGTTTGGAATGAATAAAAAGAATCTGAAAATAAAAACAGTAGGCAGCGAATATATGGAACAGTACAACGCACTTCTCCGGTATGTGTTTCAGGTGACAGAGCAGGAGCTGAGTTCCATCGGATGGCAGGAGCGGGAGATCATCCGGGCCAAATTCCCTACCATGGAAAAGGCCGATGTGATCGGATGGTTCGACGGCGACACCCTTGTATCCCAGGTGGCGGTTTATCCCATGAAGGCGCGGATTTTTGGAAAAACCTACTCGATGGGGGGACTGACCGGCGTAGGAACTTATCCGGAATATTCCAACATGGGACTGATGCATAAGCTTCTGGAGCAGGCCTTGAAAAATATGAAGAAAAAAGGCCAGCATATCTGTTATCTTTATCCCTATTCTATCCCATATTACCGCCGGAAAGGCTGGGAAATTATCTCTGATAAAATATCCTATGAAATAAAGGACTATCAGCTTCCGAAAAACAGACAGGTTCCCGGAGACGTCCGCCGGGTAAAAACGGACAGCGCGGAACTGAAAGAGACTTATGAGCGGTATGCCATGCATACTCACGGAGCGGTCTTAAGGGACGATCTTGCCTGGAACGAATACTGGCTGTGGGACTCCGACGATGTGATGGCGGCGATTTATTACAACGAAAAAAACGAGCCGGACGGCTATGTGATCTACTGGATCGCGAACGACGTTTTTCACATAAAAGATATGATCTTCAACAATGAGGACGCAAGGACAGGGCTCTGGAATTTTGTCAGCGCGCACTTCTCCATGATCGACCAGGTGGAGGGCGATACCTATACGGACGAGCCCCTTGCCTTTCTGCTGGAGGATGCAAGCATAAAAGAGGTGATCTCGCCCTATTTTATGGGAAGAATCGTGGATTTCGAAGCTTTTGTGGAGGATTACCCATTCCGGCCAAGCGTTCTGGACAGAGAGTGGAAGTTTACCCTGATGGATCCGGTAATGGAATGTAACCAGGGCAGTTTCCTTCTGACAATCTCCAGAGACGGACACGGGCAGGCCAGACGGATCATGGAACCCTGTGAGGACAAGATCAGTATTCAGACTATGACCACCATGCTTATGGGATACAAAAGGCCGGAATATCTGGCAAAGATCGGCCGTATCCAGGCGGCGGAGTGGACTATCGACATGCTTGAGGACGCTATCGAGCAGCAGACCCCGTATATTTCTGATTATTTTTAGCAGCAGGCAGGCTCCGGGACTGTTTAAGAGAAAATCATGGCTGCATGATTTTCCCGGGCAGGCAGTCCTGGACGCCGTATAGCTGCAAAACATATCTTAGTTTTGAACGTTTCTTTTGTTGATTTCTGCAAAAACTGAATTTGTGCAATCTATATAAAAAAATCACATCAAAATCTTAAAAAATCACGAATCTGAAAATTGGATAAGAAAAAATCGTGCTATTTGTTTCAGAATGTGCTATGTTTATTTCACGAACCGGAAACGTTACCGGATACATTACCGGAAATGTTTCCAAAACAAGAAAAGCTAAAATGAAAGGAAGGTAAGAGAGATGAAAAAAGCGAAAAAATGGGCGGCGATTGGTCTGACAGCTATGATGGCTGTTTCCGCAATGGCAGTTCCGGCATATGCCGGAGAAGAGTCGGGAGACGACTTTGACTACAGCTCTATCACAGGTAAAGTTTACTGGCTGAACCAGAAGCCTGAGGACGGCACGATCCTGGAGGAGGAGCTGATCCCGGCGTTTACCGAGGAGACAGGCATTGAGGCAAAGGTGGTAACTGCAGGAGCCAATACATATGAGAACATGCTCCGTTCGGAGATCGCCAAGGACGAACCTCCCACACTGTTCCAGATTGGAAGTAAGGTGGCTCTTGGAACGCTGGAAATCCTACGCGCTGGATCTCAGCGATACGGAGTGGTACGACAGTCTGACAGACAAGAGCCTGGCTATTTCTGACGACGACGGCGTATTCTCTATTCCCTATACTGTTGAAGGATACGGCATTATCACCAATAAGAGAATCATCGAAGACTACTGCGCAATGGACGGAGCGGTGATCGAGTCTATTGATGATATCAATAATTTTGACACTTTAAAGGCCGTTGCGGAGGATATTCAGGCCAAGGCGGACGATCTGGGAATCCTGGGAGCCTTTGCTTCCACCTCGTTCTCACCGGGAGAGGAATGGAGATGGACAAACCACCTGTTCAACATGCCTCTGTACTATGAGTACAAGGACAAAGGCGTAGATGATTCCGATACTCTGGACGGAACCTATATGGACAATTTCAAACAGATCTTTGATCTGTACATCAATAATTCCTGCACTGAGCCGGCAATGCTTTCCAGCATGACTATTGAAAACGCCATGGCGGAATTCGCGCTGGAAGAAGTTGCTTTTGTGCAGAACGGAAACTGGGCATGGACGACTATCGCAGAGAACAATGAAGACTTTTCCGCTGACGATATCTGCTTCCTTCCGATCTATATCGGCGTAGACGGAGAAGAGAACCAGGGACTCTGCATTGGCTCCGAGGCAAACCTTGGTATCAACAATCAGGTTTCCGAGGAAGACCAGGAAGCGACTCTGGCCTTTATCCACTGGCTGTTTAACAGCGAGACCGGAAAAGATTTCTGTATCAATAAACTTGGATGGATTTCTCCGTACGATACCTTCAGCGAAGACGAAGTTCCCAGCAATCCTCTTGCCGCACAGGTTATGGAATGGTCCAACTCCGGCAAGGAAACCGTATCCTGGGCTTTCAATACAATCCCGAACCAGTCCTACAAAGATAAATTCGGAGCTGCGCTTCTGGAATACGCGCAGGGAACCGGCGAGTGGGAGCCTGTTGTAGAAGCGGCTGTTGACAACTGGGCTGTAGAGAAACAGAACATTCAGGAGGACGCGGAAGAATAACCTGCGTTCCGGACAGAGAGGATGAGGGAGCAGAAGAGGCCTTATCCTCTCTGTCCAAATGATCTCACAAGGACGCAGGTGTCCCAGAATAAGGGAGGAAACAAAATGAACAACAGATCAATGAAAAGATATTTTCCAATCTTTGCCCTTCCTACCTTAATCGCATTTATCGTTGGATTTGTGGTTCCGTTCATCTTGGGCGTGTATCTTTCATTCTGTAAATTTACAACCGTGACGGACGCACAGTGGATTGGATTTTCTAACTACACAAAGATTTTTTCCGATGGTGATTTTCTTCATGCGCTCGGCTTCACAGTACTGTTCACCATCGTCGCGGTGATCACCATTAATGTTCTTGCTTTTGTGATCGCCCTGGCCCTTACAAGAGGGATCAAAGGAACGAATATTTTCCGTACCGTATTCTTCATGCCGAACCTGATCGGCGGTATCATCCTTGGATATATCTGGCAGCTTATCATCAACGGCGTGCTGAGTTATTTCGGAAAGACTATCACTTTTGACGCAAGCTACGGCTTCTGGGGAATGATCATCCTGATGAACTGGCAGAGTATCGGATACATGATGATCATTTATGTGGCGGGACTTCAGAATATTCCCGGAGAACTGATCGAGGCGGCCCAGATCGACGGAGCGTCAAAATGGGCTACTCTGTTCAAGGTGAAAATACCGATGATGATGTCGTCCATCACTATCTGTACTTTCCTGACGCTGACGAACTCCTTTAAGATGTTCGACCAGAACCTTGCGCTTACAGCAGGAGCTCCCTCCAATAAAACACAGATGCTGGCGCTGAATATATATAAGACGTTTTATGACAGGCCCGGTACTGAGGGAGTTGGACAGGCGAAGGCTGTGGTATTCTTCCTGATCGTGGCGGCTATCGCCCTTCTGCAGCTTCGCGCCACAAAGAGTAAGGAGGTGCAGCAGTAATGGTAAAAAATAAAAAAGGAAATGTAGTTCTGACAGTTCTTTTTACCCTGATCAGCCTTCTGTGGATCTTTCCCATCGTAGAGGTAGTGCTGAACTCCTTTAAGAGAAAAGCATATATCAGCAGGGAACCCTTCGGCCTTCCTACCGGAAAAATGTTTGAAGGGCTGAAAAACTACATAAACGGAATCGAGAAGACAGACTTTTTCCGGGCGTTCGGCCTGAGCCTTCTGGTTACTGTCCTTTCCGTGGCGGTACTTCTTTTATGCACCTCCATGTGCGCATGGTATATCGTCCGGGTAAAAAGCGTGATCTCTTCCGTAATGTTTTACGGATTCGTTTTTTCCATGATCGTACCTTTCCAGATGGTAATGTTTACCTTGTCAAAGATCGCCAACATGCTGAGACTGACCACTCCCCTTGGACTGGTGCTGGTATATCTGGGCTTCGGAGCCGGCCTCTGCGTGTTTATGTTTACCGGCTTTGTGCAGTCCATTCCGCTGGAGATCGAGGAGTCGGCCATGATCGACGGCTGTAATCCTATTCAGGCATATTTCCGGATCGTTCTTCCCATTATGAAACCCACCTGTATTACAGTGGCGATCCTGGAAGCCATGTGGATTTGGAACGATTACCTCCTTCCGCTTCTGGTGCTGGACAGCGATTATCAGACCATTCCCATTGCCATCCAGTATTTAAAGGGCGGACATGGATCTGTGGATATGGGAGCGATGATGGCGACGCTGGTACTGTCCATTATCCCGATTGTTATATTCTATATGCTCTGCCAGAAGTATATTATCGAAGGAGTAGTAGCGGGCGCCGTAAAAGGCTGAGCCGTTTTCGGAGATTCCCCTGATTGTTGCTTTTTTATCCTGTAGTTGATAAAATATATCTGTTCAGGTAATAAAAAGAAATTGTGTAAACAGTAGAAAAAGCATACAGACAGGGATGAAGTATATGGAATCAGTTACGATTAAGGATATAGCAAAACGGTGTAATGTGGCGGTCAGTACAGTATCCAGAGCCATTAATAATCATCCGGACATTAATCCGGAAACGCGGCGTAAGATCATGAAGGTGATCGAGGAAAATCATTATATTCCAAACAACAGCGCGCAGAATCTGAAGAAAAGCGTCTCCAAGACGATAGGAGTCGTGGTCAAGGGAGCGGACAACCAACTGTTTGCTAAAATGCGGCCTGTGCTGGTGGAGGGGATCGCCCAGTACGATTATGATTCTGACATAGAATACATCAGTATTTCCGGCGACGAGATCCGCGAAGCCCTGCGGCTTGTGAAGGAAAAGCGGCTGAAAGGCCTGATCTTCCTGGGAGGGAACCATAACAGGGCGGAGGAAGAACTGAAGGCTGTCCCTGTGCCGTTTGTGATGTGTACGGTGGATATGGACGAAAAAGTTCCGAAGAATATTTATTCCTCTGTTTCCGTGGACAGCTATCAGGAAAGCTACCGGATGGTGGATTATCTGTGCTCTAAAGGCTACAAAAAGATTGTTATTTTCAGCGGCAGCCGGGGAGATGAAAGTGTGGGAAGACTCCGCCTGAACGGATATCGTGACGCGCTGACGGATCACCACATTGAACCAGACGAGGAGAGAATATGGTACAGCCAGGACTGGGCGGAGGACGTGTTCAGTATGGCCAATGGATACAGGATGGGAAAGAAACTGCTGGAATCAGGAATTGATTTTG
>DXGV01000060.1 GCA_019113745.1 Candidatus Blautia intestinavium
GAGTGGCTATTGCAAGGGCTCTTGTAAACAACCCGAAAGTTCTTCTTCTGGACGAGCCTCTGGGCGCGCTGGACCTGCAGCTCCGCCGGGCTATGCAGATCGAACTGAAGCGGCTTCAGAAAAAGCTGGGGATCACCTTTATTTATATTACTCACGATCAGGAAGAAGCTATCAATATGTCCGACCGGATCGCGGTAATGAATCAGGGAAAATTTGAACAGATCGGAACTCCTGATGAAATTTATAACCATCCGAAAACAAGCTATGTGGCAACTTTTGTAGGAAACGCAAATATTCTGAAGGGAACTGTCAAAGGCGTGGAGGGAGACGGCCGCTGCCGGGTATCCCTTCCAGGAGGAGAGATGTCGGCCGCTTCCGGGGAGAGCCCGGTAAAAGAAGGCGAAGCCGTGACTCTGGCAGTGCGAAGTGAAAATATCCGGATCGAGGAAGAAAGAGGTCTGGAAGCAGAGATTGTGGAAAAAAGTTTTGCAGGGGGACTTTTGCGCGTTGTGCTGAAGCTTTCAGATGGAACAGAAGTGATCGCCAGCAGGTATGGCATCGACGCCGGCGTCCAGCCGGGACAGAGGCTTCATATGAGCTTTCAGCCCGAAGACGCGGTTCTTGTAGACAGGCAGGATAAAACTTCCGGGGAGGAAGAACATGCGTAGGCGCGGATCCAGCTCTGTCTGGATGATCCTTCCCCTGTATATCTTTACTATTGTATTTGTGGCGGGACCGCTGATCTACATGGTGGCCTTAAGTTTTTCCCAGTCGGCGGAGACTTTTGGCGTGGAGTGGGCTTTTACTCTGGATAATTATAAAAAGATCCTGGAACCGGTATATCTTGAAACTTTCCGGGAATCCTTCCAGCTTGCCCTTACCAGTACGGCGGTGATCTGCCTTTTGGGCTATCCTTTTGGATATTTTATGGCAAAACTTCCGGAGAACTGGAAGAAAAAAGCGATGCTGTTTCTGATGCTGCCTTTCTGGATCAATTCCCTGATCCGTCTTTACGGCTGGATCATCCTTCTCCAGAATAAAGGCGTGCTGAATTTTATCCTGCAGAAGCTGGGGATCATTGACAAACCACTGCGTATCCTGTACAGCTACCCGGCCATTGTGGTAGGTATGGTATATGTGCTGCTTCCGTTTATGATCCTTTCTGTATATTCCAGCGCGGAAAAACTGGACTGGTCTCTGATGGAAGCGGCCAGAGATCTGGGAGCCTCAAGGATAAAGGCGTTCTGGACAGTTGCTTTTAAGCTGACGCTTCCCGGACTCCTTTCCGGTATTATTCTGACTTTTATCCCTTCCATGGGTCTGTTCTTTATTGCGGATATCCTGGGAGGTAATAAGATTGTCCTGGTGGGAAGTCTGATCCAGGAACAGATGACAAGAGGAAATAACTGGCCCTTTGCCGCTGCCCTTGCGGTAGTGCTGATGGCGCTTACGACACTGATGATCGTTCTGTACCGCAGAATTACCAATGTAAAAGAACTGGAGGGGATTGGATGAAAAAGAATTCTAGATTTTCCGGGATCTACCTGGGGATTATATTTTTCCTGATGTACCTCCCCGTAGTTGTGGTGATCATTTTTTCTTTTAATGAATCAAAGCTGCCGGTAAGGTTCAGTGGATTTTCCCTTACCTGGTATCAGGAGCTTTTTCAGGATGAAGATATGCTGGAAGCTTTGCGGAACAGTCTGATCCTGGGCGTTTCAAGCTGTCTTCTCTCGGCTGTGATCGGAACGCTGGGGGCTGTGGGGCTTGCCAGGATCAGGTGGAAGTCAAAAGGAGTGCTGGAATATATTTCCATGCTGCCGCTGATGATTCCGGAAATCATCCTCGGTATGGTCATGATGGCGTTTTTCTATCTTCTGAATATTCCTTTTGGAATGCTGACCCTGCTTCTGGGCCATACCGTATTCTGTGTGCCCTACATTCTGATGGAGGTGAAAGCCCGTCTGGCAGGAATGGATCCCTCTCTGGAGGAAGCGGCCAGGGATCTGGGGGCAGGCTCTTTCCGGGCGTTCTGGGATATTACGCTGCCTCTTATCATGCCTGCGGTGATGTCCGGGTCGCTTCTTGCGTTTGCCATGTCCATGGACGACGTGGTGCTCAGTATTTTTATAAACGGCCCGCGGCTGTCCACGCTTCCGATTAAGGTATATACTCAGCTGAAGACGGGAGTTACGCCGGAGATCAACGCGCTTTGTACGCTGATGCTTCTTTTTACTATTGTTGTGTTCCTTCTGTATCTTCTTATCAAAAAAATTTCAAAAGGAAAGAATATACTCTTTTCAACAGAGAAAAAGTAAGCTATACTGTAGCTACAGCTTTTCACTGGAAACAGCTTAATATCATAAAAGAAAAGGAGAAAGAAATGAAAAAAATTCTGGCTGCCGTATTGTGTGCGGCTCTGGCAGTTCCGGCTACGGCCCTGCCCGTAAGCGCAGCTTCTGACGAGCTGGTGCTGTTTACCTGGGAAAACATGTTCCCCCAGGAAGTTCTTGACGGTTTTGAGGAAGAGACAGGAATAAAGATTATATACTCCAACTTCGACACAGATGAGACCATGCTGGAAAAACTGTCCATGGCTGAAGGCGGGGACTATGATATCGTTATTGCTGATGATTATATCCTGGAAAATGTGATCCAGGAAGGACTGGCTGAAAAGCTGGATACATCCAAACTTACCGGTTTTGAAAATATCAATCCGCTTTACCAGGGACAGTTCTACGATCCCAATGACGAATATACCGTTCCTTACGGATCTGGTATTCCGCTGATCGTATATGATCCTGAGATGGTGGATATTGAAATCAAGGGATACGCGGATCTCTGGGATCCCTCTCTGGAGGACAGCATTGCTCTGACTGCAAATTACCGTGTGATCAATGGTATCACCAACATGGCTCTTGGCAAGAGCATGAACGAGGAAGATGTGGATTCCATTAAGGAGACAGGAGAGAAACTTCTGGAGCTGGCTCCTAATGTGCGTCTGATCCAGGATGACAATACACAGAATGCTCTTCTCAACGGAGAGGCAAGTGTAGGTTTTCTTTATACTTCCCAGGTAATAGCCGCTCTGGCTGAGAATCCTGATCTCGAAGTAGTTTATCCGGAAGAGGGCCTTGGATTCGGAATTATGGGAATGTTCATCCCAAGCCAGGCGCCTAATAAGGACGGCGCATATCAGTTTATGGACTATATTCTCCAGCCTGAGGTTGCGGCGCAGTGCTTCGACTACATCGGCTATTACTGTACCAACAAGGCTGCCGACGAGCTGGTGAACCCGGATCTCGTTGTTCCGGATTCTGTTGAGAGCGGCGAAATCGTCCAGAACGTAAGCGAAGAGGCAAACGAGCAGTACAGCCAGAACTGGACAGAGTTCCGCGCAGCCTGCGACTGACAGATTTAAGGAGGCTTCAGGATGGAAATCTTCAAAGGTACCGCTACCTTTTCAGGAATTGCCATCGGAAAAATACTTTATTACAGCCGAGGGGAATACCAGATCCGTCAATCTCTTGTAAGCAACATCAAAAAGGAAATCGAAGAGTTCCGAAGAGCCAGGTCCCAGGCGGCCAGGGCTCTTCTGGAGCTTTATGAAAAGAACCGCCTCCTGAATGTCCAGGAGGCGAACGCCTTTCTTGAACAGAAAAATCTTCTGGAATCAGAAACTTTTCAGAAAGCTATCGAGAGCTGTATTTCGTCAGAAAAAGTAAACGCCGCCTATGCGGTGATGACAAACCGGGATGAGATCACAGAGACTTTCCGCAGCCTGGAAGAACCGGCGGTACGAAAGAGGATTGCGGATATCCAGGAGATATCCGGCCGTCTGATCCAGATCCTGGGCGGCGCGTCTCTCCATATTAATCTGGGAGAGGAACCGATGATCCTTGTAACAGAGTCTCTCTCGCCCACAGAGATCATGGAGATGGACAAGGAAAAACTGCTGGCGGTAGTCATGCATCATGGATCGACGGTTTCCCATACTTCTATTGTGGCCAAGACGATGGAAATCCCCACACTGGTCGATATTGTGGCAGAAGACGCCTGGGACGGACTGACAGCCATTGTAGACGGTTATACCGGAACCCTGTATCTTGATCCTGACGGGGAAATACAAAAAGAGTACGAGATCCGTCTGGAAGCAGACAAAAGAGAAAAAGAAGAACTCCTGAAGCTGAAGAATGAGAAAGATGTGACGGCGGACGGGAAAGAGGTTGGTCTTTACGCCAACATCGGCAATATGAGCGATTTGAATAACGTCCTTTATTACGGGGCGGCTGGCATCGGTCTTCTCCGCAGCGAGTTTCAGTATCTGGGCAGAGAAAGCTATCCCAGAGAAAACGAACTGTTTCTGGCATATAAAAAGATTGCCGAGACTATGGGAGATCATCCTACAGTGATCCGGACGGCTGATCTCGGCGCGGACAAGCAGGCTTCCTATCTGGATATTCCGGAAGAGACAAATCCGATCATGGGAAACAGAGGAATCCGCTTCTGCCTTGACCGTAAAGAAATGTTCAAAGCCCAGCTTCGGGCGATTTACCGGGCCAGCGCCTATGGCAACCTTGCCATGATGTATCCGATGGTTTCTTCGGAAAAGGAGATGGAAGAGATAGAGAAGCTGATCCGGGAAGTGAAGGAAAGCCTGCAGGAGCAGGGGGTTCCCTTCCGGAACATCCGCACAGGCATTATGATCGAAACGCCGGCGGCTGTAATGATCAGCCGCGAACTTGCCAGACGGGTAGATTTCCTGAGCATCGGAACAAACGATCTGACTCAGTATACGCTGGCTATGGACAGGCAGAACCCGCTGCTTAAGGGTAAGTATGACGATCATCATCCGGCAATCCTTCGGATGATCCGTATGGTGGTTGAGTCCGCCCATCAGGAAGACCGCGAGGTGGGAATATGCGGAGAGATCGCTGCGGATACGGCTCTTACAGAAACTTTTCTCAGAATGGGAGTGGATTTTCTGTCTGTGGTGCCGGCATGTATCCTTCCGGTGAGAAAAGCGCTGAGAGAAACGGATCTTGGCGGCAGATGAGGTGTACTATGAAAGAAAAAAGCAAAGTAATTCTTCTTCCCTGTAATTCCTACAGGGAAGATTCTGTTTATGAAAGTCTGAAAAGGGGAACAGAGCTTCTGGGAGGGCTTGACAGGCTGGTAAAAAAAGAAGAATCAATCCTTTTAAAACCTAATCTTCTGAAAAAGGCGGAAAGCGGCCGTCCTGTGATCACTCATCCGGCTGTTGTCGGGATGTTTGCCAGAATCCTGAAGGAAGAAGGCTACGAAAAAATCACCCTGGGAGATTCCTGCGGAGTGGGAACCACTTCCAGAGTCATATCCGGAACGGGAATGGAGGAGTATCTGAAAGAGCTGAATATTCCGGCAGCGGATTTTTCCAGAGGAGTGAAAACGGAATTCCCGGAAGGAATCCAGGCAAAAGAATTTATTCTGGCTCAGGAGGTAAAAGAAAGCGACTGTGTGATCTCTCTCTGCAAGATGAAGACCCACGCTCTGGAAAGAGTGACAGGGGCGGTAAAGAACAGCTACGGCTTTGTCCAGGGACTTCATAAGGCAAAGGGCCACACCCAGTATCCAAGCGCGGACAGCTTTGCCCGAATGCTGGTGGATCTGAACCGGCTTGTGAAGCCCAGGCTGTATATTATGGACGGGATCGTTGCCATGGAGGGAAACGGTCCGGGATCGGGAGATCCTGTAGCTATGAATGTGATCCTGATGTCGCAGGATCCGGTTGCCCTTGACAGTGTTTTCTGCAGCCTGATCGATCTGGACCCCAGGATGGTGCCCACCTGTTATCACGGAGAAAAAATGGGTCTGGGAACCTGGAAAAAAGAAGAGATATCCATCCTGACTCCGGACGGACCGGTTACAATGGAAGAGGCGAAGGAGAGATTCGGAAAACCGGATTTCCGTGTGGACAGAAGACGGGTGCGCTACGGGATCTGGGAACGGATGGCGAAAGCTCTGAATATCTTTCAGAAGAAACCGTATATAGACGAGAGTCTCTGTATTAAATGCGGCGTCTGCGTGAAGAGCTGTCCGGTGCCGGGCAAAGCCGTTGAATTTAAAAACGGCAGGAAAAAAGCACCGGTCTACGACTACAAAAAGTGCATCCGGTGCTTCTGTTGCCAGGAGATGTGTCCCGAAAAAGCAATAAAGGTAAAATAAAGACTTAAATGACTCCGGACAGCTCCCTGATAAATTCAGGAGTTGTGCCGCAGCAGCCGCCCACGATGGAGGCGCCGTTGTCCATAAGCGCTCTCATGTGGCGGGCGAAGTCGGAAGGAGTCATATTGTAGACGGCGTTTCCAAAGTCGTCGATCATCGGCATACCGGCGTTGGGTTTGACGACAACCGGGACGGAAACCGCCTCCCGGATGGAGCGAACGACAGATACCAGCTGATCCGGGCCGACAGAGCAGTTGATGCCTACCGCGTCGGCGCCGGCGCTTTCAAACGCCGCTGCGGCCTCCGCCGCGTTTCCCCCGCTGAAGATACTTCCGTCCGCCTCCACAGTGACGGTGCACAGGATGGGAAGGCTGCATACGGAGTTCGCCGCGTCGATGGCGGCAAGGGTTTCCTCAATGCTGATCATGGTCTCCGCCGCGATCAGATCCACGCCTGCGTCCGCGAGAATACGGATCTGTTCCCGGTACATATCGTAGGCTTCCTCATAGGTATAATCCCCCTCGGAAGTAAGGAATTCTCCGGAGGTAGTGATATCGCCGGCCACAAGAGCGCGGCCTTCGGCGATTTCACGGGAGTAGGAGACGAGGGTCCGGTTGATCTCCCCGATCCGGTCTTCCAGATGATGCTTCGCAAGATTCATTCTGTTCCCGCCGAAAGTGGGAGCGTAGATGATATTGCTGCCCGCTTCTATATATGCTTTCTGCAGTTTCTGTATCACGTCTTTATGTTCGATCACCCACTGTTCCGTGCAGGTCCCCCGGGGCATCCCGGCGGCCATGAGATTGGAGCCGGTGGCGCCGTCCAGAAGGACAGGCTTCTTTGTGAGTTCTTTAAATTCCTGTTTTGTCAATGCGGCTTCCTCCTGTGATTTTCTTCTTAAATCTGTTCCGGTCTATTATATCACGCTCTTTTGGCGCTGGCTATCTTTTCTTTTGGAGACCGCTTCGGATCTGATAAAAACTGATAAAAATTTTTTATTTAAATACATGTAAAATCTATTGAAATCCCACTGTTTTTATGATATACAGAAAGAACTGTACTAACAGAAAATAACGGGATTTTTGGGAGGGATGAAGATGAGCAGCAAGCTGATCGATTTTGTGCATGTTTCCAAGGCTTACGGAATGCAGACCGTTCTCGATGATCTGAATCTATACATAAGAGAAAATGAGTTTCTCACCCTTCTGGGACCGAGCGGCTGCGGAAAAACCACCACACTGCGTATTCTCGGCGGATTTGAAACGCCGGATACGGGCAAGGTGATCTTCGACGGGAAGGATATCACCAATCTTCCGCCGAATAAGAGGCAGCTGAATACCGTTTTCCAGAAATACGCCCTTTTTACCCATATGACTATCGCGGAGAATATTGCGTTCGGCCTGAAGATCAAGAATAAGAGCCGCCAGTATATCCATGACAAGATCAAGTACGCGCTGAAGCTGGTGAACCTGGACGGATATGAAAACCGTATGCCGGATTCTTTAAGCGGAGGGCAGCAGCAGAGGATCGCTATCGCGAGGGCGATCGTCAATGAACCGAAGGTCCTGCTTCTGGACGAGCCTCTGGGCGCTCTTGACCTGAAACTCCGTCAGGACATGCAGTACGAGCTGATACGGTTGAAGAACGAGCTGGGTATTACTTTTATCTACGTGACCCACGACCAGGAGGAAGCCCTTACCATGTCGGATACGATCGTGGTAATGAATCAGGGCTACATCCAGCAGATCGGAACTCCCGAGAAGATATATAACGAGCCGGAGAACGCTTTTGTGGCGGACTTTATCGGCGAGAGCAATATTATATCCGCCACTATGGTGAAAGACCGCCTGGTGAAGATCCTGGGGGTTCCGTTCCCCTGCGTGGACGAAGGCTTCGGGCAGAATACCCCTGTGGACGTGGTGATCCGGCCGGAGGATATCGACCTGTTGAAGCCGGGCGAGGGAAGCATAGACGGCGTTGTGACACATCTGATCTTCAAAGGCGTCCATTATGAGATGGAAGTAATGGCAAATAATTACGAATGGCTGGTGCACAGTACGGATATGTTTCCGGTGGGCACGGAAGTCAGCATCCATGTGGATCCCTACGATATCCAGATCATGAAGAAACCGGAATCTGAAGATGAGGAGGCGGTAAACATTGAAGAGTAAACGTCTTCTGGCCGGACCTTATCTGTTCTGGTCGGTTTCTTTTGTAGTGATTCCGCTCCTCGTGATCGTATATTATGCGTTTACCAATGACGAGGGAGGATTTACCTTTTCCAATCTTGCGCAGATCACTACCGCGGAAAATCTGAAAGCGCTTGGGCTGTCTATTCTGCTTTCGCTGGTAAGCACCGTGGTCTGTCTTTTGCTGGCGTACCCGCTGGCGATGATACTCAGCCAGAAAAATGTCAGCCAGACCAGTTTTATCGTGCTGATCTTCATCTTGCCCATGTGGATGAATTTTCTCCTGCGCACCATGGCGTGGCAGACGCTTCTGGAAAAAAACGGCGTGATAAACAGTATCCTGGAATTCCTTCATCTGCCGGCGCTGGAGATCATCAATACCCCGGCGGCCATTATACTTGGCATGGTATATAATTTCCTGCCTTTTATGGTGCTACCTATTTACAACGTTCTGGTAAAGATCGATCCTAACGTGCTGAACGCGGCAAGAGATCTGGGAGCGAATTCCGTCCAGACTTTTCTGAAGGTAACGCTTCCCTTAAGCATACCGGGGGTGATCAGCGGCATTACCATGGTGTTCGTGCCTGCGCTGACAACCTTCGTGATCTCCGATCTTCTGGGCGGAGGCAAGATCCTTCTGATCGGCAACGTGATCGAACAGTCCTTCAAACAGAACAGCAACTGGCATGTGGGAAGCGGCCTTTCCCTGGTGCTGATGGTGTTCATCATCGCCAGCATGGCCATGGTTGCGAAATATGATAAAGAGGATGGAGGTGCGGCGTTTTGATAAAAAAATCCATCCAGAAAATTTATCTGGCGCTTATTTTCATTCTTCTGTACGCCCCTATCGTCACATTGATGGTCCTGTCCTTCAATGAGTCCAGGACCAGAGCAAAATGGGGAGGCTTTACCCTGAAGTGGTATCAGGAGCTGTTTAAAAACGAGCAGATCATGAGCGCTTTTTACACAACCCTTTTGATCGCCTTCCTGGCAGCCGCCGCGGCGACGGTGATCGGAACGGCGGCGTCCATCGCGATCCAGGGGATGAAGCAGCGTTGGCGGACCATGTATATGGGCCTTACCAATATCCCCATGATGAACGCGGAGATCGTGATGGGTGTCTCTCTGATGCTTCTTTTTATCGCTCTCCGGATGACGCTGGGATTCGGCACGATACTTATCGCCCATATTACGTTCAATATTCCCTATGTGATACTCAGCGTTTCTCCGAAGCTGCGCCAGACAAGCCGCCATACATATGAGGCTGCGCTGGATCTGGGTGCGTCTCCTCTGAAAGCGTTTTTCAAGGTGGTGTTCCCGGATATCGTGCCGGGCGTGCTTTCCGGATTCATGCTGGCGTTCACCATGTCCCTGGATGATTTTGTGATCACTCATTTTACCAAGGGACCTGGGATCGACACTCTTTCCACGAAGATCTACACAGAAGTGAGGAAGGGGATCAAACCGGAGATCTACGCTCTGTCCACGATCCTTTTCGTATCTGTCCTCGTTCTTCTGATCCTGGTGAATTATTCGCCTGACGGGAAAGAGGAAGAGGGCGAGAAGAAAAAAGTCAGGAAGCCTTCCAGGGCGAAGGTGATCTTCCTGCGCCGGATCGTTCCTGCCGCGATCTGTATTCTTTTTGTGTTCGGCGGGATCTATTACGCAGGCGAGAACCAGGTGATGAATTCCGAGAAGGTCGTCGTGTACAACTGGGGCGAATATATCGATCCGGAAGTGCTGACCATGTTCGAGGAGGAGACGGGGATCGATGTGGTCTATGAGGAGTTTGAGACCAACGAGATCCTGTATCCCAAGATCAGCTCCGGAGCGATCGCCTACGACGCCATCTGTCCAAGCGATTATATGATCCAGCGTATGATGGAGAATGATCTGCTTGCGGAGATTGATTTTGACAATATCCCCAATATCAAATACATCGGCAGCCAGTATATGGAACAGTCCAGGCAGTTTGATCCGGAAAATAAATACTCTGTTCCCTACTGCTGGGGCACCGTTGGAATCCTCTACAACAAAACCATGGTGGATGAACCGGTGGACAGCTGGGGCATCCTCTGGGATGAGAAGTACAGAGACAATATTCTGATGCAGGATTCTGTCCGGGACGCTTTCGGGGTGGCTCTCAGGTATCTGGGATATTCCCTTAATTCCACAGACCTGGATGAACTTACAGAGGCGAGGGATCTGCTGATCGAGCAGAAACCGCTGGTGCAGGCTTACGTTATCGACCAGGTCAGGGATAAGATGATCGGAAACGAAGCCGCCATCGGCGTGATCTATTCCGGCGAGGCGATCTATACCCAGAAGGAAAATCCTGATCTGGAATATGTGGTTCCGAAAGAGGGATCGAACATCTGGATCGATTCCTGGGTGATCCCGAAAAACGCGGAGAACAAGGAAAACGCCGAAAAGTTTATCAATTTCCTCTGTCGTCCGGATATCGCGCTTATGAACTTTGAGTATATCACTTATTCCACGCCCAATACGAAGGCGAGAGAGATGATCGAGGACGAGGCCATCCGGAACAGTACGATCGCCTTTCCGGATCTGGAAAAGCTTCCGGAGCTGGAGACATTCCAGTATCTGGGACAGAAGGCGGATGAGACGTATGGGGAGTTGTGGAATCAGGTGAAGTCGTCGTAGAAGGGGATGAAAGACGGGAATGTTATGACCGCCGAACGGATAACGTTGAGCCGGAAACAAATATCGTGCAGAATGTGTGCGGGGAAATAAACGCGGATGTCAGCGGACACGTTGATTTTCTTGCTTTTCTGCGCCACCTATTGTATGGCAAAAATCAAAACTCGCATACGCTCAGACAGTTGATTTTTGCCATACGCTTTGCTCGAAAAACTGCGAAAATCTGCCGGACGTCCTCTGCCTCCGCGCTTTATCTCCGCACATACACTCTGCAGGAGATATTTGTTGAACCGGGCGAAACGGGTAAGAGCGGTGTGTGGAACGGGATTTCGTGTTTGACATTTATGGCGCTTCTGCTATAATATATTTAACAAGACAGCCAGTAAGGGAGGTCAAGGCTCCCCGTCCTGGCGAATTAACAGTTTACAAAGTAAGCCGTCCTATCCTACCAAGATTCAGGGCGGCTTACTTATTATATTCAATTATGTTTGACATCTGGGAGAGGTCTGCTATAATATACTTATCAGAACAGCCGGAAGATAGATTACACCTATCTGTCCTGGCAATTTATTTTTGGCTTAGTAAGTCGCCTTTTCTTTGTCAGAGAGCAGGGCGGCTTACTTATTTTTCAGATTCAGTATGCGCGCCCTTCCGGCTGCCCGGATAAATACACTATTTGCATTACAGGATATCACAGGCCGGTAATTATTTTTGTCGAAAGAGCGCGAATCCGAATTTTTTTATGTGGATCCATATTATTTCAGGCAGTTCTTTTCAATGTATCCCAGTATCCCGTACAGCGCCATGGCTATTACGCACAGGATCAGGATGGACATGAGGACGGTGGTAAGTTTAAAGGTCTGGCTGGAGTAGATGATCAGATACCCCAGTCCTTTCCGGGCTCCGATGAATTCGCCGATGATGACGCCCACAAGGCACAGGCCAATGTTGACTTTCATAACGCTGAGGATCAGCGGAACAGAAGATGGAAGGACGATTTTCGTCAGTTCATCTTTTTTTGTACCGCCAAGCGTGGCGATCAGCTTGCATTTTTCCGGATCTGTCTCATGAAAACCGGTGTACAGATTGATGATGGATCCGAAAATCGCCACGGACATACCCGCGACCACGATCGTCCGCATATTGGCGCCCAGCCAGACGATCAGCAAAGGCGCGAGAGCGGATTTTGGGAGACTGTTCAGGACGACAAGGTAAGGCTCCAGAATCCGCGAAAGTTTCGGACAGGCCCACAAAAGAACTGCTGTACCGGTTCCCAGGATCACTACAAAAAAGAAACTCAGCAGGGTTTCTCCCAGTGTGATGCCGATATGCGAGAAAAGTTCCTGGCTGCGGCACATTTCTGTAAAATTCCGGACTATGGCAGTGGGACTGCTGAAAATAAAGGAATCGATCCAGCCTTTTCTGGCGGAGATTTCCCATAGAAAGAGAAAGCCCAGGAAAATAAGGATCCTGGACAGACTGATCATATATTTTTCCCTTTTCCTTGCGGCTAGATATTGTTTCTGCGCGGCGGAGAGTTCATGCATGGCTGTTCAGCTCCTTCCATATCAGGTTGAAATAAGATTTAAAGTTCGGCGCGTTCCTTGAGGACAGAGGAGTTCTGTCTTCGATATCCAGTTTTATGGAAATAATGTCGGCTACAGAGGCCGGCCTTTTTGTAAGGATAACGACCCTGTCCGCCATACTGATGGCTTCGGATATATCGTGAGTGACCAGTATGGCGGGTTTTCCTTCTTTCTGGAGTATGGTGCCGATATCGTCGCTGACGTTCAGCCGTGTCTGGTAGTCCAGGGCAGAAAAGGGCTCATCCAGAAGAAGAAGCTCCGGTTTCAGCGCGAGAGTGCGGATCAGCGCGGCTCTCTGGCGCATGCCGCCGGACAGTTGGGACGGCCTGGCGTTCCGGAATTTGTCCAGTCCGTAAGTACGCAGCATGGAATCAATATCCGATAGTTTATCTTCCGTGATCTCTCTGCGGATTTCCAGTCCCAGAAGGATGTTTTTGTAGATTGTGCGCCATTCCAGAAGATGATCCTTCTGAAGCATATATCCTATGCGGGAATCCCCTCGTGTTACCGGAGTCCCGTTCATGGTCACGGATCCTTCTTCCGGCGGCAGCAGACCGCAGATCACATTCAGAAGAGTGGACTTGCCGCAGCCGGACGGACCCACAACAGCAAGAAATTCACCGGGCATCAGATCGAAAGATATATGCGAAAGGGCGGCAGTCTCCCCGAAAGGCGTATGATAAGAAAGAGAAAGATCTCTCACTTCCAGCAGTGGATTCATAAAAAACCTCCATATTTTGTATATGTTTATCATATGCACCCCCAAAAAGATATGTTATGATGATACCAGCCTTCAAAAGTCATACATCCCATTGTGTTTACACATATGGGGATGTATGACCTTGGAAGGCGCCAAAACATGAGAAAGAAGCCCGTCAGGGCGGATTTCGAATGTTTTGAGGATTTCGGGAGCGCAAAGCGCGGAGAAATCCGTGGTATCATCAGAAGAAGAGGAAAAGAGAAAGAAGCCCGTCAGGGCGGATTTCGAATGTTTTGAGGATTTCGGGAGCGCAGAGCGCGGAGAAATCCGTGGTATCATCAGAAGAAGAGAAAGCAGTCCGAAAGGGCCGGGAAAGGAAATAAATTGAACAACAGGAACTATCAGAGAGAACTGGACAACCTTATTGAAAATATTAAGAAAGAACAGAAAACGCCCACACTGTTTCTTCACAGCTGCTGCGCGCCCTGCAGCAGCTACGTGCTGGAATATCTCTCAGAATACTTTGAGATCACGGTGTTTTTTTATAACCCGAACATATCTTTCCAGGAAGAGTATGTGAAGCGGGCCGGGGAGCTGCGCCGGATGACAGAAGAGATGAATTTCCGCCATCCCGTTCATGTGGTGGAGGGCCCATACGAGCCGGAGAAGTTTTTCCACATGGCAAAGGGGATGGAGGACGTTCCGGAAGGCGGAGAGCGGTGTTTCCGCTGTTACAGGATGAGGATGGAGGAGGCGGCGAAACTTGCCCGTGAAGGGAATTTTGACTATTTTACCACCACCCTTTCCATCAGCCCGCTGAAAAACGCGCCGAAGATAAATGAGATCGGAGAGGAACTGGGAGAAATATACGGGGTTTCCCATCTTCCTTCGGATTTCAAGAAAAAGAACGGATATAAGCGCTCCATTGAGCTCTCCGGCGAGTATGGACTTTACCGGCAGAATTACTGCGGATGTGTTTTTTCGAAGAAAGAGCAGGAGCGGCGGACGCAAGAGAGGGAGCGGGAACGGAAAGTCCGGGGCAGCGAACAGGAAAAACAGAGGAATTCCGGTAAGACACTTTGATTTTTCGTGAAAATATGGTAAACTGATGCAGTGAAAAAACAATATACAGAAATGAGGAAAATATATGGCTCAGTTATGGGGAGGACGATTTACAAAGGAAACAGATAAGCTTGTCTATAATTTCAACGCGTCTATTTCCTTTGATCAGAAATTTTATAAACAGGATATCATGGGCAGCCGCGCCCATGTAAAGATGCTGGCGAAGCAGGGCATCCTCACAGAAGAGGAGCGGGATCAGATCCTCGAGGGACTTGACGGGATCCTTAAGGACGTGGAGAACGGAACTCTGGAGATCACTTCAGAGTACGAAGATATCCACAGTTTCGTGGAGGCGAACCTGATCGACAGGATCGGAGATCCCGGAAAGAAGCTTCATACAGGACGAAGCCGCAACGACCAGGTGGCTCTGGATATGAAGCTGTATGTGAGGGACGAGATCGACGAGATCGACGGGGAGCTGAAAGAGCTTCTTACAGAACTGCTTTCCCTGATGTCCGACAATGTGGAAACCTACATGCCGGGATTCACACATCTGCAGAAAGCCCAGCCGGTTACGCTGGCCCACCATATCGGGGCATATTTTGAAATGTTCCGGAGGGACAGGGAACGGATGGCTGACATCCGCAAAAGAATGAACCTGTGTCCGTTGGGAGCAGGAGCTCTTGCGGGAACCACTTATCCTTTGGACAGAGAATACACAGCCCGGCTTCTCGGTTTCGACGGCCCTACCAGAAACAGTATGGACTCTGTATCGGACAGGGATTATGTGATCGAGCTTCTGTCCGCACTTTCTACGATCATGATGCATCTCAGCCGTTTTTCTGAGGAGATCATCCTCTGGAATTCCAATGAATACGGTTTTGTGGAGATCGACGACGCTTACAGTACCGGCAGCAGTATCATGCCCCAGAAAAAGAATCCGGATATCGCGGAACTTCTCCGTGGAAAAACAGGCCGTGTTTACGGGGCGCTGATGTCCATTCTCACCATAATGAAAGGGATACCTCTGGCTTATAACAAAGATATGCAGGAGGATAAGGAGCTTACTTTCGACGCCATTGATACGGTGAAAGGATGTCTCCGGCTTTTTGCGGGAATGATTTCCACAATGGAGTTCAGGAAAGAAGTAATGGAAGCCAGCGCAAAAAAAGGCTTTACCAACGCCACGGACGCGGCGGATTATCTTGTGAATCACGGAGTTCCTTTCCGTGACGCTCACGGAATCGTAGGGCGTCTGGTACTTCTGTGCATTGACAGAGGGATTTCTCTGGATGAGCTTCCGCTGGAAGAATATCAGAAGATCAGTCCGGTATTTGAAGAGGACATCTACGACGCGGTAAGTATGAAAACATGCGTGGAAAAACGCGAGACATACGGAGCGCCCGGACCGGACGTTATGAAAAAGGTGATTGCCGTAAACAGGGAATACCTTGAAAAAAACTGATTCCTGTAAAGAAAAAACATAAAAAAATACTTGCATTTTCGGGAAAAGTGTTATAGTATTTACTGGAAAAACAAATGTATGTAATACAAAGACATAAGAGCGAGGAGAAGTATTATGAGTGAAAAACTGAAAGTTGGTATTTTAGGAGCTACCGGAATGGTAGGGCAGAGATTTATTTCCCTTCTGGAGAATCATCCGTGGTTTGAGGTGGTAACTCTGGCTGCCAGCGCGAGAAGCGCAGGAAAGACTTACGAAGAGGCAGTAGGCGGAAGATGGAAAATGGATACTCCTATGCCGGAGGCAGTCAAAAATATCGTTGTAATGAACGTCAATGAAGTGGAAAAGGTTGCTTCTACTGTAGATTTTGTCTTTTCCGCGGTAGATATGTCCAAGGAAGAGATCAGAGCTATTGAGGACGCTTATGCGAAGACAGAGACTCCTGTTGTTTCCAACAACAGCGCTCACCGCTGGACGCCGGATGTTCCCATGGTAGTGCCGGAAATCAATCCGGAGCACTTTGATGTGATCGAGCATCAGAAGAAACGTCTGGGAACAACCAGAGGATTTATTGCAGTAAAACCCAACTGTTCTATTCAGAGCTATGCACCGGTCCTTACCGCATGGAAGGAATTCGAACCCTATGAGGTGGTTGCCACTACTTATCAGGCGATCTCAGGCGCAGGCAAGACCTTTAAGGACTGGCCGGAAATGGAACACAATATTATCCCCTACATCGGAGGAGAGGAAGAGAAAAGCGAGAAAGAGCCGCTGAGACTCTGGGGAAAGATCGTTGACGGAGAGATCGTTCCGGCTACAGAACCGGTGATCACCTGCCAGTGCGTGCGCGTACCTGTCCTGAACGGACATACAGCCGCTGTATTTGTGAAATTCCGTAAGAAACCTACCAAAGAGCAGCTTATCCAGGCTCTGAAGGATTTCAGGGGCGTTCCTCAGGAACTTGATCTTCCCAGCGCGCCGAAGCAGTTTATCCAGTATCTTGAAGAGGATAACCGTCCCCAGGTTACCGAAGATGTGGATTACGAACACGGCATGGGCGTTTCCGTGGGACGTCTCCGTGAAGACACTGTATACGATTACAAATTTATCGGACTTTCTCATAACACAGTAAGAGGAGCGGCAGGCGGAGCGATCCTCTGCGCGGAAACTTTAAAAGCAAAAGGATATATCACAAAGAAATAAAGAACGCCGTAAAACAGAATACCCCCATAAGTTCATGATGAAGCAGACTTCCGGATACCTGAGAGCTCAGGAGAATCCGGAAGTTTTTTTGTGTCTGAGAAAACATTGAAGACAGAAAAAATAGCTGATATAATGAAAATACTGAGGTTACCGGATCTGAAATACAGACTGCGGGAATATGACGGAAAGATGAGTGAGAAAAATGGAAAACAGAAAAACATATGACAGAAAAAAGGACCTTTATTCCCTGCTTGTCCTGGCCGGAGGAAAGAGCAGCCGTATGGGTAGAGATAAGGCAAAGCTTCTTCTGGGAGAAAAGAGCTTTCTGGAATGTATTCTGGATAAAGCGGAGATGCTGGGAATCAGAGAAACATATCTTTCCGGCCATGGCTGGGATGGAAAAGGCGTCCGTACAGTTCCCGACAGATACCGGGAAAGGGGACCGCTGGGCGGGATGCACGCCTGCTTTTCTGTTATGGACACGCCCTATGCTCTGGTGCTTCCTGTGGATGTGCCGCAGATTTCCCTGTCAGTGCTACAGATACTTCTGGATGCTCACGGCAGGCTGCTTAACAAAAATCGTCAGGGATACGTCCATCCATTATTACTTTCCCACGGGGACTGGACGGAACCGCTGATCGGAATTTATCCCACGGCGCTGAGCGCTAAGATCGCAGAGCTGATCGAAAAGGAGTCCGCCCCGGTATTCCGTCTCCTTGATGAAACAGGATACGATATCTGCCAGGTTTCTGTCCGGGAATGGGAACTTGAAAATATCAATACCCCGAAAGATTATGAGATGCTGCTGGAGCAGCGGAAAAGAGGAATAAAGAAATGATGGAAGGGATTTTGCTGGAGGAAGCTCTGAAAGTGATCCTGGATAAGGTACATATCATAACGGACACTGTAAATACAGCAGTCGGCGAGGCAGGAGGCCGCATCCTTGCAGAAGATGTATACGCGCCTTTGGACAACCCGCCTTTTCCCCGTTCTCCTGTAGACGGATATGCAGTAAGCGCTATGGATATAAAAGAAGCAGGGCAGGAGCATCCTGCGGAGCTTAAAGTGGCGGGATGTGTCTACGCCGGAGACGATGGACAGTCCTGCTCTTTAAAGCCGGGAGAAGCATACCGAATCATGACGGGAGCGCCTTTTCCGGAAGGAGCGGATACGGCTGTAAAACAGGAGGACACGGACTTCGGAGAAGATATAGTGAAAATATATAAAAGCCAGAAAGCTTATGATAATTACTGTTTTCAGGGAGAGGATTACAAAAAAGGCTGTCTTCTCCTGAAAAAAGGAACCCGCCTGACTTTTGCGGAGCAGGGAATCCTTTCCGGCATCGGGTATACAGAGATTCCGGTGTTCCGAAAACCGATAGTCAGGATCTTTACTACCGGAGACGAGCTGTGTCCTCCGGGAGCACCTTTGAAGCCGGGAAAAATTTATGATTCCAACGGGATGATGGTGGCCTCCCGGCTAAAAGAACTGGGGATTGCGCCGAAATCAGTCCTTCATCAGCCGGACAGCGAAGAGAATCTTGCACAAGCCCTCCGGGAAGCGGCAAAGGACGCAGATGTGATCATCACTACGGGAGGAGTGTCTGTTGGAAAAAAAGATATCCTTCACGGCGCGCTGAAAAAACTGGGAGCGGAGAAGATATTCTGGAGGATCAGACTCCAGCCCGGTATGCCTACGATTTTTTCTGTATATCAGGATACCTGCATCCTTTCACTGTCCGGAAATCCTTTTGGAGCCATGGCGAACCTGGAGCTTTTGTTCCGTCCTGTACTGGCGAAAATGACGGGAGATGAAAGCTGTCTGATGGAAAAGAGACATGGCGTAATGAAAACGGATTTTCCGAAAAAAAGCCGGGTGCGCCGTTTCGTCAGGGCGGTTTATAAAGACGGAAACGTATCTTTTCCCCAGGGGATCTACTCTTCGGGAGCAATCGGCGCCCTCAGGGGATGCAACTGCCTTCTGGATATTCCGGCCGGGACAGAAGGGATCAGAGCAGGAGAAAAGGTGACGGTATGGATGCTGTAAGACCATATATCGCCGCGGTCAGCGGCGTGAAAAATTCCGGTAAGACCACATTTTTGGAAAAGCTGATCCCGGAACTGAAAAAAAGAGGATACCGCACGGCGGTGCTCAAACACGACGGCCATGAATTTAAAGCGGATACAGAAGCGACAGATACCTTCCGGCTCCGTAAGGCCGGGGCTTACGGAACCTGTATTTTTTCCGAAAGCAGATGGATGGCAGTAAAGGAGCAGCCGGACAGCAGTCCGGAAGAGCTTGCAAAGCTGTTTTCGGAGGCGGACGTGATACTTGCCGAAGGGTTGAAAAGCTCCGGGTATCCTAAATTTGAGATCGTTCGCGGAGAAATTTCAAAGGAAAGCGTCTGTGATCCCGCAACCCTTCTTGCTCTGGTGACAGATACCGGGATAAAAATTGCCGGAATTCCGTCTGTAGGACTGGAAGATATCGGAAAATGCGCCGACATCCTCGAAAAAGAAATAGATAAATATAAAAAACAGAAAAAAATATAAAAAACTACTGCTTTTTCCTTGCTGAGAAAAACTATCAATGTTAAAATAAAAACGAAAAAATGTATTGGGAGGAGGAAAATATATGGCTTTAAAACAGGTTCAGACAACCTGTCCGTACTGCGGCGCAGGCTGTCAGATCATGTTTACGGTCGATTCTGACGCGAATAAGATCGTAGAAGCAGTTCCTGCCAAGGGCAGGACAAACGACGGAACCCTCTGCCTGAAAGGTCATTACGGCTGGGATTATCTTAACGATCCCCAGATACTTACCAGACGTCTGAGAAAGCCGATGATCCGAAAAGGGGGAAAGAAAGCGCCTCTTGAGGAGGTATCCTGGCAGGAGGCTATTTCTTATGTGGCAAAACGCCTTAAAGAGATCAAGGAGAAATACGGCCCGGATTCCATTATGGGAACAGGCTCCGCCAGAGGCGCAGGCAACGAGGCCAATTACCTGATGCAGAAATTTATGCGCGCGTGCATCGGCACCAACAATGTCGATCACTGCGCCCGAATATGACATGCGCCTTCGGTAGCGGGTCTACTGTATTCTTTAGGTTCAGGCGCAATGTCCATGGGCATCCCGGAGATCGAGGATGCAGGCTGTTTACTCTGCTTCGGCTATAACGGAGCGGATTCCCATCCCATCGTCGCGAGACGTATTGTCCGCGGACGGCAGAAGGGAATGAAAATTATCTGCGCGGACCCCCGTGTGACGGAAACCGCGCGTATCTCAGACATTCATCTCCAGCTTAAGGGCGGTTCAAACCTTGCCCTGGTAAACGCTATGGCGAATGTGATCTGGACGGAAGGTCTGGCGGATACGAAATTTATTGAGGAACACACAAAAGGTTTTGAGGATTTTGTGAAGGTGATCGAGAAATATACTCCCGAATATGCGGAACCCATCACCCACATTCCTGCGGAAACGATCCGTAAGGCCGCGAGAATGTACGCCACCACCAAGCCGGCCATGATCCTTTACGGCATGGGCGTCTGTCAGTTCACCCAGGCGGTAGACGTGGTGAAGGGTCTTGCGAACCTGGCTCTTATGACAGGCAATTTCGGAGGTCCGGCAATGGGTATCGGTCCTGTCCGCGGACAGAATAACGTTCAGGGAGCCTGCGATATGGGAGCTTTGCCAAATTCCTATCCAGGATATCAGAATGTGACGGATCCGGAGGCAAGGGCAAAATTTGAAAAAGCCTGGGGCGTATCCCTTCCAGGCGAGATTGGCTGTCCCATTACTCATGTGCCCCACAGGATCCTTCATGAGAAAGACGAAAAGAAACGTATCCATGCGTACTACATATTCGGCGAGGATCCGGCACAGTCTGATCCGGATCTTGCGGAAGTCAGAGAAGCTCTGGATAAGTGCGACTTTGTGGTAATGCAGGATATCTATATGAACAAGACAGGTCTTTATGCGGACGTGATACTTCCGGCGGCTGCCTGGGGAGAGAACGAAGGTATCTATACCTGCGCGGACAGAGGCTTCCAGAGAGTGAGAAAGCTTATTGAGCCGGAGGGCGATGTAAAGCCTGACTGGCAGATCATCGCGGAGATTTCCACTGCCATGGGATATCCTATGAATTATAAAAACACAGAGGAAATCTGGAACGAAATGATCGATCTTTGTCCCAGCTTCAAGGGTGCTACCTACGAAAAGATCGAGAAATACGGCTGTGTACAGTGGCCCTGCCGCGACAAGTCCATGGAAGATAAGGGAACGCCCTATCTCCACAAAGATGGTATTTTCGGAACAAAGGATCATAAAGCGCTGTTCTATGGAACGGACTGGCATCCGCCTGTGGAGCTGGAAAACGACCAGTATCCCATGACGCTTTCCACCGTCCGTGAGGTAGGACATTATTCCGTCCGCACTATGACAGGAAACTGCCGTACCCTGCGCAATCTGGAGGACGAGCCGGGATGGGTGCAGATGAACACAGGCGACTGTGAGCGCATGGGCCTGAAAAAAGGCGAGCTGGTGAAAATCCTTTCCAAGAGAGGATACTGCATCACAAGATGCCTGCCTACAGACCGTGTGGAGCCGGGAGCCACCTATATGACTTATCAGTGGTGGATCGGAGCCTGCAACGAGCTGACAACGGCCAAGCTCGACCCCATCAGTAACACGCCGGAGTACAAATACTGCGCCTGCCGCGTAGAAAAGATCGAAGACCAGGAGTGGGCGGAGCGCCATGTAATGGAGCTTTACGACGATATCCGCGCCCAGATGGGAATTGATACGGGAAAGGGGGCTGAAGCATGAATTACTTTGTGAAGGGAAACCCTGACCTCTGTATCGGATGCCGCACCTGTATGATCGGATGCGTAGTCGCCCATGAGGGTAAGCGTATTTTTGAAGTGGATCCGGATTCTTATGATTTCAATCCAAGGCTCCATGTGGTGAGGACTGTGCGCCTCAGCGTCCCGGTACAGTGCAAGCACTGTGAAAATCCGGCCTGTATGGCCGTCTGTCCGGTGGGAGCCATTTCTCAGAAGGATCACTGCGTGATTATAGACCAGGATAAATGTATGGGCTGCAAATCCTGTATGGACGCCTGTCCTTTCGGAGCCATCAACATGACGGAAAGAAAGGGACATGTCCAGGCGGACGGAACCCTGAAAAAAACCGCCAATAAATGCGACCTGTGCTATGGGCTGCCGGGCGGTCCGGCCTGTGTGAGAGTCTGTCCCACAGAAGCCCTCGCTCTTATCACGGAGGAGGATCTTGAAACCGCCATGGAACGTAAGCGGGCGGAGACAGCCAGAAACACGTTCAGAGAGAATCATCCGCAGGAATAGGAGGACAGGATCATGAAAAAGGAATTAGGTTGCTTCGTAGTGGGTGACAGTACAAAATGTACAGGCTGCCGGGCGTGTGAACTGGCCTGCTTTACCGTTCATAACCGTGAGAGCAATCACGTAGGAAAAACTGTGGGAACTGTGACGGTTCCTGTTGCGCCCAGATTATTCCTTACAAAATTTGAAGAAGGATGTATGCCGATCCAGTGCAAGCACTGCGAGGACGCGCCATGTCTGAACGCCTGTACAAAGGGGGCGATCAGCCGCATCGACCATCAGGTGATCGTAGACGCGGAGAAATGTATCGGCTGCAAAGACTGTATGCAGGCCTGTCCTTTCGGCGCTATAGCGCTGCTTCCCTATGCAAAGGACGGAAAGCTTGTGGCTCAGCCCATGGGAGAGGAAACGAAGGTTTTCGCCTCCAAGTGCGATCTCTGCGCCGGGATTGAAGGCGGTCCGGCCTGCGTCCGCGTCTGTCCGCACCAGGCCCTTCGCCTGGTGGATCCGGAAGCGGAACGGGAAGAAAAGAACATTAAGGCGGCAGAAGCTCTGCTCCTGACAAAAAACTGGAGATAAGGGAGGACAAAATTCATGATAGTAGAAATAGATAAGAATATTTGTACCGGCTGCCGTGAGTGCGCAGAGGTCTGTCCTGCCTATGCTATTGTGGGAGAGCAGGGAGAGCCTCAGACCATTGATGAAAGCCGCTGCGTCAGATGCGGCCAGTGCGTACAGAAATGCAAATCCTACGTGTCTGTACTGACCCATGGTAAAGACGCTTATGAAAGAGTGAAAAAAGAAAGACATATTCCGGACTGTGTGCAGGAGCCGCTGTTTGCCGCCCACGCAGTCTGCAATGTAGATAAAGTGAAGGCAGCCCTTACGGATAAGGAGAAGTTTATTATTGTCCAGTGCGCGCCAGCAGTTCGGGTTGCTATTGCGGAGGAATTCGGAGAAGAACTCGGTTCTCTTACCCCGGGAAAACTTTCCGCCGCCCTTCATGCGCTGGGCTTCGACAGAGTGTATGATACCAACTTCCCGGCGGACGTGACGATCATGGAGGAAGGCACGGAGCTGGTAAAAAGGATCACAGAAGGCGGCGTCCTTCCCATGTTTACTTCCTGCTGTCCTGCATGGGTGAAATTTCTGGAGAATAATTATCCGGAGCTGAAGGATCACCTTTCTTCCGCGAAGAGCCCCCAGCAGATCGGCGGAGCCATTTTTAAGACATATGGAGCCCAGCTTGAGGGGAAAACAGGAGCCGATATCTACAGTGTTTCCGTGATGCCCTGTACCTGCAAGGAGTTTGAGTGCAGCCGTCCGGAAATGAAAGACAGCGGCTATCAGGACGTGGATGTGGCGATCACAACCAGAGATCTGGCATGGATGATCCGCGATATGGGAATCGACTGGAACAGTCTGGAAGAGATGGATTTTGACCGGCCTCTGGGTGTTTATACAGGCGCCGGAGCGATCTTTGGCGTTACGGGAGGCGTCATGGAGGCGGCTATCCGTACCGGATACGAGCTGGTGACAGGTCAGCCCATTCCTGATGTGGAGGTAACGGCAGTGCGGGGAACGGAAGGTTTCCGTACTTCTACACTGAAAGTAGGGGACCTGAATCTGAGGGTAGGCGTTGTCACCGGACTGAAAAATGTAATCCCGGTGCTGGAGGCTGTAAAGAACGGAACACTGGATCTTCATTTTATTGAAGTGATGACCTGCCCGGAGGGATGCGTCAGCGGAGGCGGACAGCCCAAGATGCTGATGGATACCGACCAGAAGGAAGCATACGCGGCCAGAAGAGAGGCTATTTTCGCACATGACCGGGAACTTCCTTATCGGAAATCCCATGAGAACCCGGCAATAAAGAAGGTTTATGAAGAGTTTCTGGAGGAACCCAACAGCCATATCGCCCATCATTTACTTCATACGACCTACTGTATTAAATAAAAAAGGCGAATGAACAGAACTGAAAAAAATTAGAATGATGAACAATAAAACACCTGGAAAGGGGATGCTGTGTCAGGAAACCGGCGCAGCCCGACCTGTCTCCAGGTGTTTTGTTACATATGCGAACTGTAACGGTGTTTTTTTCGGAATAGGCCGCCACGTTTCAGGCTCTGCTTTACGTCTCCTGGCTAGTGTGGTAGAATAAGGGGCAGACACAGGACAGAGGTTAAGGCTATGAGATATGGGATTATCGGTACGGCGGGCCATGTGGATCATGGAAAGACCTGTCTGATCCAGGCATTGACAGGAATCGACACAGACCGTCTGAAAGAAGAAAAAAAAAGAGGCATTACCATTGAGCTTGGCTTTGCCTGGATGGACTTTCCAGATGGCGGCAGGGTAGGGATCGTGGATGTGCCCGGACATGAAAAATTTGTAAAAAATATGCTGGCGGGAGCAGGTGGCATGGATCTTGTGATGCTTGTAGTGGCGGCGGATGAAGGCGTGATGCCCCAGACGGTGGAACATCTGGATATCCTTTCTATTCTTGGAATCCGCTACGGCGTGATCGTTATCACCAAGACCGATCTGGCGGAGCCGGAGCTTGTTGCTCTTGTAGAGGAAGATATCCGGGAGCTTGTAAAGGATACCTTCCTGGAAAATGCTCCCGTGGTTCCCGTGTCCGTATACAAAAACCAGGGGCTGGATATTCTGAAGGAGACACTGTATGAAATGTACCGGAAGCTTCCTCCCCGGAAGGAGGGAACGCATTTCCGGCTTCCCATAGACCGTGTATTTACTATGAAAGGATTCGGCACCATCGTTACAGGCACGCTTTCCGAAGGAAAGATCAGGAAAGGCCAGGAGGTTGTCCTTTATCCTGAAAACCGCCCTGTGAAAATCCGGAGCATTCAGGTACACGGACAGCCGGAGGATACAGCCTGCGCCGGCCAGAGAGTGGCGGTGAATCTTCCGGATCGGACAAAGGATGAGGTTTTCCGGGGAGACGTGCTTGCCTCAAAAGGAAGCCTTTTCCCTACGCGGATGGCGGACGTGCTTCTTACAATGCTGCGCCATACGGAGCGCACCGTTAAAAACGGAAGCAGAGTGCATATTTATCATGGAACCCGTGAGCTTTTAGGCAAAGCGGTTCTCCTGGACCGGGAGGAGCTGAAGGCCGGCGAAAGCTGTTATGCGCAGCTCCGTCTGGAGGAAGAAACAGTTCTACGTAAAGGCGACCGTTTCGTGATCCGTTTTTACTCTCCCGCAGAAACCATCGGAGGCGGCGTAGTATTAGACGCCTGTCCCGGAAAACACCGGAGAAAAGACAAGGAAGTGCTGGAAGCCTTCCGTATTAAGGAGAAAGGAACTTTGGAGGAGCAACTGGAGATTTCTGCACTGGAACACTGGGGATGCTTCTGTACTCTGGAGGAGCTGGCTCTGCGAAGCTCGCTGAACCGTTCCAGCCTGAAAAACGCCGCCCTGAAGCTGAAAGAAAAGAAGCAACTGGTAAAGCTTAATGAGAATCTTTATATCCACAGAAGAGAATTTGAGCATTACCGAAAAAAAACAGAAGAGTTCCTGAATGAATTTCATAAAGCCTACCCTCTGAAAGAAGGAATGGGGATTGAGGAAGCTCGCAGCCGCCTGGGGCTTATGGACAGCAGAAGAGCCGATGAGATTTTTTTGGCGCTGAAGGAAGAGAAAGTGATAAAAGAAGAAAACGGCTGCCTCAGCAAAAAACGTTTCCGGGTGGTGTTAAAAGAGGACGAGGACGCCATGGTGCAGGAGATTCTGAAACATTATCTGGAGGCGGGCTTTGCGCCTCTGGCTACAGAGCTTTATATAAAAGAACACCGCAGCCAGAAGAAATTCCAGGCTGTTTTTACCTCCCTTTTGAATAAAAAAGCGCTGATCCGCCTTGACGGGCAGTATTGCATACACAGAGAGTATTATGAAAAAGCAAAAAATTCGTTTGCCGAGATGGCGGCGCACTGCCCGGAAGTTGTTCTTGGCGAATACCGGGACTATCTGGGGTGCTCAAGAAAGGTGGCGGTGGCGCTTCTGGAGCATTTTGACAAAAACGGCTATACCAGAAAAACGGAGGGCGGAAGAGTTCTGAAGTATCCGCCTGTAGGAAGCGAAGGGAGGTGAGGATATGGCAGAAGAAAAGATCCGCCTGACGCAGATGTCGTCGTCCGCCGGGTGAGCGGCGAAAATAGGTCCTGGGACCCTTGCCCAAGTTTTGGGCAAGCTGCCGAAATTTCAGGATCCCATGCTTTTGGTGGGAACCGAAACGTCGGATGACGCTGCCGTTTACAAGATCAGCGAGGAACTGGCAGTCATCCAGACAGTAGATTTTTTTACTCCGGTGACGGACGATCCCTATCTGTTCGGACAGATCGCGGCGGCCAATGCCTTAAGCGACGTATACGCCATGGGAGGAGAGCCGAAGCTGGCTCTGAACCTTGCAGCCTTTCCAAACTGCCTGAATACAGAGATTCTGGGGGAAATCCTTAAAGGAGGGGCGGATAAGGTTATGGAGGCGGGAGCCGTCCTGGCCGGAGGCCATACTATCTCTGATAATGAACCGAAGTACGGCCTTTGTGTGACTGGTTTTGTACATCCGAAAAAAATGTGGAAAAACTGCGGCGCAGAGCCGGGGGATCTTCTGGTTCTGACAAAGCCTCTGGGAAGCGGAGTCCTCTCTACAGCCGAAAAAGGCGGGATCATCCGGGAAGCGGAGCATCTGGAAGCAGTAAAGACCATGACGACGCTGAATAAATATGCCGCGGAGCTGGCAAAGGAGTTTCAGGTACACTGCTGCACAGATATCACCGGTTTCGGTCTGGCGGGACATGCCATGGAAATGGCGAAAGGAAGCAAAAAGACCTTTGTCATTTATGCAGAGAAACTTCCCGTACTTTCAGGAGCCCGGGAATATGCGGAAATGGGGCTGATACCTGCCGGGGCGTACAGGAACAGGGAGTTCCTGGAAAAAGATATGGAAAGCCGGATTTCCGGATGGAGGGAGGATCTTCTTTTTGATCCTCAGACATCGGGAGGACTGCTTCTGGCAATACCGACGGAGGATGCAGCGGGACTGATGGGCAGGCTTTCCGGACTGGAACTGCCTTCGGCAGTCGTCGGAGAGGTAACGGAGGAAAAAGGAAAATTCCTTATATTTGTATAAAAGGTATCCCTTTATTGCCGCAGCAAGTGCGGCAGGAGTGAGGAAATACCAAAGGTATCCCTTTATTGCCGCAGTAAATGCGGCAGGAGTGAGGAAATGGATAAGAATTTGATTTTGAGAAAGTTACCCAGAGTGGATGACCTTCTGAAAGAAGAAGGCGTCCGGGAACTCTGTATGATATACGGAAAAAAGGAAGTTCTCCGGGCAGTGCGGGAGGAACTGGACTGTCTGCGGCGGAAGATACTGTCTGAGCCATGGTCAAACGTTAGTAGAGATGAAGCTGGGGAAACGGCGGAATATGACGGCATGAAAAATCTTATCCCGTCCGGGCTGATTCCCTCTGCGGAGAAGATCGCGGAGCAGGCTGCTCTCCGTCTGGAGGAGGAATCACAGCTTTCTCTCAGGAGAGTATTTAACGCTACAGGAATCATACTTCACACAAACCTGGGGCGCGCGCCATTAGGTAAAAAGCAGATGGCGGCGGTGCTGGATGCGATGAGCGGCTATTCCAATCTGGAATATAACCTTTCTGAAGGAAAGCGGGGAAAGCGGCAGGAGCATTATGCAAAACTGATCAGCCGGGTTACGGGGGCGGAGGCTGCTGTTGCCGTAAATAACAACGCGGCGGCGGTGACGCTGATTTTAAGCGCCCTTGCCAGAGGAAAAGAAGTGATCGTTTCCCGCGGGGAACTGATCGAGATCGGAGGCCGTTTCCGGATTCCGGAAGTTATGGAACAAAGCGGCGCCGTCCTGAAGGAGACAGGCTGTACAAACCGTACCAGGATCAGAGATTATGAAAAGGCTGTTACAGAGAATACAGGAGCTCTTCTTAAAGTTCATACCAGCAATTATAAAATACTGGGATTTACGGAAGAGGTTTCAGTGGAGGAACTGGCCGCTCTTGGGAAAAAATATCATATCCCGGTGATCGTGGATCTGGGAAGCGGCGTTTTGACGGATCTGGAAAAATTCGGCCTTTCCCACGAACCTACGGTGCAGGAGATCCTTCAGAAAGGCGCGGATATTGTCTGCTTTTCCGGAGATAAGCTTCTGGGAGGACCACAGGCAGGAATAATCGCGGGGAAACAGTCATATATAAAAGAGATGGAGGAACATCCGCTTATGCGCGCCTTCCGTCTGGACAAGTGTACTATCGCCGCTCTGGCAGCTACTTTCCGGGAATGTCTGAACGAGGAAGAAGCCTGTGAAAATATTCCCGTATTAAAAATGCTGTCCAGAAGCACAGATGAATTATGGGCCCAGGCCCAGGAAACCGCCTGGGAAATCTCCTCACGGAACCAGGAAAATACGGTTACGGTTGAAAAAAGCATCTCCATGCTTGGGGGAGGTTCCATGCCCCTGGAAGAAATCCCAAGCTGCGCGGTAGTGATAGAGCCGAAAGGGGAAAACGCAGAAGAGTTCGCACGCCGTCTGGCAGAGCTTCCTGTACCGATTATTGCACATATAAAAAACAACAGGGTAATTCTTGACATGCGGACAATATCCGAAGAAGAGCTGAATGATTTTAAATCTTATCTGGCGGGTGCCTGTGAGAATCGAACTCACCCAGGGCGCTGTTAACGTCCAGCACAGGTTTTGAAGACCAGGGGGCACACCAGTTGCCCATCGACACCCAAACGCTGTTATTATAACAGAGAGAAAAAATGTTTTCAATAGTTCCGGGAAAATTCTGCGCCGCATATCAGCTTGATCCGAGGATGGATCTGGAGAAAGGCAGGGACAAGTCTATGAAAAAACAAACCGTACAGATTTTGAAGATAAAAAATGGAGAAATCTTTCCGACAGAGGACGAGGTGGCTGTGGAAAGGCATTTATCTGTGAAAATAAACGGGGAGAAAATGTTTTCCCTGAACTGTACGCCGGAGTTTCTGGAAGAACTGATCCTTGGGCGCCTGTACACCGAGGGTATGATACGGGATAAGAAACAGATAAAAAATATCCGGATTTTGCGGGACCAGGGGGAGATCCATGTTTCTCTGAGTAGTAAAATCACTTCTTTTTCCAGGGCCGGATGGGTATTCGCTTCTTCGGAACAAAAAGAGAGACGGGACAATGCTGTCCCGGAAAATGAAGAATCGGACGAAATGAAGCGCGGCAGAGAAATGTCAGAAATGTCCCGGCTTTTCCGGATGGCGGATGAAATTTTTGAAGATCCCGGGGAGCTTTTCCGTGATACGGGCTGCGCTCACTGTTGCTCTTTGTATCTTCATGGACAGATTGCCTGCCGGTTTGAGGACGTGGGCCGCCATAACGCGCTGGATAAAGCGGTTGGCTGGGCTCTGAAAAAGGGGCTGCCCCTTGAAGAGACGGTTGTATTTACAAGCGGAAGGATATCCGGAGATTATCTGGCCAAGATTATCCGGGCAGGTATTTCCACCGTCGTTTCCAGAGCGGCCGTTACCGGGGAAGCTGTAAAGCTTGCCAAAAACCATGGCGTCGCCATGTACGGATTTGTGCGGAAAGGAAACGGCAACTGCTATTCCTTTTTGGGAAAAGTATGATAAAAAATTAACAAAAAATATTGTGCGCGAAACCAGAAAGTGTTATAATCTTAACAATCGTTGATTTATGTGCATCATTTCAGCAGCTACTGCACCGCGTCTGGCATAGTTCCAGGAGGTGTTTGACTTTGAATTATGAAGATGTACAGAAGATCTCAAATGCGGCGGCAGGAAAGGCAGGCCTTTTGGCGTCCAACGCCGGAAAATATTTTGTAAGAGCGGTGATGGCGGGATTCTTCATTGGTGTTGCGATGATTTTTTCCAATGTGGTGGGAAATGTTTTCTCTTCCAATGAGCTCCCTGCCTGGGGCAAGTTTTTAAGCGCCGTTGTTTTTTCCATTGCCGTACTTCTGATTTCGCTTGTGGGAGGAGAGCTTTTTACCGGAAATAACCTGGTAATGGCGTTTGGTGCGTTTGATAAGAAAGTAGCATGGAAGGACGCAGGTAAGATCTGGATCGTCAGCTATATCGGAAACTTTGTTGGATGTGTGATCTTATCCCTGATTTTCGTCTGGGCGGGTGCCTCCGGTACTCAGGATTATTTTGCCGGGATCATGGAGACGAAACTTTCCATTCCGGTAGGCCAGATGTTTTTCCGTGCAATTTTATGTAACTTCTTCGTCTGTCTCGGAGTACTCTGCGGCATTAAGCTGAAGAGCGAGGCGGCGAAATTTCTGATGATCGTCATGTGTATCTCAGGCTTTGTAATAAGCGGATTCGAGCACTGTATCGCAAATATGGCAATCTTTACGGTGGGCTTTGCGATGGTGCCGGGACTTTCCGCAGGAGCAATGCTGAAAAGTATGCTTGTGGTCACCATTGGCAATATGGCAGGCGGCGCGCTGCTTCTTGCGTGGCCGCTGAGAAAGATGAGTGCAGATCAGTAAGATTATGACAAAAGCGTTATACATAGCAGAGAAGCCCAGCGTGGCGCAGGAATTTGCAAAAGCATTAAAAATCAACGGGCAGAGAAAAGACGGATATCTGGAGTCGGAAGACAGTATAGTGACCTGGTGTGTAGGACACCTGGTCACTATGAGCTATCCGGAAAAATACGATGAAAAGTATAAAAGGTGGAGTTTCGATACCCTGCCTTTTTTGCCGCGCGAATTTAAATATGAAGTGATCCCCGGCGTACAGAAGCAGTTTCAGATCGTGAAGGGACTTCTGAACCGTCCCGATGTGGAGACAATCTACGTCTGTACAGACTCCGGACGGGAAGGAGAATATATCTACCGTCTTGTAGCCCAGATGGCCGGGGTTAAAAATAAAAAACAGAAAAGAGTGTGGATCGATTCCCAGACAGAGGAAGAGATCCTGAGAGGAATCCGGGAGGCAAAGGATCTGTCCGCTTACGACAACCTTTCCGCTTCCGCTTATCTGCGCGCAAAGGAGGATTACCTTATGGGAATCAATTTTTCCAGAGTCCTGACTTTGCGGTACGGAAACAGTGTTTCCAATTATTTAAGATCAAAATATCAGGCCATTTCCGTGGGAAGGGTGATGACTTGTGTATTGGGAATGGTGGTGCGCAGAGAAAGAGAAATACGGTCTTTTGTAAAAACGCCTTTTTACCGGGTGCTGAGCAAAATTTCCCTGGAGGGAGAAAGCTTTGAGGGAGAGTGGAGAGCTGTGGAGGGAAGCCGGTATTTCCAGTCTCCCCGCTTATATAAGGAAAACGGATTTAAAGAGAAAAAGGACGCAGAAGAGCTGATCAGCATCCTCAGCGCCCAAACGCCTCTGAACTGCCGGGTGGAGAAGGTTGAACGAAAAAAAGAAAAGAAAAATCCGCCCCTTCTTTTTAATCTGGCGGAGCTTCAGAACGTTTCATCCAGGCTCTTTAAGATCAGCCCGGACGAGACGTTGAAGATCGTCCAGGAGCTTTATGAAAAGAAACTGGTCACTTATCCAAGGACAGACGCCCGGGTATTGTCAGGCGCCGTGGCGAAGGAGATCTATAAAAATATTTCCGGACTGAAACGGTATTCCCAGACAGGGAACGCTGCGGAGGAGATCCTGGCGTCAGGTACTTATAAAACCATTGCAAAGACCCGCTATGTTAATGATAAACAGATCACGGACCATTACGCGATCATTCCCACAGGCCAGGGACTGAACGGGCTGCATACGCTTTCTCTTACTTCCCAGAGAGTGTACGAGACGATCGTCCGGCGTTTTTTGTGTATTTTTTATCCTCCTGCAGTTTACCAGAAGGTCAGTCTTGTGACATCTATGCAGAAGGAAGCCTTCTTTTCCTCTTTCCGGGTGCTACAGGACGAGGGATATCTGAAAATTGCCGCGAATTCCTTTTCTTCCCAGCGGATTTCGCAGACTGAGAAAAATACAGAACAGGAAGAGAGTAAAGAGATATCCTGCGGCGGGGCTCTTCTGGGAGCGTTGCAGAAGCTGAAAAAGAATGATATACTGACAGTAGACTCTCTGGATATCAAAGAGGGAGAAACTTCTCCGCCGAAGCGCTACAATTCCGGTTCTATGATACTTGCCATGGAAAACGCGGGCCAACTGATCGAGGATGAGGAGCTGAGGGCCCAGATCAAGGGAAGCGGCATCGGGACAAGCGCCACAAGAGCGGAAATCCTGAAGAAGCTGTTTACCATTAAATATCTGTCTCTCAATAAAAAGACCCAGGTGATCACACCTACACTTCTGGGAGAAATGATTTTCGACGTGGTGAACTGCTCTATCCGGCAGCTTTTGAATCCTGAACTTACGGCAAGCTGGGAGAAGGGCCTGACTTATGTGGCACAGGGCAGTATTACCTCTCAGGAATATATGGATAAGCTGGAGCGTTTTGTCCGCGTCCGTACAGAACAGGTGGAGAGAAGCAGCTATCAGTACGCCCTGCGGCAGTTTTTTGACGCTGCCGCCCAATATTATAAAAAGAAGCCAAAAGCTTCTGCAAAACAAGGAGGAAATGAAAAGTGAAAGAGTTTGCCATTGAAAATATGCTGGATCTTAACGAGACGATCGCAAAAGAACTTTTTGAGGGCAAGGAGTATCCTTGGGAGGTTCTCCCGGAAATCGGCGCTTTTATAAAAAAACTGGGAGCGTCCCTTAGCCCGGAAGAGTATGAATATAGAGAAGGAGATATCTGGATCGCGAAATCTGCCAAAGTAGCGCCTACCGCCTGTATCAACGGGCCGGCTGTCATCGGGAAAAACGCAGAGATCCGCCATTGCGCCTTTATCCGCGGAAACGCTATTGTAGGAGAAGGTTCCGTTGTGGGAAATTCTACTGAACTGAAAAATGTAGTGCTGTTTAACAGCGTTCAGGTTCCTCATTATAATTATGTGGGAGATTCCGTTCTGGGTTATAAATCCCATATGGGTGCAGGCTCTATCTGTTCCAATGTAAAATCAGACAAGAAGCTGGTAGTGGTAAAGAACGGGGAGGAAAAGATTGAGACAGGACTGAAAAAATTCGGGGCTATGCTGGGAGATCATGTAGAGGTTGGCTGCGGCTCTGTTCTGAACCCCGGAACTGTTATCGGAAGGAACACCAATATTTATCCCCTTTCTCCGGTAAGGGGCTGCGTGCCGGCAGACAGTATCTACAAGAAGGCCGGAGAGATCGTAAAGAAAAAATGAAATGCATGGAAATATCTGCGCCACCGCGTTTCAGAAAAGCAGGCGGCGCAGTATCACCAGGATGGTAATGTGAAGGGGATAGAATACATAGAAAAAATATTTGGATATTTTTCCCTTCACAAAGCCACGTTTTCCATTGTACATATTAATTGGGAGAAAAGCAAAGCAGGCTTTCCACTCATAAGAAAGCCAGCAGCTTCCCACAATCGCCTGCATTGCCTTCTCTTCCCTGAGAAGATACATAAGTAAAAGAAAGACGTATCCTTTCCATCCATAATCCGCGTTCAGCTTTATGGAGATGAAAAGAAGGGCCAGAAGGCAGAGAAACTGTTTCCAGGAGACATCGCGGAAATGCTCGATGGCACAGAATCCAAGATATCCCAGAAACAATGTAAAAAATACATTCTGCTTTACATAAGTCCACGTATCTGTAAACATAAAGTTCCAGGGAATCTCTGAAATCAGTGCAAAAAGAAAAAGATTCCGTCCATATCTCCAGCGGTTCCGCGTATGAAGAAATCCCTCGATCAGCAGAAAACAGAAAATAGGAAAGGCGATCCTGCCGATATCACGACATAGCCGGTATGCACTGTAGCCCCTGTCCCCAATATAAAAAAGCGGCGTCATGGCCGGGGGATAAATGCTCAGAAGCACAGCCGCGGTGTGGTCGATCAGCATGGTGATAATGGCGATAAGTTTCAGTCCGCTTCCGCTTAAAACCTGAAAACGGGAGGGAAGAAAAGAAGGGGGAAGATGTTCCGTCATATGAGTCTCCTTTTGTGTTTTTTTCCAGTTTACCATATCTGCCCGGGGATTGCCAGAACTCTTTTACTGTGATATATTAAAGTAAAAAAGGAGGGAGAGCCTATGGTGAATAAGTGGAAGATTACTATTCCGGAGCTTACCGGAAACGAAGAGCGCAGCGCATATGTTTACCTTCCGGACTCTTATAAAGAGAATCCGGAGACTCGTTATCCTGTCCTGTATATGTTTGACGGACATAATGTGTTTTTTGATTCCGACGCTACATACGGAAAGAGCTGGGGGCTGAAGGAGTACCTTGACCGGACGGAGACACAGATTATTGTCGCGGCTGTGGAATGTAATCACAGCCCGGATCACGGGAGGCTGAAGGAATATGCGCCCTTCAGCTTTAAGGACAGCCAGTGCGGAGACATTACAGCGCGGGGCCATATCACCATGGAGTGGCTGGTACATAGTTTTAAACCGGAGATCGACCGTAAATTCCGCACCCTGCCGGACAGGGCCCACACTTATATCGCAGGCAGCTCCATGGGCGGCCTGATGAGTCTTTACGGAGTGACGCAGTACAATCATGTGTTCAGTAAGGCTGCGGCTCTATCACCTTCTATATGGACGGCTCCCGCGAAGCTGGAACAGATGATACGGAGAGTAAAGATCCAGCCGGATACGCTGGTTTATATGGACTACGGTTCCAGGGAGATGGATTTCCGTCCCGGTATCCGGAAAGACCTGGCGGCTGTGGTTTCGGCGCTGATCCAGAAGAAAGTGCTTTTGACAGGGCGGATCGTTCCGGGAGGAACCCACTGTGAGGCAAGCTGGGAGAGACAGATTCCCTTCTTTATGGAAACGCTTTTGTATGAAGAAGAGAACAAAAAGGATAAGTCTCCGTCAGCTCCCTGAATCATGGGAAATCAGATCTACATCGGCGTTTATCCCACCAGGAAAGAAATGGATGAGTTTTATCAGGGTATTCTGAAATGTGAGGACTGACGAGAAAAGACTTGATTTTTTTACAAAATTTGACTGGACTATTGGAAGGTTTTATGAGAAAATATTCTCAGGTTGTTAGGATTTTTTTTAACAACATTATAGTAAATCTATACTTGAAAGGAGTTTTACAATGATTTATTCACGCGAAGTAGAAGAAATGTGTCCAGTGGCACAGGGCGTTCATCATGGCGCTGCTCCAATCCCGGAAGAAGCGAAATGGGTACAGGCAAAAGAAGTTAAAGATATTTCCGGTCTGACACACGGTGTTGGCTGGTGCGCACCGCAGCAGGGCGCCTGCAAGCTGACTCTGAATGTAAAAGAGGGTATCATCCAGGAAGCTCTGGTAGAGACCATCGGATGTTCCGGTATGACTCATTCCGCAGCTATGGCTTCCGAGATCCTTCCGGGCCTTACTGTTATGGAAGCACTGAACACAGACTTGGTTTGTGATGCGATTAATACAGCTATGAGAGAGCTGTTCCTGCAGATCGTTTACGGACGTTCCCAGTCCGCATTCTCTGAGGATGGACTTCCGGTAGGCGCCGGTCTTGAGGATCTTGGAAAAGGACTTCGCTCTCAGGTTGGTACAATGTACGGAACTCTGAAAAAAGGACCTCGTTATCTGGAAATGGCAGAAGGCTATGTAACAGGTATCGCACTGGATGAGGATAATGAAATCATCGGTTATCAGTTCGTAAGCCTTGGCAAAATGACTGATTTCATCAAAAAAGGCGACGATCCGAACACTGCATGGGAAAAAGCAAAAGGTCAGTACGGACGTGTTGACGACGCAGTGAAGATCATCGACCCGAGAAAAGAGTAATCGTTTTAGATATTATTAGATGATAAATCAGGAGGATAAGTAAATGGCTTTATTTGAATCATATGAGAGACGAATTGACAAGATCAATTCTGTTTTAAACAGCTACGGAATCGCTTCTCTGGAAGAAGCTGAGAAAATCACCAAAGACGCCGGCCTGAACGTATACGATCAGATCAAGGGAATCCAGCCGATCTGCTTCGAGAACGCATGCTGGGCATATATCACAGGCGCGGCTATTGCGATCAAGAAAGGCTGCAGAAGAGCGGCAGACGCAGCGGCGGCAATCGGAGAAGGCCTTCAGGCATTCTGTATCCCGGGTTCGGTTGCAGATACACGTAAAGTAGGTCTTGGACATGGAAACCTGGGCAAAATGCTTCTGGAAGAAGAAACAGAGTGCTTCTGCTTCCTGGCAGGTCATGAGTCCTTCGCGGCAGCAGAGGGCGCTATCGGTATCGCTGAGAAAGCCAATAAGGTTCGTCAAAAACCGCTCCGCGTTATCCTGAATGGTCTTGGAAAAGACGCTGCTCAGATTATTTCCCGTATCAACGGCTTTACATATGTAGAAACAGAGTATGATCCATATACAAACGAAGTAAAAGAAGTATTCCGCAAATCCTATTCTGAGGGACTTCGCGCGAAAGTAAATTGCTACGGCGCAAACAGCGTGCAGGAAGGCGTTGCTATCATGTGGAAAGAGGGCGTTGACGTTTCCATCACCGGTAACTCCACTAACCCCACACGTTTCCAGCATCCCGTTGCAGGTACTTATAAGAAAGAATGCAACGAAAAAGGCAAGAAATACTTCTCTGTTGCATCCGGCGGCGGTACAGGACGTACCCTTCATCCGGACAACATGGCAGCAGGACCTGCTTCCTACGGTATGACTGATACACTTGGACGTATGCACTCCGACGCTCAGTTTGCAGGCTCATCCTCCGTTCCGGCTCACGTAGAAATGATGGGTCTGATCGGTGCAGGAAACAATCCCATGGTTGGTATGACTGTAGCTGTTGCGGTTTCTGTTGAGGAAGCTGCAAAAGCTGGCAAATTCTGATCGAAAGCAACTTAGCGAAGACGAGCCTTTAGGCGAAGTCTGAGTTTAGTGCGAGATCGTTCCCGGCACTTGGCGAGAACGGCAGCAGGCCGTTCAAGGTTAGTGCCGGGAACATCCGATTAAAACATCAAGGGTTTCAGGGTGTGGTGCAAAGTAGTCAAAATAGGGGTAAAACAGGTTACTCCTGCATTACTCCTACACTATTCCTGCATCACACTCCTGCATCTAAGATATCTTATTTTATTTTTTCAATCTCATCTTTCAGCCAGTCAAATTCTCTTTTGGTATACACACGCTCAGTCAGATCGGTGATCGCGTGGCCCACCATATATTTGATGGCATATTCATCAACGCCGTATTTTTTCGCCTGTGTGATAAAGTGCATACGGCCGTCATGACAACGATGCTCCGGATTTAATTCCAGGGCCTTTTTTATTTTATCAAACCTCGCCCTGTATTTATCATAAGTAAACATATGACTGCTCCGGTGCGTATGGGTGTCTGTGCAGTTTATCAGATATTCGCTGCCGATTTTTTGGGCTTCGTCATATCTTTTCAGAACAAGCCCTCTTATTTTTGTGTGGATAGGGACTTTCCGGTTGCGTCCGGCGTCTGTCTTTAATCCTCCGGAGAATACCCAGTCTTCCAGGTCTACATCTTCGAGACGGATCAAGCCTAATTCCTGTGGCCTCCATCCGGAATAGCATTGGATCAGGATCACATCTGTATACTGTACTTTATTGATATTTTCCCATAATTTATTTATCTCTTCATCTGAGAACGGCAGGTGTCCTCTTCGGGCCTGTTCTTTTTCATCAATGACATCCTGGGAAATGTTGAAGGTCCGGGCGTAGTTTTTCTCAACGATCTCATATTCCAGAGCATAATCAAACATCAGGTTAAAAAGCGATTTCATCCGGGACTTGGTTCCGGCGGAGGGATGACGGGTTTCGCCTTTTATAATCGCTGTGCCTTCTTCCATGCATCCTTTTAAATGTCTTGCCCGAACGTCACGGGCTCTCATATTATATATGGATCCGCAGTACGCCCACGCTGAAGTGATTGTCCGCTCGCTTGAAACTGATTTCAGAGTCTTGAAATATTCCTCGGACCATTTTTCATACAACTCCTTAACTGTCATCGAGTCATCCAGATCATACGGGTTCTTATGATATTCCACAAGAGCTTCATAGGCTTCGTTGTATGTAGAAAAATAGGATTGTGGTTTCAGAAGCTTGCATATACATTTCCCTGTTGGTGTTTTTCCTACAGTGACCATGACTTGAAAGGGTTTTCTAAGCCTTCTGTTTTTTATTTCACTTATCTGACCAAACCCATTAGGCAGACGCCTTCTTTTGTTTGGCTTTCTGGGTCGTTTTGACCGTGCACCCCCGGACATAGGATAGCCGCAATGAGGGCAGGACAACGCCTTATCGCTTACCTGCAATTCGCATTCTGGACATTTCACTAACATCTTTATCGCTCCTTCTTGAATTATTTTTTGTGATTATATATGATTGTCTTGTTTTTAGGTAAGGGTCAAAACTAATCTAGGATAAAAAATTTTTATATGAACAGAGAAAATAATTCAAAATGCAAATCGTGCGGAGCAACGGCAAAGTATCATGACACGGTAAAAAGGATACAGAAAGGGAAGTCAGGGATTAAGAAATATTTATATGTTCCCCGTTTTCGATGCGAGGGATGCGGAGAGATCCATAGGAAATTACCAGAGGGATTGTATCCACATAAACATTATGAAGCGGAGATAATAAACGGCGTGGTTGATCGGGTTATTACGCCGGAAACTTTGGGGTATGAAGACTATCCCTGTGAAATGACAATGAAGAGGTGGATCTCGCAACATAAACATTCTCTTTTATGATATGATAAGAATTTATTCAGACAGGAAAAACGTATTATTTGAAACAGGAGAAAGCTATGTAGATAATAGAGATATGATATTCTAGATATAAGCAAGGGGTTATGGATGGAGAGATTACTCCCGAAGTCCGAAAGAATCTTATCGAGGAGCTTACGCATGTAGCAATATCTTCAGAGATTGTAGCCAGAGGACGAGGTATAACCAAACATGATATTTTAAAAGAAGTCGAAAAGAAAACCAGGAAATTGATGGGGGAAGATGTGTAGTATCTTCTGGCAAATTCATTAATATTGTGCTATAATTCAGAAAAGAGGTTAAGAAATGCGCTTTAAAGAAAGAAGAATAGTGATATTTATTAAAAGAGGATTCGATAGCAAAGCTGAAATGTGTAAAACTTTTTTTGGTAATTCGCAAGATCGATTGGTATTAAGGACGTTAATTTTAGAAACTGGATTGGGTTTGGGCGGCGGGCTAATTATTTCAGCTTTTGTCAAGTATCCGTAAGTGAAGCAGAAAAAGGGCGATAGTTTATGGCGTACGAACAGGAGAAAAAATATACGGTAGAGGATATTTACGCACTTCCAGAAGGAACTAGGGCAGAGCTGATTGACGGTGATATGTATATGCTGGCTGCGCCTGGAAGAACACATCAAAGAATATTAGGATCAATGTATCGAAAGATTTCCGATTATATTGACGTGAATAACGGTTCATGTGAGGTAGATATAGCACCATTTGCAGTTTTTCTTAACGAAGACGACCGAACTTATGTAGAACCAGACATTTCAGTAGTATGCGATCCGTCAAAACTGGACGAGCGGGGATGTAACGGAGCTCCGGATTGGATTGTAGAAATTGTTTCTCCGGGAAGTAAAAGGATGGATTATTTTACAAAACTGTTTAAATACCGGACCGCCGGAGTCCGTGAATACTGGATTGTAGATCCTGAAAAGGAAAAAGTTATGGTATATCTTTTCGATTGCGGGGATGCAAGTATGTATGATTTCACAGACGAAATTCCAGTTGGTATCTACGACGGTGATTTGAAAATAAAAATTTAAGAATGAAAAATAAGATAAGAAAAATAATTTGTGACGGGACAGGGAGTATCCCAAAGTTTGTGTAAACCTTCAAACTGATGTAAGATAGACTTACCAGTTTGGAGGTTTATTTTATGGCAAGAAAAAAGGATACCCCACAAAAAGCAGCTCTTCGGGAAATGATGAGCAACT
>DXGV01000002.1 GCA_019113745.1 Candidatus Blautia intestinavium
CGGCAGCTTCGCAGGTGCTTTTGCATATCAAGGCTCAATTCGTTAAAAGTAGTAAATGAGTAGTAAAATCAATCTGCAAACCTGCGAATATGCCTGTAAATCAAGCATTTTTCAAGATAATCAACTAATTTTGCTTACACCATTCATTGCCGTCATGACTTCCATGATAATAAAAAGGATCATCCATACAGATGTAAATGCATAAAGGCAATATTTTTTTCCAATACGGTTATTTTCCCTCCAGGTTTTAATTCTGCCCCTGTTCAGAACAAGAACCACACATGCCGCCGCAAAAAACGCAGCGGGAATCCCACCGGCAAGTACAGACTTTAAGGGCTCCGCCGTCACCTCTGACAATCTTCCCATCAGATCAGAAAATACCAGATTGTTCAGAATATGGATCACAACAGACCATTTCATGGAGTATTCTACCGCTATATACCCCAGCACCAGTCCTGCCCCCACGGCATAGCTTCCCTGAAGAAAGTTTCCATGTATCAGCCCGAACAGCACGGCCGATATAACAATGGCGAATTTCTTTCCGAAGGGCAGCAGTCTTCTCATGATATATCCGCGGAAAACCAGTTCCTCCGCTACAGGCCCCGCCAGTGTGCTGTAAAAAAACAGGGAAAACGTAGTGCTGACTGCGGAAGCATTCTCAGCCGCTTTGGACAGCGTATATCCAAAAGGATTCAGAATCAGTTCCGCAAGAGCCGCTGCGATTCCAAACACTACCTGACACGACATAAACACGCAGAACACCGCCAGAAATGCCCGGATTGTCATGGGGTTCTTTGAACGGAGCATGTGCCGGATATCTTTCGTTTTTCTGTATCTGACAGCCATATAAAAAAGTCCGGCCGCAGTACCCGCAAGACTGAGAATACCCGCCTTATCCGCAGCGTATTTCATCATCTGCCCGGAAAACACGCCCGCTCCCGTCTGTCCCGAAACCACTGTACTTTTCCATAAAATATACAGAAAAGAAACGCCCACAAGGATCAGGTAATAAATGAAAACACTTCTTACCGTCTGGTTTATCTGTTTTTTCAGCTTTTTCTTCATCCGTGTTCTTCCCCTTTACTTTTGTTTTTTCCTACTATAAAGCAAAAGGAAGGAGAGCCGCCATTTTTTGTTGTAAACAGCGCTCTCCCTGTTGTAAACGTTATGAAACAGAATCTTCCGGCAAAAAAAGAAGTATTTCCAGACTGTAAATCATAATGCCGTGCTTCTTCCGGATTTCTCTGTGAAGACTTCCTCTATATTTTTTCACGGCATACATCATATTCAGGATCCCCAGGCCATGCTCTTCCTTTTCTTCCTTTGCGGTGGTCCCCGGCGAAAAGATCACGTTTTCGTAAACCGGATTCTGAAAAATAAAAGTCAGCATCTTTCCCTGCTGCCTGATCTCTATAGATATCCATTTTGTATCTTTCTCCTGCCGGTTCAGATACTCCAGCGCATTATCCAGAGCATTGGCGAAAAGTATACACATATCCGTTGCCTGCACGCCGGATGAGTCCTGCATTTTCCCCTCCAGCTTTATTTCAATATTCCCGGCCCTGGCCAGTATATTTTTTTCATTCAGTATGGCATCCGCGATTTCATTTCCTGTATAAAAATCCTGTCTGCTCTCTCCCAGTATTGTCTGCAGTTCCAGGATGTATTCCTTCGCTTTTTCTAGGTCGCCGCATCCGGTAAGCTCTTTCAGGCAAAGAAGATGGTTATTTATATCATGGCGGAATCTTCGTATTTTTTCTTCCCTTTCCTGATATGCCCGGAAATGGTTCAGCTCCGTCTTCAGATAGTGTTCTCCCACCGTTGTCATGTACTGAAAATAATCTTTTTGATTTTCCTGATGGATCAGGATTACTGCGGAAATTTCCAGAAGGATCACCGCAAAGCTGCCGAAACCTGCAAAAATCCTGGAAGCGTCTTCCTCCATTCCTGTTTCTTTCACGCCAATGATCATAAATCCTATAACAAGAAGAAACAGTCCGCAGATATGCAGGAACCGTCTCTCCCATGTTCCCAGCTTCCTGTAAGGCGCGTCAAGCCGAAGCACCTGGTTTATCTTTTCCCTGCCGCAATACGCCGCTGCCGCTCCCGCCCAGAATATTCCGTCAATTATATAAATCCAGATACCGTTCTGCGGATAATTCCCAAAGGTATATGGAATTCCATAGAACAAAGCCAGCAGCCCTGTCAGATATCCCATGGCAGGAAACAGCAGCCCTACCCCGGGCAGCCTGCGTCTCTTTCTTGTCAGAAAAATATGTACGCAGAAAAAAATCAAAGCCGCCAGAACAGCCATGCTTTCGGAATCCGGAAAGAGTATCTGTCCTGCAAAAGCAGTCAGAAAAAAAGCGGCCAGGTAGGTCACTGCGCTCTTTTGACATGAAAGAGGAGCCTCCAGATATACAACCCGCTTTATTCCCAAAAGCGCAAGGAGAATCTCCGCCGCCGATATACAGTTATGAACAATAGAAAGTAAAACCGGTCCCTCCATATTTTTCCTCCGGATTTATCCGCACTCTCTCAGAAACCGGGCGGCCGCTTCCTGAAAGGCGGCTCTGCGCCCTCTTCCCACAGGGATCCTGGTTCCGTCTGTAAGCGTTACTTCTTTTCCATTATAAGCCCGCACTCTTGACATATTAACGATATAACTCCTGTGGACCTGGAAAAAATGAAGCCCAGGCAGTTCCCTGCACTGTTCTTTCAGCTTTTTCCGTATCAGATAACGGCCAGTCTCCGTATAAATCACTATATACACATTTTCACTTTTAAAGTAAAGAATCTGATTCATAGGGAGGTAAAAATCTCTCCCATCCTGGCTGACGATCAGTCTTTGATCCAGCATTTTCTGCTTTTCCACCGCCTCCAGCGCGTGGTGAAGTTTTTCCATATTTACCGGCTTCACCAGAAAACGAAACGCTCCTACCTCGTAACCTCTCAGCGCATATTCCTCATGGCTGGTAAGAAGTATCACAGGAACGGAAATCCTTTCTTTTTTCAGTTCCTCTGCCGTCTCGATACCGGAAAGCACGGGCATTTCAATATCCAGAAAAATGCAGAAATACGCGTAAGGATCCTTCTTTACTTCGCGCAGGAGCGCGGTTCCGGACGAGAATGTCCGTATCTCCACATCCAGACTGCGGAAATACTGTTCCAGGACTTCTCTCATCATTTCCGAAAAAATTTTTTCGTCATCACATACCGCAATTTTCAAAGCGTTCCCCCTGTAAAAGAACGCCGCCGGTGGAAACTCCCATCCGGCGGCGCTGTAATACTATATCTTTATATGTTCAGAAGATCGCTGTATACTTTCAGCGCGCCGTCCGTCTCATGGGCAAGTACGCGCTTCGCAAGTACCTTTCCAAGCTGAACGCCTTCCTGGTCAAAGCTGTTCAGATTCCACAAAAAGCCCTGGAACATTACCTTGTTCTCAAAATGCGCCAGAAGCGCGCCCAGGGAACGGGGATTGACCTGATCGCCGATAATGATGCTGGAAGGACGCCCTCCCTCAAAATTCTTATTAAGATTTTCATCTGCTTTTCCGCAGGCAAAAGCCATGATCTGCGCCGCAACATTAGCGCAGAGCTTCTGCTGGCTTGTGCTTTCCTGGATCACAACGTCTGTATCCATCTGGTTATGTCTGAAGCCAATAAACTGAAGCGGAACAATATCTGTTCCCTGATGGAGAAGCTGATAGAAAGAATGCTGGCCGTTTGTTCCCGGTTCTCCGAAAATCAGCGGACCTGTCACATAATCTACCGGCTGTCCGAAACGGTTTACGGACTTGCCGTTGGACTCCATATCCAACTGCTGCAGGTGGGCCGGGAAACGGCTCAGCGCCTGGGAATACGGAAGAACAGCGGTGCTTGGATATTTCAGCACGTTTCTCTCATATACGCCGATCAGAGCGTCCAGCATAGCCGGATTCTCTAATACATCTTCATTCAACGCTGTCTTATCTTCAGCAGCAGCGCCCTCCAGGAACTGCGAGAACACCTCGGGTCCAAACGCAAGGGATAATACGGCTCCGCCTACGGCAGAAGTGGAGGAATAGCGTCCGCCGATATAATCGTCCATAAAGAAAGCCGCCAGATAATCGTCGCTCTTTGCAAGAGGAGAAGTTTCACTGGTAACAGCGATCATATGTTTGGAGGGATCCAGTCCTTCTCTGGAAAGAGCGTCTTTTACAAAAGACTCGTTTGTCAGGGTTTCAAGCGTTGTTCCGGATTTTGATACCAGGATAAAAATAGAATGAGCCACGTCGATACCGTACAGAACTGCAGCCGCGTCGTCCGGATCTACGTTGCTTATAAATCTGGCCTCCATCTTAAACGCATTGTTTTTCTTCGCCCAGTTTTCCAGTGCCAGATACATTGCCCGGGGACCGAGATCGCTTCCGCCGATACCGATCTGGACAACAGTAGTAAATTTCTCGCCTGCTCCGTTGGTAATCTCGCCTTTATGTACCTTTTGTGCAAACTCGGCGATCTTTCTCTGCTGTTCCACATAGAACGCACGCTTGTCAACGCCGTCCGCCTCAACGGTATTTCCAAGCTGTCCTCTTGTCAGATGATGAAGAACCAGACGTTTTTCTCCCGTATTGATAACCTCTCCATTATAGAGAGCCTCGAATTTCTCCGTAAGCTGCGCTTCTTCTGCAAGCTCCTTTAAACCATCCAGTACTTTATCGTCCACCTGCTTTGCCGCAAAATTGTAGGCAAGTCCTTCCGCCATGGGCACACTGTACTTTCTGACACGTTCCGCGCCGTTTTCTCCGCTCATCGCTTCCGCAAGGTTTACTTTTTCCACTTCAAAAAGCTTCTTATAGGAAGCAAGGGTGTCTAAGTTATTCCAGGTAATCATGTTTGGATTCCTCCTTAAATTTAATATGTTCCTAACACTCTTTTATATGTCTGATTATAATATTAAATCATGGGAATTTCAAGACTGAGCGTAGAAACAGCTCCGGATTTCACTGATAGCATCTCCCCAGATCTGTAAGCTCACCGTCAGAAACCTGAAGAACCCTGTCCGCTGCCTGCGCAATACTTCTGTTGTGGGTGATCATAATGATTGTCTGCGCAAATCTCCGGGAAGCTTTTTTCAGAAGGGCGATCACCTCACTGCTGTTTTGGGAGTCCAGGTTTCCAGTTGGCTCGTCCGCAAGGATCAGCGAAGGGCGGGTGATCAGCGCCCTGCCAATAGCAACTCTCTGCTGCTGTCCTCCGGAAAGCTGTCCAGGAAGATGGTTTCTCCTTTCCTTCAGGTTCAGCACTGTAAGCAGCTCCTCCAGATATCCTTTATCCGGCTTCTGATAATCCAGCAGAACGGGAAAAATCATGTTTTGCTCCACTGTCAGCTCCGGGATCAGATTAAATGCCTGAAAGATAAAACCAATATTTCTTCTGCGGAAGACCGTCAGTTTCTTTTCCTCCATAGCGAAAATATCTCTTCCGTCAATCCATACCTTTCCGGAATCAGGCGTGTCCAGGGCTCCGATCATATTCAGCAGAGTACTTTTTCCGGAACCGGATTCCCCTACGATCGCCACATATTCTCCCTTCTGGACAGAAAAACTGACATTTTTCAGTGCGCGGACAGATGTTTCACCGCTGCCGTAAGTTTTTGAAACTGACTGAACTTCTAACAAATCCATTTTGAAGCACCTCTTTCTTATTCCTTTTTCCGAAGAATACCACCTGTACCTTACGGCAGAATGACTTTCACCCTACAATTTTGTAGGAATCCTGAGTTTGAGGACAGAATGTGAGAATAAATTCCGTACCTTTTCCTAATGTACTGGAAACTTCTATGACGCCTCCATGGGCCTCCACGATCATTTTTGCCAGCGGCAGGCCCAGCCCGATTCCCTGCTTATCCTGAGAAAACCGGCTTCGGTAAAACCGCTTAAATATATGATGGAGGTCTTCCGGATGTATTCCGGTTCCACTGTCTTTTATGGTAACGCGGATCATGGACGCGGACTGCTTCCAGCGGATTTCCACAGTATCGCCCTCTTTCGTATGATCGAAAGCGTTTTTTACAAGATTTTCAACCGCCTCCGTCATCCAGCTCCTGTCGCAGTCCAGGAAAATATTCTCCTCTCCTTCCGCAGTCAGCGTTTTCCCCTCCACTTTTGCCCTGTATACAAAGCGCAGTTCAATCTCCTTCATCAGATCCGCCAAATTCTCCCGTTTTTTTTCAAAAACCACAGATCCTGCGTCAAGCTTTGCGATTTTCAGAAGATTCTGAACCAGAGTTTCTATCCGCTCCAGTTCTTTTTCCGACAGCACCGCAAATTCATTCAGCTCCGGAAGGTTTTCTGTTTCTCCCTGAAGAAGTCCGTTATAGATATTCAGTGCCGCCAATGGCGTTTTAAGCTGGTGGGAAATGTCTGAAATCGTATTTTTCAGAAATTCTCTGGAGCTGCGTTCCTTTTCCATTTTTGCGTTTAAAACAGCGGCGAGGGAATTTACTTCATGGAACAGACGGTATAATTCTCCCTCCTCCTCGCAGGGAATACGTGCCTTAAGATTACCGGAAAGATATTCTGTGATCACAGACGATGCTTCTTCCATAATTCTGTTCTGTTCTCTGAAATATCTGCAGCAAATTGCCAGGATCACAATTCCCAGTCCGGCAAACAGTATACATACTGCCTCCGCTTTTGGCACAAAGGCTGTCAGGCACAGGGAAAGCAGACAAAAAACCAGTGTTGCCGCAATTATTTTGTATATCACCATACGGATCCTTTTATCCGCCAGTATCTTCATCCCGCACTCCTTATAATATCTTTCTTTCCGCTGTCTCTTTTCTTATGCCTTCTGAATACTCTTAATGATTTTCCGAAACTGGACGGAAAACAGAACCGCCGTAAAGCTTACCGCGATCACATCCGCAATAGGCTCCGCCATATATACGGCCAGTGTCTGGTCCGCTCTCATAATATGCGGCATAATATAGATAAGCGGAATTAAAAGTACGAACTTCCTCATTACCGCTACAATGATAGATTCCGTCGCTTTTCCCAGAGCGTTAAACGTCATCTGGCAGGCCATCTGAATTCCCATCAGGACCATGGCTCCCATATAGATCCGAAGAGCGGTTCTCGTGTAATCCACCAGTTGGGGATCTGAAGTAAACATAGACGCAAATCCTCCCGGGATCAGCATGACCAGTCCCCACAGAAGAGCCGCATAGCCCAGGCTGACTTTCAAAAGCAGCTTAAACGCCGCCTGAACTCTTCCCGCGTCGCCAGCTCCGTAATTATAGCTGATAATAGGCTGCGCGCCCTGTCCAAGACCCTGGAGGGGCAGCATGGCAAACTGCATGACGCTTGTAAGGATCGTCATCGCTCCCACCGCGATATCTCCGCCATATTTCTGCAGAGAGCTGTTAAAGCAGACGGAAATCACACTTTCACTTGCCTGCATAATAAAAGTCGCGATACCCAAAGCCAGACATGGAAGAATGATACCCGGAGTCAGGCCAAGGTTTTTTCTTTTTATCCTGAGAAACGTTCTTTTTCCACACAGAAAGCCGACTACCCAGACGCAGGACAGAGCCTGGGAAATAATCGTAGCCAGAGCGGCTCCCTTCACGTCCATATCAAAACCAAAAATAAAAATCGGATCCAGGATAATATTCGTAACTGCTCCGATCAGAACCGACAGCATTCCCGTCTTTGCAAATCCCTGGGCTGTTATAAAGGCGTTCATCCCCAGGGTAATCTCCACAAAAATCGTTCCCAGGGCGTAAATGTTCATATAGCTTACGCCATACCCGATGGTATTCTCGCTGGCGCCGAAGGCCATAAGAAGATCACGGTTCCAGATCAGCAGGATCAGTGTAAGGACAATGGAAATCAAAATCTGGAGAAAGAAACAGTTTCCCAGTGTCTTTTCTGCCGATTCATTATCTTTTTTCCCCATAAAAATAGACGCCCGGGGAGCTCCTCCGTAGCCTACCAGAGCGGCAAAAGCAGATACGATCATGATCAGCGGCATACATACGCCAACGCCTGTCAGCGCCGTCGCCCCGATACCAGGAATATGCCCTATATAGATCCTGTCAACAATATTGTACAGCATGTTGATAAGCTGCGCGGCGACTGTAGGCAGCGCCAGTCTTAAAAGCAGCCTACCCAGAGGTTCCGTCCTCAGAAACTCCTTGCTTTCCTGTCCTCCTGCCGCGCTGCTGTTTTGCGTTTTTTCCATTTGTTCCATAATCAGTCTCTCCTTTCCAGCGCCGGGATCGCCGGACATTCTTCTTATAAACCGGACGCCGGCGCCCGTCTCTTCTTCTGTATCAATGTCTCTATAGTATTGGAAGCCGCCGGAACGATCCCGGCGGCCTCTTTTATTCTGAAACTGTTCTTTTATTATCTTTTTATGCTTTCGGCAGGCGGAAAGAGCTTTTCAGGGAGACGATGCGGTTAAATACCGGCGCTCCTTCTTTTGAATCATGAATATCCGCGCAGAAATAGCCGTTTCTTACAAACTGATAGCTGTCATAGCCTTTCGCGTCCATCAGAGCCGGCTCCACATAAGCGGTTACTGTAGTAAGGGAATTAGGATTCAGGTTCAGGGAACCGTCCTCCTTATTATAAACGCCTTTTTCTTCATCCACGATGTTTTCATAAAGACGTACCACTGCCTGGCCTGCCTGGGACGCTTCCACCCAGTGGATCGTTCCTTTTACTTTCCGTCCGTCCGGCGCGTTTCCTCCCTTTGTAGCCGGATCGTAAGTACAGTGTACGACGCGGACTGTTCCGTCGTCGTCTGCCTCAAAGCCTGTACAGGTGACAAAATAGGCGTTCATCAAACGTACCTCTGTTCCCAGGAACAGTCTTTTATATTTCTTCGGCGGGTCGATCATAAAATCCTCCCGCTCGATATACAGTGTTTTCCCGAAAGGAATTTTTCTGTTTCCAAGAGCTTCGTTCTCCATATTATTCGGAGCGTCCAGATATTCGATCTGGCCTTCCGGATAGTTGTCGATCACCAGCTTGATTGGATCCAGAACCGCCATCATACGGGGTCTTTTCAGTTTAAGGTCTTCCCGGATGCAGTATTCCAGCATGGCGTAGTCCACAGAGCTGTTTGCCTTGGAAACGCCGCAGAGATCCACAAACATTTTGATGGATTCCGGAGTGAAGCCTCTGCGCCTGAGCGCAGCGATGGACACCAGCCTTGGGTCGTCCCAGCCGTCTACGATCCCGTCCTCCACCAGCTTTTTGATATAGCGCTTGCCTGTGACTACATTTGTCAGATAAAGCTTCGCAAATTCAATCTGTTTCGGCGGATGGGGATATTCCAGTTCTCTGACTACCCAGTCGTAAAGGGGACGGTGATCCTCAAATTCCAGAGTACAGATGGAATGAGTAATGCCCTCAATAGCGTCCTCAATAGGATGGGCGAAATCATACATGGGATAAATACACCATTTGTCCCCTGTATTGTGATGCGTCATATGGGCCACCCGGTAGATAACGGGATCCCGCATATTCATATTCGGCGACGCCATGTCGATTTTTGCGCGGAGCACCTTCTCTCCATCCTGGTATTTTCCTTCTCTCATCTCTTCAAAGAGACGGAGATTTTCTTCCACGCTGCGGTTTCTATAAGGGCTTTCTTTTCCCGGCTCCGTTAAAGTGCCGCGATACTGGCGGATCTCGTCGGCAGTCAGGTCGCATACATAGGCTTTTCCTTTCCTGATCAGCTTCACGGCAGCCTCATACATCTGTTCAAAATAATCGGAAGCAAAAAACAGACGGTCCTCCCAGTCTGCTCCCAGCCAGCGGATGTCCTCCAGGATCGAATCCACAAATTCTGTTTTTTCTTTCGTAGGATTCGTATCGTCAAATCTCATATTAAATTTGCCATTATATTCCTTTGCAAGTCCATAATTTAAGAGAATGGATTTGGCATGTCCGATATGAAGATATCCGTTGGGTTCCGGTGGAAAACGCGTATGCACGGTATCGTAAACGCCTTCTGCCAGATCTTTATCAATAATATTTTCTATAAAATTCTTGGAAACGTTCTCGTTCTCCATCTCTTTCCCTCCTGAGCTGTTCTTGAATTTCAATCATACCATAGTTTCCCGTGTTTTAAAAGTTTTTTCTAAAAGGGGAAGAAAAAACCCTTGAACATTCAAGGTTCAAGGGTTTCCATAAGCTGATGACGGGAATCGAACCCGTGACCTCCGCCTTACCAAGGCGACGCTCTACCGACTGAGCCACATCAGCATTTCCGCAGCTTTTCTGCCGCTCACAGTTGATAATAATATCAGATAACCATAAGCTTGTCAACAGTTTCTTTTTATTTTTTTTCAGATTTTATGGCTGGATTTTTTCTTTGCAGGCCCGGATCTTCCCCCGTATTCTCTGCAGCGCATTATCTATGGATTTGGGATTTTTCCCAAGCAGTTTTGCAATTTTCACATAGCCGTATCCCTGCATATAATATGTCAGAACCTTATTTTCCATAGGGCTCAGGGCTTTTTGGATCTCCTCCTTCAGAATTCTGGTCCTCTCCTGGTCTATGACTACCGCCTCAGGATTTTCCGACCATCGTCCTTCCAGATCCTCCGCTTCCCCTGCCTGGCTTAAAGAGACATAGGAATTCAGAGGCAGATGCTTCTGCCTGTTTGAGCTTTGAATGGCGCTGTAAAGCTGCCTGTCGATGCACAGCCCGGCAAAAGTCCGAAAGGACGTTTCTTTTTCAGGCCGGTAATCCTGCACTGCTTTAAAAAGCCCGATCATTCCCTCCTGTATCAGATCGTCCGTCTCTCCTCCGATCAGATATACAGCTCGCGCTTTTTTCCGGACAAATTCTTTATATTTTTCCATCAGATAATCAGAAATTTCCTTTTCCCCTTTCTGAAGTCTGACGATCAGCTCCTCGTCGCTGCATTGGTCGTAGCCGCTCATACTGCCTCCGTTTCCCGGTTTGGCCCATTTCTTTATTTTTTCTTGTTTTCTGTTAATCTCTGTCTTACGATCTCATAAGAGAGAACGCCTGCCGCCACTGAAGCGTTCAGGGAATCAATATCGCCGCGCATGGGGATCGAAACGACAAAGTCGCAGGCCTCGCGTACCAGGCGGCTGACTCCCTCTCCCTCGTTTCCGATCACAAGACCGATGGGGCCCGACATATCTGTCTGATACATGGACTGTCCTCCCATATCCGCACAGGCGAACCAGATTCCTTCTTTTTTCAGTTCCTCCATTGTACGGACAAGGTTTGTCACTTTTGCCACGGGAGTATAATTAATGGCTCCCGCAGACGTCTTGGCAACTGTGGCGGTAAGTCCCACAGACCGCCTTTTTGGTATGATCACCCCATGGGCTCCCGCCAGATTCGCAGTACGGATTACCGCGCCCAGATTATGCGGATCTTCTACATTATCCAGGAGGATCAAAAAAGGAGGCTCTCCCTTTTCCTTTGCTCTTGCAAGGATGTCCTCTACAGAAGCATAATCATAAGCGGCCACCTGGGCCAGTACGCCCTGGTGAGCTTTTGTTTTACTGAGCTGATCCAGTCTTTCCCTGGGAACATAAGTAACAATCGTATTCTTTTTGCGCGCTTCCCGGGCGATGGTGTGCAGCGGCCCGTCCTGGCATCCTTCCAGAAGATACACTCTGTCCACAGTTCTGCCGGAACGGAACGCTTCCAGCACCGCATTGCGCCCTTCTATCCATTCGCTCATTTTTCGTCCTCCCCGATTCCCATACGGATCAAGTCCAGCATCCGCATATATTCTTCTCTGAGATAAAGATACCCGATCAGCGCCTCAAAACCTGTCGCCCGTCTGTAGTCCGCCATAGTGGCATGTTTTGCCATTGTAGGAGAGTGGGCGTTGCGCCCTCTTCTGTACACGGCGTGTTCCTCTTCGGTAAGCTGATCCTCGATTTTTTCCATGATCGCCGACTGCGCCGACGCTTTTACAAGACTGCTTGCCTTCTTATGCATGCGGTTCACAGGGCAGTTGCCTTTTTTTACAAGGATCGTGCGGATGACAAGCTCATAGACGCCGTCCCCGATGTAAGCCAGCGTAAGCGGCGAATAACTGCGGATATCCTGATCCTTCAGGTGAAACAGCTCCTTCATATAATTTATACTCGTTTCCATTTCACCCCTTCTCGGGTATCCTTCAGCTCAATACCCATTTCCAGAAGACGGCCGCGGATTTCATCTGCCTTCGCAAAATCCTTTGCCTTCCTGGCCGCCTGTCTCTCCTGGATCAGTTCTTCAACATCCTTATCCAGAACCTCTTCTTTTTTCAGTATGATAAGGCCAAGGACGTCGCTAAGCGTAACCATAATATCCAAAACGGCTCCCGCAAAGGCCCCCGTACTCTCTTCCGTTACATTTGTGTTGGCGAATTTCACAAGCTCAAAAACAGCGGCAAGGGCGTCTGCTGTGTTAAAGTCGTCGTCCATTGCCTCTTCAAATTTTCTGCGGAATCCTTCCGCCTCTTTAAGCAGGGCCTGCTCGCTTTCCGTCATCGGGCGTTTGTCCGCCTCTTTCCTGTCTCTCAATCGTCCTGCCGCGTCCACAATACGTTCCAGAGCGTTCTTTGAGGATTCCATCAGATCCGCGCTGAAATTCAGCGGGCTTCTGTAGTGTGCGCTCAGCATGAAAAAGCGCAGAACCTGCAGATCGTACTGTTTCGCGATTTCTCTTACTGTCCGGAAATTTCCCAGGGACTTTGACATTTTGCGGTTGTCGATATTCAGGAATCCGTTATGCATCCAGTATCTTGCGAAGATTTTTCCATTGCAGCATTCGCTCTGGGCAATTTCGTTCTCATGATGAGGAAAGATAAGGTCTTCCCCTCCTGCATGAATGTCGATTTCCTCTCCAAGATACTTCTTCGACATTACGGAGCATTCAATATGCCATCCAGGACGTCCGTCGCACCAGGGAGACTTCCAGTAAGGCTCTCCCTCTTTTTTCGGTTTCCAGAGTACAAAGTCGAGAGGGTCCTCCTTCTGCTCCTCTCCTGAAACCTTAAGAGAACGGAATCCGGACTGCAGATCGTCGAGATTTTTGTGGGACAGCTTTCCGTACTCTTTAAATTTCTTTACACGGAAATATACGGTCCCGTCCGAAACAGCATAGGCGTATCCTTTGTCGATCAGGGTCTGGATCATTTCGATCATACCGTCGATTTCCTGAGTTGCCAGAGGATGGGTTGTAGCGGGCTTTACGTTCATTGCCGCCATATCCTTTTTGCATTCTTCAATATAGCGCCTGGAAACCTCCTCTGCGCTTACGCCTTCTTCTATCGCTTTTTTGATGATCTTGTCGTCCACATCTGTAAAATTTGAAACAAAGTTTACTTCATAGCCTTTATATTCCATATAGCGGCGCACTGTGTCAAAAACGATCATAGGGCGCGCGTTTCCGATATGGATCAGGTTGTATACTGTTGGTCCGCAGACATACATCCTGACTTTTCCCTCTTCCAGAGGGACAAATTCTTCTTTTTTTCGCGTCATTGTATTAAAAAGCTTCATATTTTATCCTTTCCTGCGCATAAATATCATGGAAATCAACTGATCAGAGTTCCTCCAGAAGGCAGACCGACTGGGAGGCGATTCCTTCTTCTCTTCCGGTAAAGCCGAGACGTTCTTCTGTCGTTGCTTTTACACTGATCCTTTCCTCCCCAATGCCAAGAGCTTTCGCTATATTTTTCCTCATTTCCGGAATATGGGGGGCCATTTTCGGTTTCTGGGCGATAATGACAGCGTCTATATTGCCGACGGCGAATCCATGTTCCTTCAAAAGCTCCCCGACCAGAACAAGAAGTCTTATGCTGGATATCCCCTCGTAGGCGGGATCTGTATCCGGAAAATGCTGTCCGATATCGCCAAGGGCGGCTGCTCCCAGAAGCGCGTCCATGATGGCGTGGATAAGCACATCCGCGTCTGAATGGCCTAAGAGTCCTCTTTCCCAGGGGATTTCCACTCCTCCCAGGATCAGTTTTCTTCCCTCTGTCAGTCTATGTACATCATACCCCAAGCCGACACGCATCATACTTCTCCCTCCATTTTCAGCATTTTTGAAGTTCTGAGAAGGCTCAGCCTTCTTCTTACATAGGGAGCCAGTCTCAGGCTGACCGGTATGATCTCCTCTGTCAGTCCTATATCATATACGCTTTTCTTACATCCTGCGATATTCATCGCATGGATCAGTTCTTTTTCTTCCGGCAGGTCTTCTATGATATCCGCGATGGTACTGAGGCTGTCTCTCAGCCTGGACGGGCTTACTTCCAGAAGCAGTTCCGGATTATTTTCTTCTGTAATTCCCTTAAGAAGCCCCTTTTCACCAAAAACCTTTTCTCTTAGTTCCGCGTCTCTGTCCTCATAAGGGATCACCCTGCATTCTCCGTTTCGGATCCTGCGGGCAATCTGTTTATATCTTCCAAGCACAAGCAGGGTTCCTACAGAAACCTTTTCCCCGTGAAGAGCGTCCAGTCTTCCGTTGATCACTTCCATTTCCCACAAATGCGAAAGATGATGCTCCGCGCAGGAAGCCGGCCGGGAATTTCCCACCATCTGCATAGCCAGTCCGGACAGGATCAGGGCATACATCAGCTCCTCGCACCCTTCGATATCTCCCTGAGCAATATCACGAAGGCTGGAAGTTACTGTTCTCAGCGCTTTTTCCTCTAATTCGATAATTCTGCTGCAGATATATTCTCCTGTCAGAAGATGGGCGATCTTCCAGTCCGCCAGACAGATATATTTTCCGAACAAATCCGAAATTCCCGAAGCGGTAAGCCGCTTTGGAGCTCTGGCAAATATGGATGTGTCCGCAAAAACAGCTATTGGCGGCACTGCCGGTACTGTTTTCTTCATACCCTTCCAGGTCATTGCCGCTACGTTTGATACGAATCCGTCTACGCTTGCCGCCGTAGGAACGGAAATAAAGGGGATCTTATACTGAAAGGCAATATAACGGCTGATATCGTGGATCGTTCCGCTTCCCACAGCCAGGATCAGATCAATATCCTCGTCCATATAATTTTCTACGATTTCCACCGCATGTTCGTCCGCGTGAAGCTCGTCCGCGTCCAGCACCAGAACCTGGCAGCGGTCATAGATATCTTCCATGATCTCTTCCGTAGCCTTACAGGTATTGGTGTCGCAGATCAGAAGCGGCGAAATATACTGTTTCAAAAAGCCGTCCGACATAGCTTCCTCCAGCTTTTCAACAGCTCCCTCTTCAATTATAATCTCCCTTACATCTATGTGATGTCTTTTTCCACAGCTACAAGGTCGGCCAAAATCATCCGTATCGACTCGCATGTATTTCTTTCCTCCTGTTTTCAGATATACTATTACAGTGTGCTATTATACATGATTTCCGCCGAAAAAGCAATTCACTTTCTTCCTGAATCGCAGGAAGCCCCCGGCGGGGAAAACTGCCGGAGGCTTCTGTGTTCATCCTTTATATAAGGATTTTTATTTTTCAATGGCCGCTATCATTTCCACTTCGCAGAGAACGTTCTTTGGAAGCGTCTTTACTGCCACGCAGGAACGGGCAGGTTTATTTACGAAATACTTCGCGTAAATTTCATTAAAAGCGGCGAAGTCACCCATATCAGCCAGAAAACAGGTGGTTTTTACAGCATTTGCAAGGCTTGTCCCCGCTTCTGCGGCAACTGCCTCCAGATTTTTCATCACCTGTTCCGCCTGTGCCTCGATGCTCTCTCCGGCAATTTCTCCTGTTGCGGGATCTACCGGAATCTGTCCGGAAGTAAACAGCACGTCATTTAAAACGATCGCCTGGGAATACGGTCCGATTGCAGCCGGAGCCTTGTCTGTATACACTACCTTCATCATAAGATCTCCCTTCGTTTTTTGATTTTATTCTATATCAAAAATTTATAAGGGTCAAGCAATTTTTTTGGTCAAAGATTCAGATAATGATACACCACTCTGGAGATTTCACGGATATGCGTTATCGCCTCATCGCTGCTCTTCCATCCTTCGGACATTACGCAGAGAATATATGTGGTCTTCGGCCCGTAAACCACTGCCATGTCGTGCTGGTCGTTATCTGTTTCTCCCGTTTTATTCGCTATCCGGACGTCCGCGCTTATACCGGCGGGTATCTTTGTTGTGTTCTGCTGGTTCAGCAGAAGCTCCAGCATTTCCTGAGAAGCCTCTTCACTGACGCACTCCCCGTTTACGATCCGTTCCAGAAGGATTCCGCAGTCTTTTACTGTAGTGGTGTTGTGGCCTCCGAGGCTTAATGACGCTGAAGCGGAGGGAAGAAGAATGCTCTGGTAAGAAGTGTCTTCATACCCTTCCTCCTCCAGATATTCGTTTACTGCTTCCGCCCCGTCCAGAAAGTCGTGTTTTTCAGACTGAAGTCTTCCCAGTTCGTTACAGGATTCATTGTCGCTGACTGTGATCATATTCCAGAGGAGATTATCTACTTTTTCCTGAACGGCAGGATCATCTGTCTGAGTTTTCAAAAGCCGGGCCTGATTTTCCAGAACCTCATCCATATCCTGAAAGGTTTTTGCCATGACAAAAGATTTGATCAGACTTGCGGAATACATGGGCGTATTATTCAGAAGAATTTCCTCCCCTGTATTCAGATCCTTGACATAGATCCCCCATTCTCCGTCGTAATCCGCAGTCATGGTTTCCAGAAAAGGCTCCAGACTGTCCATGCCAAGATCCTCCGCATCTGTTACCCTCCCCGTTTCATCCACAGGAAGTCCTTCCGGCGTCACGCCCTCCTGCATCGTAAGAACACCGTTCTCTCCGCCAAAATAATAGGTACCGGAGAAACGCTGTCCGTTGGACGTCATTTCAAGAGCGTGATAGCCCGGTTCCGTCGCCATTTTTCCATTTTCATCAAAAAAGTAGTAGCCGTTATAAGTTACATTTTCCACTTTCAGATTATCTATGTACCTGACCTGAGGCGCGGCCGTCAGCTTCCCCAGGTTATTTACCATATACAGCCCGTCAAATTCCTGTTCCATGCAGGAAAGGCCTTTTATGCTCACCACATGGGAACTTTCCGCTCTGAATTTTCCGCTTTCATCATGATAATAAAACCCATTCAAAACTGTGCCGTCAATCTCTGTATGGTCAAAATAGTGAACGGCCTCTTCCGCAGATTTTGTGCCGTCCTCGTTCAGACAGTAAAAGCCTTCGCTTTTCAGAAGGTATTTCTCTGTCCCGTCGCCAATAGGCTGGATCTGGGCCTCTTCCGTAGCCGACAGTACGTTTTCTGTTACGGGGGCGGCGGATACGGCGGACGGCGCCGCCAGAAGACTTAAAATGCCGATCACTATCCCAAGCCGCCGATAACCGGTTCCAGCTTTCATAAATCTCTCCTTTTTCTCGTAAACACAGCTCAGGGGCCAGTATTCTCTGACCCTTCGCTTTTTCCTGACAAAGAACTCTCTTACAGTATACCGGAATCTCCCCGGGTGTCAAGCGCTCCGAAGTCCCGCGTCTTTTCCGTTTCCCTGTGTCTTCCAGTTTTTTCTATTTATACAGATTCCCAGAAGCGCCTGAGGATCTGTTCCACAGTGCCCAGCCGGCAGGGAATAACGTCGTCCCATTCTTCCGGAAACAGAGATTTGTAATCCGTATTCCAGAATCTGTCATCCATCAGAAGGATCGTCCCTCTGTCGTCTTTTGTCCGGATCACCCTTCCGGCCGCCTGAAGGACTTTATTCATTCCCGGATACCGGTAAGCATAATCGAATCCGTTTTCGCCCCTGTGGTCGTAAAACCGGCGCAGGACTTCTCTTTCCGGACTGATCTGGGGAAGTCCGGTGCCTACCACAGCGGCTCCGATCAGCCGGTCCCCGATGAGATCGATTCCTTCCGAAAAAATTCCTCCCATTACGCAGAAGCCAAGAAGGGTTTTTCCGGTTCCCTCCCGGAACTCGCCCAGAAACTCCTCCCGTTCCTGTTCATTCATATCAGAGGTCTGGCGGATACATCTGACCCACTCTGCGGAAAATTCTTCTTCGTAGATCTGATAAACATCCTCCAGCAGTTTATACGAAGGAAAAAACGCCATATAATTTCCCTTCTTCTGCCATGCCATCTTTGCAAGGTATTCCGCTATTTTCCGGTATTCCTCATACCCTCTTCTTGTATAACGGCTGCTGACGTCCATACAGGAAAGAAGGCATCTGTTCTTCTGCTCAAAGGGCGAACGGACGTAGACGCCATAATCGTCTGATCTTGTACTCAGAAGCTTCCGGTGATAGATCATGGGAAGCAGCGTTGCGGAAAAAAATACCGCGCTTCTTCCCTTGTCCAGACACTCCTGAAGATTTTTCGCAGGATTCACACAGTACAGCCTGATATAAAACTCTCCCTTTTCTCCTGCCGCTGTGTAGATCACATAGTTTTCATCCACCAGATCAGAAATATTCAGAAAATCTCTTACCCTGAAGTAGAAATCAAGAAGCTCCTCCGATACTTCCGCAAAAGCCGGATCCTCCAGAAGCTTGTCCATTTCTCCCTGAACGGCAAGAAGATGGAGCGGAAGCGCTCCGGCGCTTTCCAGCACCTGAAAATCCTCACACTCCTTTTCGAGCTCCCCAAGCTGTCTTATAACCTTTCCCAGCGCCCTGTAAAGTCTGGGACTATAAGGCTTTACAAAACGTCTGGCCTCCTGCGCTTCCCTCCTGGTAAGAACGGCGCTGTACATTTCTCTTCCCCGCTCTACCAGATTATGGGCCTCGTCTATCAGGAAAATGTAATCTCCCGCCGCGTTTTCCCCGAAAAATCTTTTCAGATGCACATTCGGGTCAAAAACATAGTTGTAATCGCAGATAACGGCGTCCACCCAGACAGCCAGATCCAGGCACATTTCAAACGGACAGACTTTAAATTTCTCCGCCTGTTCCAGAATTGCGTCTCTGTCATACATCTGTCCGGACGTCCAAAGATCATAAACCGCCTCGTTGACCCTGTCGAAATGCCCTTTCGCATAGGGACACTTTTTCGGCGTACATTCCGGCTTTTCACAGAAGCAGAGCTTTTCCTTTGCCGTTATGGTGACCGACTGAAGCAGAAGTCCCTTTTCTCTGAGGATTGAGAAAGCTTCCTGGGCCACCGTCCTTGTGATCGTCTTTGCCGTCAGATAAAAAATAACGTCTCCCTTTCCCTGGCCCAGCGCCCTTACTGCCGGAAAAACCGAGGACATGGTTTTTCCCACTCCTGTCGGCGCCTGTATAAAAATCTGTTTCCCGCTGAAAATGGCATGATAAATGCCCGATACCATTTCTCTCTGCCCTTTCCGGTAGGGAAAAGGAAATTCCAGATTTTCCATAGACGCGTTTCTCCTTTGGATCCACTGTCTGCGCCAGGATACCCAGCGATGATACGCTTCCAGAAGATCCTGATACCATTTTTTCAGATCATCCCCGGAAAACTGCTCCCGGAATCTTTTGATTTCTTCTGTATCAAGATTGGCATATGTCATCTGAACGCCTATCTCATCCAGTCCATTCTGACTGGCATAGATCCATGCGTAACACATGGCCTGGGCCCGATGGACCGCGACGGGTTCTTCCAGAAGCTTTACATCTTTATAAACGCCCTTTATCTCATCAATACAGACAGTATCTTCCTCTATCATGATCCCGTCCGCCCTTCCTTCCACGCGAATGGTCAGATCTTCAAACTCTGTATCCTTCTTCAAAGGGACTTCCGCCTGATATCCTGTTTTCATCTGTTTCTGGATTTTCCGGTGAAGCCGGCTTCCTTTCAGCATCGCTTCCCTGTCGGCCGTTCCGCTTCCGCTGTCCAGATCTCCGCTTCTCAAGATAAACTCCACCAGATTCCGGACAGAAATCCGAACGATTTCTTTTTCCATCTTTGTTTTATTCCTTCCACGGAGCTCTCTTTGCCCGGCATGTCCTCCTGCTTCTCCCGGAAACTGCAAAAGGCGCATACCTCCTCAGGATATACGCCTCCAATACCCGCTGTTTCCGGTCAACCCACAGCAAATTTCGCTATCACTTCGTTAAAATGCGGATTCTCTCCATAACATTTTACTGTAAGATTTTTCGTCAGATCCATACTTAAAATACCCAGAATCGACTTCCCGTCAATAATAATCCTGTTATAGAAAATGTCTATATCAAAATCACATTTACTTGCCGCGTTTACAAACTCTCTTACGTCTTCCGCCGCATTTAATCTGATCTGATGTTCCATCATCTTCTTCGTCCTCCTGATCGACACGATATCTCAGCGCGTATTTTGTCACTACAGCCTGGATTTGTCAATAGATTTCATGTTTTCTTCATATTTTTCCACAGATTGTATAATCTTCTCCTGCAAATTCGCCTGATTTCTGTCAATTAAGTCTATGAAAACTCTGTCATATTTGAACGAAATTTTAATGGCACAAACTGTTTCTGAAGAGACGGATTCTTCCTTTCCGGAATCGTTATGTACCGGCAGAATGCTTTCCACAGATCCTCATAAGCGTCCTCATCTGCCGGCAGCCCCTCCCGGCTCTGATTCGGGATGACTTCTCTGTACACTGTACACTCTCCCCCTCTCGGATGGGTCAGTACCTTATGCCTGTTCTGATCATAGATCATCCAGTTTTCATTTGGAAAGCGGTCGGAAAAATGCGGTTCCAAAAACTCCAGAATATCGTTCTGCGGCGATATACAGGAATACAGGACGCCTCCTCCCAGCTCCCTGAACCGGACAAATCCATAAAAACTGTGGATCTCATGCCATACTTTCACCTGC
>DXGV01000012.1 GCA_019113745.1 Candidatus Blautia intestinavium
AACCCCTCGAATTCGAGGGGTTTAAAGTCCGGATTATGCAGCCTTTCCCATAGCCCCAAAAATTCTATCACATCCCGATTCCTCATCCAATTTTGAATAACTGCTGTCGGATCATCGCTCTTATACCGTGCAATATCTGTCAAAGAAATAAATTCATTTTCAAAATCCTGCGTATAAATTCCAATATCGATTCCATTCGCATGAATTGTATCTTTAATTATCTTCCCCATTGTACCTCCCATAAACAAACTATAATACCCTGAAACACTGTCTCCTTTTCCCTTTGAGAAAAATCTGCCGAATAACTATCCTCATCTTCCCACATTTCCCGATACGCTTCAATATAATCCCTAATACAACCGGGATATATATTCAAATACTTTCTACATACCCTTTTGTACAATCCCAGCATTTTTCATCACACGCAAAGTCCAGTAAATAATCTAACAAATGTGATAATTCATCCTCTGGAGCAGTTCTCTTGCCCAGATACGGAATTGCGTGCCGCGCAGCGACTTTACCCGATAGCCGAACATGATGATGTTAGACTGATTCATCTTCCACATTCTCCTTTTTAATAATCTCGTGCTGGATATAGTACTCTAAAAGACGAAGTACGTACTCTGGCGCATGGCGGTTATCCAGTTCCCACTCTGTCACAGTCCGATAGGGAATCTGAAAATATTTACAGAATTCCTTGCGGTTCATGCCGGTGCTTTCCCGCAGTTCTTTTATTTTGGTTTTGCAGTCCATTTCACTTACCCCATAAAGAAAAAATACACGTTGCGTATTTACTATAGCATACGCCAAACAAATACGCAACGTGTAAATTCAATTTATATCAAGCGGTTTTGTCAAATTCCTGATACACAGGAACAGGTTGCTTTCCTGATACCGCAGACCGTGTGCATCTATCCTTCGCAGTCTCCTGCATCTGTCCCAACAGCTACAGCCCGTACTTCTGCAACAGCCGCGCCGCAGCTTGAGGTCTTCGATCTGCTTTAGGATGCTGAACTTCTGCGCCGATGCAGGAGAATCTTGCAGATTTCCTCCGTCCGGCTTTTGGCGCTAAAGGGATTGATTCCAGTGAGCAGATCCACCAGTTTGCTTTTCTGTTTGGTCAGTCTGGGCATCTCCTTGAGCACGCAGGGCGGGATATGGTCGCGCCCTTCTGAAACCCGGACATATCCATGTCCTCCAGAGAGAACTCCACCTGCACTTTTACTGTATCCTTGTTATTCCAATTCTTTTTTAGCTCAGGCTCCCCTTCTCTTCCTGCATTTCAGCAACAGCGCAACTCCCCCAAGGAACGTAAAAATACTGATAAACTGAGAGGTAGAAAGCATCCCCACACTTCCCCGGACCAGATCGCCCCGGAAAAATTCCAGGATAAAACGGCCCGCGCTGTAAAAGATCAGATAGCAGGCTCCCACCTGACCGTCCGCCGTTTTTTTCCCTGCCACAAGCAGAAGCAGGCCAAAATGAAGGAAATCAAGAATACTGGAATAAACCTGTGTGGGAACAAGGGCAACGTCGTTTGGAGCATAATCAGAATGATGAAAGGTAATGGAAAATATACTGTCCGTTTCTTTTCCGTAGCAGCACCCCGCAAGCAGGCACCCAATCCTGCCGAAGCCCTGAGCCAGAGCCACGGACGGAGCCATAAGGTCAAAGTATTCCAGGAAATTAAGCTTCTTTATGCGGCAGTACATCCATCCTGCCAGAACGCCGCCGACGATCCCTCCGTATACTACAAATCCATCGGCCATAGTCTCAAACATAAAGGCAGGATTCCATGCGATTTCTTTCCACTCTGTGATCCAGAAAAGGAGCTTGGAAAACACAAGCCCTCCCAGCAGGCACCAGATTACAAGAAAAAACACATGCTCGTCTTTCATTTTCAGTTTTTTTGCCCGGTATTCCGCCGTGATCCAGGCCGCCATCACGCCGATAGCGATCATCAGGCCGTATCCGTAAACAGTAAAAGGACCGATACTGAATAATTCATTTTTCATAAATCTCTGATTCTCCTTTTATTCGTCTTTTCGCAATTTCAGTGATTTTCAACGTTATCCTCAGTCAGCGTACATCCTCTATCGACCGTATTGTCCCCTTGTACATGAACACGCTGCATCACTGGAAAACAGATCTCCGGTATAATTCCAATAGCGCCTGGTTAGCTCTGTCGTTGCAGAGACTTCCGGCTCCCGGTTCCGCTTCCCCGCAGACATCCATTCCCGGCACGTCATAATTTTCAAAAAGCAATTCCAGATATTCTGTCAGTTCCGAAAGTTTCATATCGCCCTGGCTCCAGGAAGTAGAGGCGTCCTCCGGACACAGCACGTCCTTGTCCACCGACAGATAAACGGGCAGATCGCCTGGTATCTCTGAGAAGAATCTTAAGATTTCTTCCTTGGAAAGCTCTGCCAGCTTTTCCCTGGAAAGGAACCGCACTTTCTCCCTGAACTTTGCATCTGTCTGGGAAAACGCCTCCTCATCCGGACCCACAAGGATCACTTCTTTAAGAGCCGGAACAGTTTCCAGGGCTTCCGCTGCCCAGCCGCCGCAGGAGAGGAGCCCTCCGAAAGCCGGAGGCTGCATATCCGTATGGTTGTCAAAAAGCACCAGCCGGAAAGGTCTGTCTGTTTTTTCCAGCCAGAAAAGGCTTATATAATGATAATTCCCGGAATCCAGAAAATGAATCCCCTCCGCCGGAAGCCCTTTCATTTTCTTTCTCAGTATCCCCGCGGCTTCTTCATCACAGTAGCAGTTGCAGCCAGTAAGATGGGAAAGTTCCAGCCACACAGGATCTGTTTCCCGGTAAAACTGCTGTTCCTTATATATATCCGTAAAATTCATAAGAATAATATTGTCTTTCATATCCTCCATACTCCTGATTTATCCGTTTAAAGATTATATAAAACAATGTCTGTCGTGTAAATTCCGTTTTCCAGATGGGTACGGACAGTTCCGGAATACTTCCGGGCCGCCCGCGCCACATTGCGCAGACCCGTCCCATATGGCTTCAGTTCCTTTTCACTGCAGGGATTTTCCATATGGAAAAGAAGAGTGTTCTGCTGATACGCAACGGAAAGTATAATTTCTGTTTCTTTTCCGCAGTCCGCGCAGGATCTCACTGCATTATCCAACAGATTCCCCAGAATCGTAACTGTATCGACAAAAGGAAGGGGCAGATTCTGGGGAACAATTTCCGCTTGGCGCGGGAAGTTCCGCCTGCTGCAGAAGCTCCGTGGTGAAATCAATGTATTGTAACAGTTCTCCGGAATTTCCCCTCTGGGCTTATCTGCAATCACTAAACGACTTATAAAATTTTACATCTTTCTTGAATACAGAAAAGCAGCCTGTTTTCACAGACTGCTTTTCGCGTCGCGTAATCCATTATTCAGTTCAAAATTCGCTTGGGGAATAACGAACCGTCACCACGATCACGGTTTTCTTTGCTTCATCAATCCGAAAAACAGCAGTGTAATTCTCCACAAAGAGCTGTCGATATCCCCGGTTCGCATAAGCTCCTCGTTTCCGTTCTGGACAGCGGTAGGGCATCGCCTCTAATGACAGGATGGCACCCTCGATCCGGCCCACCAGATTAAGGGCCGTCCCCGGCTCCAGCAGTGTGTGGGCGATGTAATCATAGATGCCGTCCAAATCCCGCAGCGCCCGGCTCATCAGTTTAACGCTGTATTTATCCAAAATGCTTTCTCCTTAAAGAAGCCAGCGCTTCCCTTGCGTCATGAAACTGTCCATCCCGTTCAAACTCGGCCTCTGCTTCTGAAATTGCGGTGTCCATCGCTGCATTTTCCACCATCGCCTCGTAGGTTTCGATACTCATCACCACCAGATCGCCATACCCGTTTTTCGTAATAAATATCGGCTCCCGGTGTGCATGACAGATGTCCGAAATCTCGTTAGTGTTGCGAAGGTCTGTAATCGGTCTGATCTGCGGCATATCGCCACCTCCTTTTCTTTGCTCATTATTATAGCATAATTATGTGCAAAGATACAGGTGCCAGGCAAAAAGTTTACAAAGATTTTTTATTTCCCTGGCTTGTTCAATGCCGGGCGTGATTTCAGGCTTTTCCTACAGAACCGAAAAGCTCCATTTTTTCTTTTACAGTGGCTTTGATAGCTTCAAATCCAGGAGCCAGAAGTTTACGCGGGTCGTAACCCTTACCCTGCTGGTCCTTGCCTTCTTCGATATATTTACGTGTAGCTTCTGCGAAGGAAAGCTGGCACTCTGTATTTACGTTGATCTTGGAAACGCCCAGGCTGATAGCCTTTTTGATCATGTCGGCCGGGATTCCTGTGCCGCCGTGAAGAACAAGAGGCATGTCTCCTGTCAGCTTCTGGATAGCGTCCAGAGTCTCAAAGCTCAGTCCCTGCCAGTTTGCCGGATATTTGCCGTGGATATTGCCGATTCCTGCTGCCAGGAAGTCGATTCCCAGATCAGCTACCATCTTACATTCCTGAGGATCCGCGCACTCGCCCATGCCGACTACGCCGTCTTCCTCGCCGCCGATAGAGCCGACTTCTGCTTCCAGGGACATTCCATGTTCCGCGCAGATCTTAACCAGTTCTTTTGTCTTTGCAACGTTCTCTTCGATTGGGTAGTGAGAACCGTCGAACATGATGGAGGTAAAGCCCGCCTCTACGCATTTCAGACATCCTTCGTAGCTGCCGTGGTCAAGATGAAGAGCAACCGGAACGGTGATATTCAGTTCTTCCATCATTCCCTTCACCATGCCTACAACTGTTTTATAGCCAGCCATATATTTTCCGGCGCCTTCGGAAACACCCAGAATTACCGGTGAATTATTTTCCTGTGCTGTCAGCAGGATCGCCTTTGTCCACTCAAGGTTGTTGATATTGAACTGTCCTACTGCATAATGGCCTGCTTTTGCTTTTTTCAGCATTTCTGAAGCGTTTACTAACATAATAAATTCCTCCTAACCTTTCTTTAGACACAGTTTTCACCATGCCCCAATATATTTCTAGTTTAACAGATGAAATCTGATTCGTCTACTGTTTTTGTGAAAATCTGCCAACTCACGATCCGGTGCTTCTGTGGTAATCTCTTGTAAAATTTTCCAGCATGGAGTCAATATTCCGGTTATGGATATGGGCTTTCGGTTTGTTCGCAAAATACGAAAGCTCCTTTTTGATATCCTTAAGGATCTCCTGATCAGCTCCCATCTTTGCCGCCTCATTTTCGTATTCGTCAGGCGTCCGGATGCTGTGAAAGGCAAGAAGATAGCATTTCAAAGCCGGACGGCTGTGATTTTCCTCATAAGCCATGCGGAAGCACTCCAGGGCTTTTTCCATCTGAAACAGATAACTGTACGCGCAGCCCAGATTGTGGCAGACGCTTTCTCTAAAGCCCTCTCTTTCTTTATCCAGGTTTTTCTGTTCCAGAAGCTTCTGGTATACACGGATCGCATGAACGTACATCCCGTTTTCTACCAGTGTATCGCCCTTCTGTTTTTCCCTCACCGCCGGCGTTTCCCCGTCAAGCTTCTGTATTTTACTATTCAGCGCTTTCAGTTCTTCATAAGTAAGATAATTGATCTCCTTAAAAACAGGATAGAGAAAATCCTCCGCACTGACAAATTTTCCGATTTTAGCCCGAAGCTTGGCCGCCAGCTTTGGAAGCTGAAGCTCCTCCTGGATCCAGGTACACAGGCCCTCGTTCATAATTGTCTGATCCACCAGATAAAGATTATGGTATAAATAATAGCAGAGTTCTTCCAGAGAATAGATATTGGTGCTGATATTTTCAATAAAATACGGAATCTCCGCCTTCCTGGTCTGGCATAAAATATAGCCGCTCATTTATATCCCCTCCTTTACCACCGGGCCGTTTCTCTCCATACTTTTCCGCTTGCAGGGAACATTTCTCCAAAGCCTAGATCCTTCACTGTGATCTGACATTCCGTCCGGGAAATATACTGAAGCTCCAGAGAAAGCCTTGTGGTCTTATTGGGGCGCTTCGGAAGACCGGGCAGCTCCATGGCAACCCGTTTTTTCTCCGTATCCCCCATCTTGCTTACAATGAAAACAAGTTCTTCCACGTTGTCAAGGATCAGCTCACAGGACGCCTTGCAGTCGTACCAGTTGCTTCCCGCCTCGATCAGAGGATGATATGTTGGAGCACCCATAACCCGCATATCCATGCCTACGTCCGTCAGCACCAGAGAACGGCTCAGATAGTGATAGCCTTTCAGATTCCGGTTGATCAGACGTTCAGCCCCGGCGGCACAGGCGCCGCTGGCGAAAAGATTACTTCCGAAAAATACTTTCCGCTTCTGGTAGCAGAGCAGTTTTACAGATTTTACCGCCCATTCCTGATCAAATCCCTCTCCGTTCATCTGAATACTGGAATAAAGGTCCGTGCCGAGGGTTTCTTTTATGAATTTGAAGAAATCCTCGTCCCGCTCCTCCGGGACTTCTCTCAGGTCCGTCTCCTTCGGATCTTCCAGCCGGACAAGGACCGGCTTAGTTCCTGAATTCATTACCATTTTGCGGAAAGTCACATGGTTTCCGTCGAAACTGTACCATCCGACGCTTCTGTTCCATGTCTCCACTTTCTGGGTCAGCACATAATAATAGAAGCTTTCTTCATAGTCCAGGAAGCTGTAAACATCCTCCGGAAATCCCAGAGACTCACAGGCTTTCCGCAGGTTTTCCACCTGCACGGCGTCCAGAGTTTCCATTGCAATGATCAGCGATTTTGTATTGTGGACCACATCCATGATCCCAAGGAATTTCAGCATTCCCCGGAAAAAATGCGCCAGAATTTCCCATGGCATAAGGGTATCTCCGGCAATCTGCACCGGTTCCCTGCTGGCCGCGGTTTTATAGAGATCGTCCAGAAGAAAACCGTCTTTTTCCCTGGCGAAATACTCCGCCTCCAGGCCGATGCTGTAAGCGTCCTGATCCGCCCGTCTGCAAAGGCAGGTAGGCGTTTCATAGAGGCTGCTTCCCACCTTCACAGGGACTGAGCGCGGTTCCTCCGCTTTACGGTCGTAATAGCAGATCTGTGAATATTTTTTTCCGAAATCGATCCCGATGATCAAATCCCTTGTCTCATTCATTTCTCATGTTCCTTTTCTATGATAAACATTTCCTTCACATACTGTTCCTGGCGGAGATAGTTCTTCAGCCCTTCCGTCACCTCCTGTCTCTTGTCAAGCCTTCTGGCGGACAAAAGCCGGTTCAGGAGCTGGTATTTACTTCCCGGAGTTCCTTCCACTTTCTTCATGGTGATCACACGTTCCGCCGTTTTTCTGGAATCGCCGCGGAAGTCGATCTGGAAATAGTAGTGAAGGGATTCCCCGTAAAACAGGGTAAATGTCTTTGTAAAGATCCCCTGATAAACTTCTTTGACAGGAGTACTTTTGTACTCCCTTTCTTTTCCAAGTCCGGTATCCAGCGCATAAAACAGAGTTACCCTTGCCTCCGGATTGGCGTGACATTCTACAAAGGTTTTATCATCAAGCTGATAGGGACTTAAAAGCTCCGGGGAAATTCTTCTGAAGAATCCGAATACCATATTATCTTTTGCGCATTCTTCCAGAAGCATTCGTTCCATTTCTGTATATTTTTCATTTTTTTCTTTAGACAGTTCTTTCAGAAGAGCCAGTCTGCACACCCTGTTTACCGGCCAGCTATGCTCCAGGGCGTATTCCAGCCGCTCCCGGATAAAGGGCGTCATTGTATATTCTTTTACAAATATTCCATAAGCCACCTGGGTGAGATAGGCTCCTATGATCCTCTCCTTGCCGGACTGGTTCACATAGGATTCCAGAACCGTCTCCCCCTCTTTGCGGAAGTCGGAAGTAAACATCAGAAGACTTAAGATCCTCTCCTCCAGATCGTAGGTATCCATCTCAAAGCCCTTCGCGCTTTTCCAGATGGCGATCAGTTCGTCCAGAGGGCCAAAACGGTACTGCATCAGATAGTGGAGGATCACTTCGTCGTATTTTCCGCTTCTGTATACCTCGGAAGCAAGGGCCAGAAGCTCGTCGTCCTCCGCCATATCGGATTTCAGGATCATCCGGCTTGTAAGCTTGAGCAGGCTGCTGAGAGACAATCCCTCGTAACCGAACTCTTCCACGATCCCCATTGCCTGGCGGAACATTCTCCTGGAGATCAGCACCTCCAGAAGAACCGGGCGGTCCACAAAGGCATATTCCCGGTAATTCATTTTTTTCAGATAATGGTCCAGATCCTCTCCCTGTACATGGGCCGCATAATAATCCAGGATCTCCTTTCGGATCTCTCCGCGGAACTCCTCTGTGAAAGCCTCGGATTCCGCCATCCTCTGGTAATACTCCAGACTGACGGAATCAAGGGGATTTTCACTGCAGTAGTGGAGAAGGACTCCCGGCTCCGTCACTCCCATTTTTATAAAAGCAGGCACTGCCTGACGTTCGTCTGTCAGCTTTTTCAGGTTATAGTGGATCGTGGATACATATCTTCTCTGTTTGTCGTCCTGAAACAGGATTACTGCGTCCTCGGTGTAGATCCTCGGATACGCCACTCCCTGCACGCAGGGATAAACCTCTTCTTCCTTCATCTGGCTGTGGCAGACGATCACCTGCCGGACCTTTGGATCGTCACAGTACAGGCGGTGGGTAAACAACACTCCCGCCGTCTGTTCCGCCTCCTCAGGCGTCTCCGGGTCGAAAAGAAATTCCTGATAAACAGACGCATAATTTTCATCTATTTTTCCCTCAGCGATCTTACGGCGGGCAAACCGCTTCATACTGTCACGATAACTCTCATAGATCAGAGGCTCTTTTTCTTTATGGGCGATCACACTTGCGTAAAGAAAAGCTTTTCTTGTGTCTCCCAGGGTATTGTCATTATAGTTGAAATACATCAGAAGCGGCTTCGGAAGCTCCCTCTGGTATGAAATATCCATTGTCTCCACATAATATTCAAAGAGTCTGGTAAGTCTGAGTCCGCGGCCTACCGCCAGGGAAAACCACCGGAAATACTGAGGTTTTCTCGGATTTCCCTTCATAATATATTTGCAGACCGCCTCCAGGACGTCGTCGGAAGGGAATTTCTCATAACCGGCGGCCAGAGCCTGATACAGCACATTACTGAAGGTCTTTTCATAACCGGAAAGATAGGCAAGGCGCATGACAAGCTCTTCTGTAAGAAGGTCTCTTCTTCCTGCATAATGGAAAACCTGCATCCAGAAAGGACTGATCCTGTGAAACAGGGACATATCCCTGCTGACCCATTTCCAGGCCTCCATATACAGAAGCGGGTTTGTGCATCCTTTTTCAAACAGCTCTTCCATCATGAAAATTCCCATTGAGGGGCTGTTTTTATAATAGCTGTCCATCTGCAGCAGAAGCCACAGAAGCTGGAAGCTGTCCTCCTTCTGCATGTAGAAATTCTGGATTTTCCACAACGCCTGGGTTCTGTCTTTATACAGCCCGGTAAGCGTACAGAGATACAGATAGGTTCCCGCCAGCTCCAGCTCATCCCGGGTAAATTCCCGGTCCTGATACTTTTTCAGTATCGCCGCCGCTTCCGCGTCTTTTCCTTCCAGGTGATCCACGTAGGCCTCATATAACTGGTACTCAGGATATTCGCAGCCGGATTCCCGAAGCTGGTTCAGAATAAAGTGCGTGCTTCCCGCCCACGCCTTAAAGTCCAGACGGCCTTCCCGGTAATCTATGTAATCCTTTATCATGGATATTCTGGCTTTCTTTTCTTCCCCGTGAACATCCACCCGGACATTGGAGCCTTTTGACGCTGTTACATGGTAAATAAGCTCCTGGTAAGGACTTCTCACCACAATCTCTCCAAGCTGCGTTCCCTCTTTCAGTTTATCCGCCTGGATAATATAATCTATCCGGCAGGTGCTTCCTATAAAGTCGTCTTCCGTGAGCACGCGGCGTTCCGCCTCCAGAAAACCGCCTCTCGTTTCAATATCCAGCCTCAGATGTCCCCAGCCGCTTTTCTGAATATCAAAAGATTCCTGTACCGGTTCGCTGATGCCGTAAAACTCCGCTTCTGTTGTTTTCAGAACAAGAGACACCGGTTCCTTTTCTTTCAGTCCTATGAAAAACTCTTCCAGATGCTGATACGTAACAGGCTGTCTGGACATTCCCGCGTACAGAGCCTTCTCCCGGTTCCCGGCCTCCGCCATAACTATCGGGAAATATTTATCTGTAAAAAGGCGATATGCCTCCCGGAAATCCCTTCGGGCGATTTCCCGGAAAGCTTCCATATCTTTAATTTCTCCTTCGGAGCTTAAGATCTGTTCTTTTTTTGCTTCAATAAGAAAAGGGATCTTATATTCTCCTATATTGGAAGTCACGCACAGCCATCCTGTACACTGATCCCCGGGATTCATCCCCGTCCCGTCCGCCCCATAGGGCAGGCAGATCGTCGTCCCGGAAAATTTTCCGTTGCCCGGAACCAGTCTCCTGCTGGAGGACGTGATATATCCCTGAATTTTCTCATTATCTTCTGTGCCAAGATACAACTCGCCGCGCACCGTCTCTCCGGCCTCCAGAGTAATAGAAAGCTTTTCCTTTGAAAACAGAAGGCGAGGCTGCTCGTATCTGAATTTTCCGCTTAGTAGTTGTTCGATCTTTTTCTTCAATATGGTTCACCATGCTATCCTTTAAGTTACATTCTCTTACATTTTACGACAAGCCTATTATACACTACAAAATCAACGGGCGCAAGAAAGTATGGTTCTCTCCTGCGCCCATCTGCAACCTGGTCTGCGGCGAAAAAAACGGAACTTCTCTTCCGGATCACAGATCGCTGTTCAGTACTTCCTCTCTCAGAGGGATCGAAGCCGTGGCGCCCGCTCTGGAAACCGCAATGGCCGACGCTTTGGCCGCCAGCTTCAGACCTTCCTGCACTGGCAGCCCGTCTATCAGGGATGAAATGAAATATCCCGTGAACGTATCGCCCGCCGCGGTAGTATCCACTGCTTTTACCTTATAAATACCCTGGCGGTGAACAGCGCCCGTCTCGTCCTGGTACACCGAACCGTTGCCGCCCAGAGTAAGAACCACTTTCGCCTTCGGATAGATTTCTCTGATCTTCTCAAGAATCCTGTCCGGCTCCTTTTCTCCTGTGATCTGGTATCCTTCGATCTCATTCACAAGAAACAGGCTGACTTTGCCAAGATCACACTTTTTCAGCCCGTCGTCGTATGGAGACGGATTCAGGATGATCATCATTCCTTTTTCATACGCCCTGTCAATGATATAATCCAGCTCGTTGATCTCGTTCTGCAGAAGGATCATATCTCCGCTGTCAAAAGCGTCCAGGACTTCGTCTGCAAATTCTTTCGTGATGCTGCGGTTGGAGCCTCCAAAGAGCAGGATACAGTTCTGTCCGTCTTTGTCTACCTGAATGATCGTATGCCCGCTTGGTCCGTCGATCTTCCTGATAAACTCTGTATTTACTCCGTTTTCCCTGCAGGTTTCCAGAAGGACGTCTCCTTCTTCCCCGATCATCCCTGCATGGTATACCGGGATTCCCGCCTTTGCCAGCGCAATGGACTGGTTCAGTCCTTTTCCTCCGCAAAAAATCTGCCTGCCCTTTGACGCCTGTGTTTCTCCCGGAACAAGTATGGTTTCTACCTGATAGGTATAGTCCAGATTAAGAGAACCAAAATTTAATACCTTCATGCTGCCGCCTCCTTTTTCAGAAACATTTGTTTTCAGTATACTGCCAGCCTCTTTTACCGTCAAGATTTATTGGAAAAGCACGAAAAGCCGGTCCTTTTCATAAACTATAAGGAAATCCCCTTTGAGGTGAAGCTTTGAAGACTTTCCAGAAACCTTTGACGTCTGCCGAGGAAAAATTATATCTTCAACGTTGCCGGGAGGGCGATTTGGAAGCAAAAAATATCCTGATCGAGCGCAATCTCCGCCTTGTGGCCCATGTCGTAAAAAAATATCAGGGAGCCGACGAGGAGCTGGATGATCTGATATCTATTGGAACCATCGGCCTGATCAAGGCGGTATCCACCTTCGACGCCGCAAAATCGGCCCGGCTTTCCACATACGCCGCAAGATGCATCGACAATGAGCTTCTGATGATGCTCCGCTCCAAGAAAAAACATTCCAGGGAAGTCTCCCTCTATGAACCTATCGGAACAGATAAAGAGGGAAATGAGATCAGTCTTCTGGATATCATCGAAAGCCCTCCTGTAGATATTGTGACGGAATATTCTACCCGGGAAGATATCCGCCGCCTGATGTCCTCCATGAAGGAGCTTCTTTCTCCAAAAGAGTATCAGGTGATCTGTCTGCGCTACGGCCTCTTCGGAATTCCGGAGCAGACCCAGAGAAAAATAGCCGGCGAACTGAATATCAGCCGGTCCTATGTATCCCGCATTGAAAAAACCGCGCTGAAAAAGCTCAGAGGGATCTTTGACGAGGAGTCTTCCGGACCGCCGTCCCCGAATATCTGAAGCACACATTAAAAGTCTCAAATAAAAAGCGGAAGAAAAAAGTTTATGTTTACAGACTTTCTCTTCCGCATCCTTTTATTCCGACTGTGCTTCCGCTCTCCTGAGCAGATCATATTTTTCCACTTTCACGCCAAGGTCTACCGTAAGCTTCTGCTGGGGATGAGGAGCGCTCTCCACAGATTTCCCGTCCCCGTCGTAAATCGCTTTTACTGTAACCGTAAGATCTGTTCCGTCCGGCTTCATCACCTCTATGGTTTCCCCTACGGTAAACTTATTTCTCTGAGTAATATGAACCAGGCCCTTTTCATCCACTTCCTCCGCATATCCCAGATAAGTATACTCCTTCACATAAGTATTACTGTCATAAATCTGGGCGTCTTCATCCGGTTTTCCGTAGAAAAATCCGGTAGTAAACTGACGATAGGTACAGTTGGAGATCTGATTTTTATACCAGTCCATATTAGCTTTGTATTTTTCCGGGGACTCCAGATAATCGTCAATGGCTTTCCGGTAAGTTCTGGCCACGGTAGCCACATAAAGGGCTGTTTTCATCCGGCCTTCAATTTTCAGACTGTCGATGCCGCTGGTCAAGATATCGTCCATATGTTCGATCATACAGAGATCCTTGGAATTAAAAATAAAAGTTCCCCTCTCGTTTTCAAATACCGGCATATACTCTCCCGGCCTTTTTTCTTCCACTACAGAATATTTCCAGCGGCAGGGATGAGTACAGGCGCCCCTGTTTGCGTCTCTTCCCGCCAGAAAGCTGCTTAAAAGGCAGCGTCCGGAATAGGAAATGCACATTGCCCCGTGGATAAAAGTCTCGATTTCCATAACCTTTGGAATATGTTCCCGGATCTCCCGGATCTCTTTCAGAGAAAGCTCCCGGGCCGTCACTACTCTTTTGGCGCCCAGTCTGTGCCAGAAAAGGTAAGTTTCATAGTTGGTGTTGTTTGCCTGTGTACTGATATGACATTCGATCTCCGGACAGATTTCTCTGGCATAAGTAAAAATTCCCGGATCCGCTATGATCAGGGCGTCGGGTTTCATCTCCTTTAATTCATAAAGATACTCCCGCACTCCTTCCAGGTCAGCGTTATGAGCCAGGATATTCACCGTCACATAAACTTTCGCCCCGTATTCATGAGCGAAAGCGATCCCCGCCTTCATATCCTCTCTGGAAAAATTTTTGGCTTTCGCCCGAAGGCCGAAAGCCTCTCCGCCGATATATACAGCATCCGCGCCAAAGACCACTGCAATCTTCAGAACTTCCAGACTGCTGGCCGGCACCAGTAACTCCACATTCCTCATATTTCCTCTTTCCCGCCATGTACTCTGGCATCCAGGTATGCCTTTGGCATTTCCTCTTTCCCGCCATGCATTCTGGCATCCAGGTATGCCTGTTTGTTTATGGTTTCAGTTCACCTTCACGCTGAGGGCCGCTCCGTCTCCCAGCGGAAGGATGCTGGTTATTATCCGTGTATCATGCTTCAGGACATAAAGATATTCCCGCATTCTTTTATAAATCGTCCTGTCTCTCCGTTCTACAAGATAGTGGGACTGGATCAGTTCTCCTTCCTGCAGAACATTGTCAGAAAGCAGTATCCCTCCCGGCTTCAGAAGTCTCAGGACATCCTCCAGCCAGTGTATATACTGTCCCTTTGCGGCGTCCATAAAAATCATGTCGTATGTCCCGGAAATCTCTCCCAGGATGCGTCCCGCGTCTCCTTCCATGAGAGTGATCTGCTCCTCCCGTCCGGCTCTGCGGAAATTTTCCCTGGCCAGAGGAATCCTTTTCTCATAATTCTCTATAGTAGTAATATGAAGATTCTCCGGACCGTACTCGCACATAAGAAGTGTGGAGAAGCCTACGGCCGTCCCCACCTCCAGAATCTTTTCCGGCTTCTGAAGCGCCAGAAGCGTCTTGATAAAGCTCTGCATTTCCCGGCGGATGACCGGAACCTCCGCTTCCAGAGCCGTCTTTTCCAGCTCTTCCAGAAACGGCGTATTCCCCCTGTCCAGAGAATTGATAAAAGTCCGCATCCTCTCTTCTACGATCACGAGTCTGCCCCTTCCTGTTCCGCGTCTCCTGCCAGGATCCCCATGATCCTTGAGGGAGTATAGGCCGTGCTGAGAAGATAAGTTCCCGGCTTCATCTGTCCGCTGTAATTGGAAAGCTTTTCCTGTACCCAGAATACAAGGGCGTCCTCTACAAGACCTTTACTCTCCAGAGTTTTGGCAATATCATAAACAGAATCATCCTCTTTTACGACAACCGTGACTTCCTGTCCTTCTCCCGGGCTCATGGCCTGCTGATTAAATACGTCATATCCAAACTGATATGTAACCTTTCCTATCCAGATGATCAGAACGACCACGCAGACATACAGCGCCATTCTGAAAGCGCCGCTGGCAACAGCTACTCCTGCATTTCCCATCCTGTCTCTTGTATCTCCCATAAGGTTCCTCCCTTCCGGTGCTCCTTTCCGACTGCTTCATCAGAGAGGCGGTATGTTCATATCAATTCCTGCGGTGAGGCTTCTGCACACATGCTGCATGAGCCTGCAAAGGGCAAGCTCCGCGTCAAGATATGCGTTTACCTGTGGAATTCTCCGCAGCTCTGCCGATTCTCTGGAAAGCTGTTCCGCCATGCTGAAAAGATTATCGCGTCCGCCTTCGTTCTGGAGCCTGAAATTATCCGCCCGGAACTGGCTCACTCTTTCCGCCAGTTCCGGGTTTTCATTCAGTATTTTTTCCTGTTTCTTGTATTCCTGATATATAGCGCTTCTCTTAATGGACACCAGAAGTGTATGGATATTCTTCTCAATAGCATCCATAGATCATGCCTCCATGATGATCGGCAGGATCATAGGCCTTCTCTTGGTGCGCTTCCACAGGTAATCTCCTACAGCGTCCTTTACAACCAGCTTGATCTTGCCCCAGTCAGTGATATGCTTCTCTATACAGGTATCCAGCGCCTGCTCCACCACTTCTCTGGCATGATCCATCAGATCCTCCGACTCTCTCACATAAACAAAGCCTCTGGAAACAATATCCGGTCCGGCAAGCACGGTATTGCTGTGACGCTCCAGCGTCATCACAACGATCATAATGCCGTCTTCAGCCAGGTGCTGACGGTCGCGGAGCACTATGTTCCCTACGTCTCCCACTCCAAGGCCGTCCACCAGGATCGCGCCCGTCTGTACGCTTCCTGTAACTTCCGCGCCGTACTCATCCAGCTCAAGCACATTTCCTGAAGAGAGAATAAAAATATTCTCTTTTGGGATTCCCAGTTCCTCGGCAAGATGCTTCTGCGCAGTCAGATGACGGTATTCTCCGTGGATCGGCACTGCATATTTCGGCCGCACCAGGGAATAGATCAGCTTGATCTCTTCCTGACAGGCATGTCCTGATACATGAACGTCCTGGAAGATAACCTTCGCGCCTTTCATGTACAGCTCGTTGATCACCTTGGAAACTGCCTTTTCATTTCCCGGGATGGGGTTTGAGCTGAAAATAATGGTGTCGTTGGGCTTGATGGTGATCTTTTTGTGGATATTGGCCGCCATCCGGGACAGAGCCGCCATTGACTCGCCCTGGCTTCCTGTAGTTATGAGCACCACCTTGTCGTCCGGATAATCTTTCACCTGATCCACTTCGATCAGCGTATTGTCCGGTATTCTCAGATAGCCCAGTTCTGAGGCCGTGCCGATGACGTTCACCATACTTCTTCCTTCCACCGCGACCTTTCTGCCGAAACGGTAGGCAGTGTTGATGATCTGCTGCACACGGTCCACATTGGAAGCAAAAGTAGCGATAATAATCCTGGTGCTGCGGTATTCATTGAAAAGATTGTCAAAAACCTTTCCTACTGTCCTCTCGGACATGGTAAATCCCTGGCGTTCCGCATTGGTGCTCTCGCACAGCAGCGCCAGAACCCCTTTCCTGCCGATCTCCGCAAAGCGCTGCAGGTCGATGGCGTCGCCGAATACCGGAGTATAGTCCACCTTGAAGTCGCCTGTATGGACGACGATCCCCGCCGGAGAATAGATTGCCAGTGCAGACGCGTCCTGAATACTGTGGTTTGTCTTGATAAATTCAACAGAAAAATCTCCCAGATTGATCACCTGGCCGTGCTTTACTTCCTTCAGTTTTGTAGAGCGGACCAGATTATGCTCTTTCAGTTTATTGGTGATCAGCCCAAGTGTAAGTTTTGTAGAATAAATTGGGACGTTGACCTCCTTCAGTACATAGGGAAGAGCGCCGATGTGATCCTCATGTCCATGGGTGATAACAAAGCCCTTGACTTTTGATATATTTTCCTTCAGATAAGTGACGTCCGGGATCACCAGGTCGATTCCCAGCATATCGTCTTCCGGAAAGGACAGACCGCAGTCTACTACTACTATACTCTCTCCATATTCGAAAGCTGTAATATTCATTCCGATCTGCTCAAGACCGCCCAGAGGAATAATCTTCAGTTTTTCCGTGTTTCTTCGTCCCCTGCGTCCGGATCCGGCCTTCACAGCGCCTTTTCCCGCCGTTTTCGGCATATTGTTTTTTAAAGCAGCTTTCTCTGCGTATTTTCCCGTGCTTCTCTGTTTTGGACGATATTTATTATTTTTCTGCTTTGCAGTCTGTTTTCTTGTATTATTTCCGGCATTTCTTGTATAACTTCCGTTCTTTTTCTGCCTTTCGTGATTATTCGTTCTCATATTATTATCACTTTTCAATCAATGCACCTCCGTCTTTTTTATGGCACACAAACTTAGGAATACCCGCGGCATTCCTTCAAGTCTGCATTCCATTTTTGATTTTTACATTTCCAGATTCACGTCCTCCAGCATCTGTTCAAATACTTTATAAACTGCTTTCAGTTCTTCTTCGTCCTCTACCATCTCGTAGCACGCCTCCGGGCTTGCCTCTGATGACACGTCCTTTAAAATATAAGCTTCCGCCTCGTCAGCAGGAGAATCTGATACCAGAAGATAAGAGATACCTCCGATCCTGGTCTGCTCCTCTACATAAAATTCCTCTTCTGTTCCATCCGGAGACTGAAATTTAATTTTTTCCATGTTTTCTTCCTTATCTCACTTCAGGGAGTCAAGATATCCCTGTAAAATAAAAACCGCTGCAATAGAATCCAGGTGTTCCTTTCTGTGTTCTCTGCGCACACCGGCCTCCATCAGCGTCCGCTCCGCCGCTGCTGTCGTAAGCCGTTCGTCCCACATCACAACAGGAATACCTGTCCTTTTTTCCAGCATTTCTTTGAATTCCAAAGATTTTTCCGCACGTTCTCCCATGGTATTGTTCATATTTTTCGGAAGCCCGACCACGATCTTTTCCACTCCGTACTCTGCTGTTAGTTCTTCAATACGAGCCAGAGTCCTGCGGAGCTTGTTTTCCTGCTTCCTCCAGATAGTCTCCACTCTCTGCGCGGTCAGTCCCAGAGGATCGCTGACTGCCACGCCAACTGTTTTAGACCCGTAATCCAATCCTAAAATACGCATATCTTTAACGTTCCCAGGATTTATTCTTGATATACTCGTTTAAAAGCTCCTCTACCAGTTCGTCTCTCTCCACTTTCATGATCATGCTTCTTGCGCCTTTATGGCTGGTAATGTAAGTGGGATCTCCGGACATAATGTATCCTACGATCTGGTTGACCGGGTTATATCCTTTTTCATCCATTGCATTATACACCAGATCCAGAACTTCTTTTACTTCCAGTTCCTGTTCCGGCTTTGTTCTGAAATACTGCGTATTTCCCAAACTGTTTTCCGCCATTTTCTCTCACGTCCTTACTGTTATATCTTTTCTATATGATAATCTATATAATAACTGTCCAGAAACTGCACAGTTACAGGCTGCTTTTGAATTTTCTGCCGGACCGACTGTCCCGGCTGCTGGATAATCATTATTATTTTAATATATCTCCCGGCAAAATACAAGGAAAAATCTATTTTGCCAGAAGTATATGGTTTTCCAGGACTTTTATGCCTTTCACAGTGATAAGGTCGTTTACCTTTAAGCCGTCCCTTTTTTCCACTGCCGTTTTTACATATTCCCGGCTGTGTCCGATCAGATACTGCCTGCCGTCCAGCTCCTCTTCCTCTTCCAGAAGGATTTCCAGTTCTTTTCCTGCCATAGCTTCCACATATTCGCTTTCTCTCTGCTCATTCAGTTCGAGAAACTCTTCGCTTCTCCGGGCTTTTACTGCTTCTGTAAGCTGTCCGTCCATGGCGGCGGCCTTTGTTCCCTGTCTTCTGGAATATTTGAAAATATGTGTTTCATAAAAACGGATGCTTCTTACAAATTCCAGGGATTCCCGGAAATCCTCTTCTGTTTCGCCGGGAAAGCCTGTAATAACGTCTGTTGTAAGGGCAGGGGCAGAATAATATTTCCGGATCAGCTCACATTTCTCACGGTATTCCTCCGCCGTATATCTCCGGTTCATCCGTTCCAGAGTTCTGTTGCATCCGCTCTGGAGAGACAGATGAAAATGAGGGCATACTTTCGGAAGCGCCGCAATACCTTCCATAAATTCCTCTGTAATGATCCTGGGTTCCAGAGATCCCAGCCGGATTCTTTTGATCCCTTCCGTATTGTGGACCGCCCGGATCAGAGACAGAAGGTTTTCTTTTTCCTGATCCTTAAAATCCACCCCGTAAGAGCTGAGATGGATTCCTGTGAGGACCACCTCCTGATACCCCTTTGCCGCAAGTGTTTTCACCTCGTCGATGATCTCCTCTGTCCGGCGGCTGCGCACCCGGCCTCTGGCGTAGGGAATAATACAGTATGTGCAGAACTGGTTGCATCCGTCCTGAACTTTAATATAGGCCCTTACATGCTCCGCCGTATGACTGATAGACAGTTCTTCATATTCTCTGGTCCTGTTGATCTCGATCACATGCAGTTCTTTTTTCCGCTCTTTTTCATATTTTTCCAGAACTTCCACGATCTGATGCTTCTGGTTGTTTCCAAGGATCAGATCTACCGCTCCGTCCTTCTTCAGATTCTCCGTATCTGTCTGGGCGTAACAGCCTGCCGCCACCACCACGGCGTCCGGATTCATCTTTCTTGCCTTATGGAGCATCTGACGGGATTTCCGGTCGGCGATATTCGTTACCGTACAGGTATTGATCAGATAAACGTCTGCTTTTTCGCCAAAGGGCACGATCTCATAACCGGCCTCTTCCAGGAGCTGCTGCATGGCTTCTGTTTCATATGCGTTTACTTTACATCCCAGATTGTGAACTGCTGCTTTTTTATTCATATTTTCCCTCTTTTTGTCTAATTTTAAAAATAACTTTCTTCTGTTTACGGAAATTTAATGGCATTTCCCTTGACTTTTCACAAATGTACAGGTAAGATAAATATTGAAATGTAGCTGGAAATGTGGGGAACAGCTACAGCGAATATTAAATTTCAAGGGAGGTTCTCACGATGAAAACATTAAAAATCTCACTGAATTCTATTGATAAAGTGAAGGCATTTGTAAACGAGATCAGCAAATTTGACTGTGACTTTGATCTGGTATCCGGAAGATATGTGATCGACGCAAAATCCATCATGGGCATTTTCAGCCTGGATCTGTCCAAACCGATCAATCTGAACATCCATGCAGAAGGAAGTCTTCTGGATTCTATCCTGGCTATCGTTGAGCCCTATGTGATCGAATAAATTTTCTTTTTACAGGACAGGAGTCTTCACGGCTCCTGTCCCTTTTTTATTTCACAGGATTTATCCTCTTTGTTCTCTCACAGGCTTGTCCTCTTTATTCCTTTCTAAGAGAAGCGTCATCCGACTTCTATAATCTCCACACTCTCCAGCGCTTCCTTCATCAACTGGTCGATTTTTTCTTCCAGCTTTCTCTCAGATTTATGGATCACATTAAGATTCGGCTTTGTAACAGGATGCTTTGCCACAAAGATCGTACAGCAGTCCTCAAAAGGCTGGATAGATGTCTCAAAGGTTCCGATCTTCCGGGATATCTCTACGATCTCCTGCTTGTCAAAACCTATTACCGGACGATAGACCGGCAGAGTGCAGACTTCGTTTGTGGCCGCAAGACTCTGAAGAGTCTGACTTGCCACCTGCCCGATACTCTCTCCTGTGATCAGTCCGAGACAACCCCTTTCCTTTGCGAAATGTTCCGCGATCCGCATCATATAGCGTCTCATGATGATCGTCAGCTCCTCATGGGGACACTGATCGTAAATATAAAGCTGGATATCTGTAAAATTCACCACATGAAGACGGATCGGCCCGCTGTAGCGGGCTACCAGCTCTGCCAGATCTACCACTTTCTGCTTCGCCCGTTCGCTGGTATAAGGCGGCGCATGGAAATAGACGGCGTCGATCTTTACGCCTCTTTTGGCGATCATATAGCCGGCTACCGGGCTGTCGATACCGCCGGACAGAAGAAGCATGGCTTTTCCGTTTGTTCCCACCGGCATTCCTCCGGGACCGGGAATTGTTTCAGAATATACATAAATTTTCTCGCGGATTTCCACAGACAAAGTCAGCTCCGGATTGTGTACGTCCACCGACGCCCCTGGAAAAGCGTCCAGGATCACGCCTCCCAGTTCCGCGCTTACTTCCATGGACGGAATCGGATAGGACTTCTTGGCTCTTCTTGTATACACCTTAAAGGTGCGGTCAAATCCAGGATATCTTGCCTGCATGTAGGAAAGAACATCCTTTTTCATCTGTTCCAGTCCCTGATCTTCATAGATCACCACCGGGCTGATCCCAACGATCCCGAACACTCTCTGAAGGGCTTCCACTGCCTCGTCGTAATCATACTGTTCCGGGCAGAGCACATAGACCCTTCCCTGTTCTTTCACCACCTGGAAATCTCCCTCTACCGATTCCAGGGCAAGGCGCATCTGTTTTACCAGGGCGTCCTCAAACAGATACCTGTTTTTTCCTTTAATGGCAATTTCCGCATATTTGATCAAAAATGCATGAAATAACATAATCTTTCTCCTCTTCTCTTTATCTCCGTGAATACCGTCTGAGCATGGGAACAACTTCTTTCATTGTCTGAAGAAAATAATCTGCCTCTTCCATAGTATTTTCCTCGGAAAAGCTCAGTCTTACCGTACTCTCGATCTGGTCTTTTGGCATTCCCATCGCCGTCAGGGCGGCGCTTGGCTTTCTCTTGTGGCTGGAGCAGGCGCTTCCGGCGGAAATATAGATATCCCGGTCCTCCAGAGCATGAAGCAGGACCTCGCTTCTGACTCCCATAACACTGATGCTTAAGATATGGGGCGCCGCTTCTCTCAGTGGCATTCCGTTGATCAAAATATTTTCCATTTCTGCAAGGCCCGCCGCAATATGCTCCTTAAGCCTGTACAGACGCTCATTTTTTTCTTCCAGATCCTGATAGCTTTCTCTGGCCGCCACTCCAAGACCCGCGATCCCCGGTACGTTGTCTGTTCCGGAGCGCATTCCGTTCTGCTGGCCGCCTCCCAGTATCAGGGGCTGGACTTTTGCTTTTTCACTGATATATAAAAATCCCACGCCCTTTGGCCCGTGTATTTTATGGCCGCTGACAGACAGAAGATCGATCCCCGCTTTTCTGGGAAAAATTCTGTATTTTCCAAACGCCTGGATGGCGTCCACATGGAAAAGGGCTTTGGGGCTTTTTTCGTGTACCAGCTTTCCGATTTCCTCTATTGGCATTACGGTACCGGTCTCATTGTTTACATACATCACAGATACCATGATCGTATCCGGCCGGAGAACAGATTCCAGAACATCCATTTTTACTCTTCCCTCTTTGTCCACTGGAAGATACGTCACCTCAAACCCCTGCTCCTGAAGAAAGGCCGCCGGCTGGCTTACCGCCGCATGTTCCACCGCCGTTGTCACAATGTGGTTTCCACTTCTTCTGTTGGCAAGCGCCCCTCCGATAAGAGCCAGATTGTTTGATTCTGTCCCGCCGGAGGTAAACAGGATCTCTTTTTCCTGTACCTTGAGAAGACCTGCGATCGTTTTTGCGGAGTCCTTCATATACTGCTCCGCTTCCACGCCCTTTTTATGCATGGCGGAGGGATTACCGAAATCCTCCGTCATGGTTTTCACTACTATATCCTTCACCGTGTCATAGCATCTGGTGGTAGCGGAATTGTCAAAATAAACTTCCATAATCTTACTCCTACTTTTCTAACTGGAACATTAAAACAGACAGGATCGCAAGTCCCGCCGTCTCTGTCCTTAAAATTCTTTTTCCTAAAGTAATGGGACTGGCGCCTGCCGAAACCGCCGCCTTTACCTCTTCTTCCTCAAAGCCTCCCTCCGGACCGATGAAGATTCCCACGGACTGTCCGCTTTTGATCTTCTGCAGGATTTCCTTTGTTTCAGCCATTCCGCTGGCAAGCTCATAGGGGATGAGAAGAACGTCCAGACTTTTGGCGTAATTCAGAGCTTCTTTATAAGAAAGAACCGGATGGATCCGGGGAATCAGCATACGTTTTGACTGCTTCGCGGCGCTTTCCGCAATCTGCTGCCAGCGGGCCGTCTTTTTTTCCGCTTTTTTCCCATCCAGCCGCACCACGCACCGCTTTGTTTCCACCGGAATAATCTCATAGGCTCCAAGCTCTACCGCTTTCTGGATGATCAGTTCCATCTTATCTGCTTTTGGAAGTCCCTGGAAGAGATATATACGGCTGGGGAGCTCATAATCCGGTTCCTGGGCGTAAAGGATATGAAGAAGCACTTCCTCGCCGCTCAAGGATTCGATGACGCAGTGATACTCTTTTTTTCCGCCGTCGCTGACCCAGAGCTCCTCTCCCTTTTTCATCCTCAGCACGTTTCCAATATGATTGACGTCTGCTCCAGTGATATGGATAACATGGGCGTCATTGTCGATCTGATAGGGTTCTACAAAAAAACGCTGCATATTTTATCTGCCTTTCAGTCTTTTCTCGCAGTTACGGATACCCATTCTCCCTGGCGGGTAACCTCCACCAGAGTCAGCCCTGCTGCCCTGACTGCGTCTGTCACGACCTCTTCCTTTACATCCAGGATTCCGGAGGTGATATAATAAGCCCCTTTTTTCATCTGATGTACGATCACCGGGGTAAGGGGAACCAGCACGTCCGCCAGGATATTAGCTGTGACAATATCGTATTTCTCATATCCTACCTGATCCTGTACTTCTCTGTCGTCAATGATATTTCCGATGAGCATATCAAAATCTCCATCAGAAATATTGTTGGCTTCTTTATTTTCCGCAACAGCCGGCACCGCGCATGGGTCCAGATCTGTTCCGGTTACATGGGCGGCTCCCAGTTTAAGAGCCACGATTCCCAGAATCCCGCTTCCGGTTCCCACATCCAGGACCTCTGCTCCTTTTTTCACATACTTTTTAAGCTGACGTATCACAAGCTGCGTAGTCTCGTGCATTCCTGTTCCGAAGGCGGTTCCGGGATCGATATGAAGGATCATTTTGTCCTCATCCTCCGCCTTTACTTCCTCCCAGGAAGGTACGATCAGGATATCGTCCACATAAAACTGATGGAAATATTCTTTCCAGTTATTGATCCAGTCCTTATCCTCTGTCCAGGACTCTTCAATGCTTCCATCGCCGATGTCTGTAAAGGATCGCAGCTCCTCCAGAGCGTTCTTTACGTTTTTCAGGATATTCTTTCTGTCGGCGTCTTCTTCCAGATAAAAACTGAGATAGGCGATCCCGTCGTCCGCTGGGCCTTCCGGCATGATATCCACGAACATCTGCGCCTTGTCCTCCTCTGTCAGGGGCTGTCTGTCCTGAATTTCCACACCCTCCACGCCTACATCGGCCAGGGCGCTGATCACCAGATCTTCCGCGTCTGTTTTCGTCTTGATCGTAAAACGGTTCCACTTCATATTTTCCTCCTCCTGACAGCCTTTGCCGTCCGGGTAAATTTCTGTTTTCAGGCTTTATCCCTTATCATACATGAAAGCCGAAAAAAAGAAAAGAGGGAATCCCTCTTTTCCTGAAAACTTTCTTATATTTCCGGCCTTACTCTTCAAAAGCTTCTTTCACTTTATCCATAAAGCTCTTTTTCTTCTTTCCGGTTTTCTCCGGTCCGTTTCCTTTTTCCCCGCCGGACGGCCTGTTTCCGCAGGCTGCGTCAAAGCGGCGGAGCGCTTCCTTTGCCTCTTCGCTGAGTTTCGTAGGAACCTGAACGACCAACGTCACATAATGGTCTCCACGGATGTTCCTGTTTCTCAAAGAAGGAACGCCTTTTCCTTTCAGCCGGATGCGGGTATCTGTCTGGGTACCAGGCTTCACTTCGTAAGCCACTTCACCGTCCACCGTATTGATACGCACTTCGCCGCCGAGAGCAGCCTGGGCATAAGTGATGGGCGCTGTGGAAAAAATGTTCATATCCTGTCTCTGGAAGATCGGATGGCGGGCGATATTTACCTCTACCAGCAGATCGCCTCTCGGACCGCCGTTCGTTCCCGGTTCGCCTTTTTCACGGATACGGATACTCTGACCGTTATCAATACCTGCCGGAATGGAAACCTGGATCTTCTTTCTGGAAGAAGTATAGCCGGTGCCGCGGCAGGAACTGCATTTCTCTTTGATCACTTTTCCTGTTCCGCCGCATTCCGGACAGGTCTGTACGTTCCGGACCATGCCGAACATAGACTGCTGGGTATATACGATCTGACCTTCGCCATGACATTTCGGACAGGTTACCGGCTCTGTGCCCGGCTTTGCCCCTGTTCCGTGACAGGCGGTACACTCATCCTTCAGGACAATATCCAGCTCCTTCTCGCAGCCAAATACAGCCTCCTCAAAGGTAATGTTTACCCTTGCCCGGAGATTTGCTCCCCTCATTGGGCCGTTATTGGCGCGTCTCCTGCTTCCGCCGCCAAACAGATCACCGAAAATATCGCCGAAGATATCGCTCATATCCGCGCTGTTGAAGTCGAAACCGCCGAAGCCGCCGGCTCCGCCTCCTCCGTTTTCAAATGCAGCATGGCCGAACTGGTCGTACTGCTTTCTCTTTTCTGGATCGCTGAGGACAGTATACGCTTCCGTAGCCTCTTTAAATTTTGCCTCTGCATTTTTATCACCCGGATTTACATCCGGGTGATATTTCTTGGCCAATTTCCGATATGCTTTTTTCAGTTCTGCGTCGCTGGCGTTTTTTGCAACTCCCAGGACTTCATAGTAATCTCTTTTATCAGCCATGTTATCTCTTTCCTATGCTTTCTTCTCAGACTTCTTTGTAGTCTGCGTCTACCACGTCGTCGCCGTAAGCTTCATTTCCGCCGCCCTGTGCGGAAGAAGCTCCGCCGCCCATGTTCGGGCCGCCAGCCTGACCGCCGCCCTGCTGAGTCTGCTCATACATCTTGGCGAACAGCTTCTGAGCGCTCTCCATCATCTTTTCCTGCGCAGCCTTGATGTCTGCCACCTGGGCGTCTGTAAGCTCGGCGTCCTTGGTCTGGTTCAGGAGATCCTTCAGTGCGTTCAGATCCGCTTCTACAGAAGCTTTATCGTTTGCTTCCAGTTTATCCCCCGCTTCTTTCAGAGCGTTCTCAACCTGGAATACCATGGAGTCAGCGTTGTTTCTGGTGTCAATGGCCTCTTTACGTTTCTTGTCCTGGGCCTCGAACTCAGCAGCTTCTTTTACCGCTTTGTCGATCTCCGCGTCAGACATATTGGAACCTGCGGTGATGGTGATGTGCTGCTCTTTACCTGTTCCCAGGTCTTTTGCAGATACATTTACAATACCGTTGGCGTCAATGTCAAAAGTAACTTCGATCTGCGGAACGCCGCGGCGTGCAGGCGGGATACCGTCCAGACGGAACTGGCCTAACGATTTGTTGTCTCTTGCGAACTGACGCTCGCCCTGTACAACGTTGATATCTACGGCTGTCTGGTTATCTGCCGCTGTGGAGAAGATCTGGCTCTTCTTTGTAGGAATCGTTGTATTTCTCTCGATCAGACGGGTAGCGATACCTCCCATTGTCTCGATGGACAGAGAAAGAGGTGTAACATCCAGAAGAAGGATATCTCCTGCGCCTGCGTCTCCTGCAAGCTTGCCTCCCTGTACGGAAGCGCCCAGAGCGACACATTCATCCGGGTTCAGAGATTTGCTGGGTTCTTTGCCGGTAAGCTGTTTTACTTTTTCCTGAACTGCCGGGATACGTGTGGAACCGCCTACCAGAAGTACCTGGCCAAGTTCGGAAGCGGTAATTCCCGCGTCAGACAGGGCACGGCGCACCGGTTCCGCTGTCTTCTCTACCAGATCATGAGTCAGCTCGTCGAATTTTGCTCTTGTCAGGTTCATATCAAAATGCTTCGGTCCCTCTGCTGTGGCAGTGATGAACGGAAGATTGATGTTGGTGGTTGTTGCGCTGGAAAGCTCTTTCTTGGCTTTCTCTGCAGCTTCTTTCAGTCTCTGAAGAGCCATTTTATCATTACTCAGATCCACGCCTTCTGCCTTCTTGAACTCGGAAAGCATCCAGTCTGTGATCTTCTGGTCAAAGTCGTCGCCGCCCAGACGGTTGTTTCCTGCTGTGGAAAGTACTTCGATAACGCCGTCGCCGATTTCAATGATAGAAACATCGAATGTACCGCCGCCAAGGTCGTATACCATGATCTTCTGTTCTTTCTCGTTGTCAAGACCATACGCAAGAGCTGCCGCGGTAGGCTCGTTGATGATACGTTTTACATCAAGGCCCGCGATCTTTCCTGCGTCCTTGGTCGCCTGACGCTGAGCATCGTTAAAGTATGCCGGAACTGTGATCACGGCTTCTGTTACGTTTTCTCCCAGGTATCCTTCCGCGTCTTTTTTCAGTTTCTGAAGGATCATTGCGGAAATTTCCTGAGGAGAATATTTCTTGCCGTCGATTGTTACACGGTAATCTGTTCCCATCTCTCTTTTAATAGAAGAAATAGTTCTCTCTGCGTTTGTAACTGCCTGACGTTTTGCAGGCTCGCCTACCAGACGCTCTCCATTCTTTGTAAACGCTACGACAGAGGGTGTCGTTCTTGCGCCTTCTGTATTTGCGATAACGGTTGGCTGTCCGCCTTCCATAACTGCAACACAACTATTTGTTGTACCTAAGTCAATACCAATGATTTTTCCCATGATAATTTTCCTCCTCTATTATTTGTCTATCTATAATGATGTTCGATTCACTAAATTCGTCTTTCCCTCTGGTCGGACTCACTAAGTTCCTTCGAACGATCTTCGCACCAGATTCATTCTTCGCCTTCGGCTTGAATTCAACAAGTGCTCTGGATCAGTTTGCAACTTTTACCATACTGTGACGGACTACAAATCCTTTATAGGTGTATCCCTTCTGGAGCTCTTCCACAACCATGTTCTCTCCGGCGTTTTCATCCTCCACATGCATCACTGCATTGTGGAAGTCCGGATTGAACTCTTTTCCAACGGCTTCGATCGCTTCCACGCCCAGCCCCTCCAGAGTGGTGAGAAGCTGTTTGTAGATCATCTGCATACCGTCCGCGAAAGCGTCTCCTTCCGGCGCCTGGGCCAGTCCGCGCTCAAAATTGTCTACCACAGGCAGGATCTTTTCAATAATCTCTCTTGCGCCTATGATGTACATGCTGGACTTTTCCTTTTCTGTACGCTTGCGGTAATTATCAAATTCCGCCATACTGCGCTTCAGTCTGTCGGTCAGATCCTCCACCTGCTGTTCCAGTTTATCTTTTTTCTTTTTTCCAAAGAAAGAGGTTTTGCTCTTTCCCTCTTTCGCATCTTCCTCAGGAGTATCCTTCTGAGGCTTTTCCGCCTCTTCCTTCTGTTCCGGCTCTTTTGCCGCTGTTTCCGGAGAACCTTCTGACGGTTCTTTCACAGCTTCGCTTTCAAGAGCCTCTTTTCCGGCTTCCTCCTGCACTTCAGATGTCTTCTTGTTTTCTTCTGACACGTGCTCTCTTCCACCTTTCTATATCTACCTATTGGCTGTCTTCCTTCTTCTTTTTTCTTCCAAATACCTGATCCAGTTCGTCTTTGAGGGTTTTCAGATTATCCACCACATTCTCGTAATCCATCCGCTTCGGACCTACGATACCGATGGTTCCGTGCATTCCCTCTCCCAGTTCATAGGTGGCAGTCACAACGCTACAGTCCTTCATGGTGTCGATCGGGAGTTCGTCTCCGATATAAACCTGAACGCCTGTGTTATCTGTATCCGCCATCCGCTCCTTTACAAAGTCCGCCAGTTGCTGCTTTTCCTCAAAAGCGGAAATCAGCTCCGTAGCCTTTGTCTTATCGGAAAGCTCAGGATATTTGAAAAAGTTTGTCGCTCCTGAAGTATAAATCTCCAGATCGTCCTCGTCTACCTGGATAGTCGCGGCCACTGCGTCAAGCACTCTCGCTACCAGTCCGCTGTGGATACCTGCCTGCTCCTTCAGTCTTGCGATCATTCCCAGGTTAATGTCCTGAATGGGAAGACCATTCAGATTCGTATTCAACAGAAGATTCAGTTTCAGGATCGTTTCGTCATCCATCTCCTCGTCAAGATCTATGATCTGGTTACGGATGACGTTTCCCTCACAGACCACTACCGCCACAAGCTGCAGCTCATTGACTCTGGAAAGCTGTATGAACTTCAGACGGCTTCCGCTGTACTGGGGCACGGAAATCATAGCCGCGTAATTAGTGTTCGAGGCAAGTACCCGCGCTACTTTCTTGAGTACTTTTTCCATCTTGTCGGTCTTCTCGATCATCAGATTACGGATTTCCTGTATTTCCGCTTCCTTTTCCTGCATCAGCTCATCTACATACAGACGGTATCCTTTATCGGAAGGAATCCTTCCTGCCGACGTATGGGGCTGTATGATGTAGCCAAGGTCTGTCAGGTCTGACATTTCATTCCGGATGGTGGCTGAGCTGACATTCAGGTCTGTGTACTTGGAAATTGTTCTGGAACCTACCGGCTCGCCTGTTTCCATATAGGTTTTGATGATCGCTTTCAGTATCTTTCTCTTGCGGTCGCTCAATCCTTCTTCCACATTCTCAGCTCCTTTCCGCTTTTGTCTGTTAGCACTCGTCAATTAAGAGTGCTAACATTTACATTGTTAAGATAGCACCGTTGTAAACATTTGTCAACATTATTTGTAAAAATTTTTTTGAAAAAACTGTGACTGATTGACAGCACATATAATATAGGATAAGAAAGGAGGAGTTTTCCCGAAAGCGTACTTTCCGGGAAAACTCCTCCTTTCTCTCAGGGTTCACAGGTCATAGCCTCTGACATAATACATACTCCCATGGCTCCGACGGCCAGGGTTTTTTCTATCTGTACCTGATCCAGACGGATCCCGCCGATGGCGTAAACTGGAAGAGAAACAGCCTGACAGACTTCCTTCAGAAACTTCACCCCTCTGGGTGGAAGATCTTTCTTGCATTCCGTGGCATAAATATGGCCGGCGATCAGGTAATCCGCCCCTAAAGCCGCCGCTTCTTCAGCCTCCTGTACGCTGTGTACCGAGCAGCCAACCGCTATTTTCCCCAAGTCCTCTGTTCCTGTACTGCGCAGTACAGGAAGAGGAAGATGCAGGCCGGCGGCCTCTGTTTTTACCGCCGCCTCCCTGTAGGTATGGCAGTAAAAAGGCACCTGATATCTATCGCAGATTTCTTTTACCTTTCCGGCCAGCCGGGTATAGGCTTCCTGTTCCAGATCTTTTTCTCTTAACAGAATCCTCTCCGGTCTTTTCTTACACAGGCTCTCGATCTGTTCCAAAAAGGGGCGTACAGACAATTTCCGGTTTGTCACAACTGTAATCCGGGGCCAGAGATCTTTTTCCATTATTCCCCCTTCTTTCTTACACATAAACATACTCCGCCATCACTGGCTGAAGATCTTCTTCCAGCAGGCTGTCATAGACCTCCCGGACGGACCGTTCGTCCGAGATCTCAAACTGAGCGTCTCCCTTATCCTCCAGCTCTTCTACATGCTCTCCGATACCGGTGCTCACGCCGGCAGAAATCTTGGTGGCGGCGATCTTCACCAGGTTATCCCTTACCCTGGCGCACTCTCGTGTAGAAATGGTGATTCCTGCAAAAGGCATAAACAGGCGGTAAGCGCAAACCACCTGGAGAAGCTGGGCCTCGTGAACGTCCATAGGATTGATCTTATCGTTGTTAATAATAGGACGGAGCCTGGGACAGGAGAAGGAAATCTCTGCCTGGGGATATTTTTTCTGTAGATACCAGGCATGCATACCTGTGGCAAAGGCGTCTTTACGAAAATCGTCCAGTCCCAGAAGGGCGCCGAAAGCCACGCCCCGCATACCTCCCATAAGAGCTCTTTCCTGGGCGTTGACACGATAGGGGTAGATTCTCTTATGGCCTGCCAGATGAAGAGTCTCATACTTGTCTGCATGATATGTCTCCTGAAAAACTGTCACATAGTCTGCTCCGCATTTATGGAGATAGGCGTACTCATCAGAATTCATAGGATAGACCTCCAGACCGATGACCCGGAAATATTTTCCGGCAATCTTACAGGCCTCTCCGATATATTCCACCGTAGATTTTTTCCTGCTCTCTCCTGTAAGGATCAGGATTTCCTGAAGGCCGGACTGAGCGATAGCCGCCATTTCCTTATCGATTTCTTCATATGTGAGCTGGGCTCTTTTGATCCTGTTATGGCAGTTAAACCCGCAGTAGATACAGTAATTTTCACAGTAATTTGCGATATAGATAGGGGTGAACATATAAATGGAATTGCCAAAGTGCTTTCTGGTCTCCTTCTGGGCGCACTGGGCAATCTCCTCCAGCAGAGGCAGAGCCGCAGGAGAAAGCAGGGCCTTAAAGTCTTCCGGGGTTTTGTAATCATGAGCAAGGGCTCTTCTTACATCCGCCTCGGTATACAGACTGTAGTCGTAATTTTTCGCAGCTTCCCGGACTTTGTCCATCACATCGCTTTGGATCACCTCCATATCCGGCAGATATTTCATAGGATCCGTCCGCTTTCCTTTTTCCAGAAATTCTTTTACTTCTTCATTGATGATACTTTCGTTTACGTGATTTTCCTGACTCATGATCTCTGCCTCCTAGTCCTGAAGATATCCTGTAAGAGGTGAGGAAGGGCTGGCTCCTTTTTCCATAATTCTTCCCAGTCCTGAAATGTAAGCCTCTCTTCCTGCTTCTATAGCCTTGCGGAAGGCATCTGCCATAAGAGGCACGTCTCCTGCCGTTGCAATGGCGGTGTTGGCCATCACTGCCGCCGCCCCCATTTCCATAGCCTCGCAGGCCTGGGAAGGTCTTCCGATACCGGCGTCTACGATAATCGGCAGATCGATCTCGTCAATGAGGATCTGGATAAATTCCCTGGTACACAGGCCTTTATTGGAACCGATGGGCGCTCCCAGAGGCATGATGCAGGCGGCGCCTGCCTGTACCAGATCTCTGGCCACATTCAGATCCGGATACATATAGGGCATAACAGTAAAGCCTTCCTTTGCCAGGATTTCTGTAGCTTTTATCGTTTCCTGGTTGTCCGGAAGCAGATATCTGGTATCCCGCATGATCTCGATCTTTACCAGGTCGCTGCCGCAGACTTCTCTGGAAAGCCTGGCGATCCGCACGGCTTCTCGGGCGTCTCTGGCCCCGGAAGTATTCGGCAGAAGGCTGACTCCCCTGGGGATATAATCCAGGATATTGGCGGCGCCTCCTTCGTTTACCCGGCGAAGAGCCAGCGTAATGATCTGGGCCCCGGCCTGCTCTACTGCCGCCTTTATCAGATCCAGAGAATATTTCCCGGATCCCAGGATAAACCTGGAGGTAAATTCATGGTTCCCAATCTTCCAAGTGTCTTTTGTATAGTTCATTTTTCTTCCCTCATTTCTTTTTAGTATCATTCAGTATCAGTTCCAGGATCTGGTTTGCCTCGTGGGCAGCGCACAGGGCCACCCTGGGCGCTGCCAGTCCCTGCCCTTCCTCAATCCCGGAAGTACTGTCTCCGCAGAGATAGAAATTTCTTCCCACCTGCCTGGTGACGATCGCATTGCTCCTTCCAAAGCCTCCCATTCCGCTGGCGCATACCAGAGGTTTTTCAGGAAAAAGCTCCAGACAACCGTTAACCAGCATAGCCTTATTTTCCGGCCTGTCAAAAGCTTCGCAGATAATATCTGCCTTCTGAAAAAGCCGGGGAATATTCTCTTCCGTGACCCGTTCGCAGCTAGTCTTTATATCCAGCCAGGGATTGATCTGAAGAAGCTGCTCCTTCAGGGCTTCTGTTTTATCCATACCCAGGTGGGAAATAAAATAATGCTGCCGGTTCAGATTGGTCAGATCCACCTTATCGAAGTCAATAAGGTGAAGATGCCCCACTCCTGCTCTGACCAGAAACACTGACACATGGGAACCCAGTCCTCCAAGACCTGCCACCGCCACCTCCGCATTTCTCAGCTTTTTCACCTCTTCCCCGGTACACCGGGCAAGAAGGGCATTTTGCAGCTCTTCTCTGCAAGGGATCCTTTTCTCCATAAGATCAGCCTCCTCCCACAAAACTGACGATCTCTATCTGATCCTCTTCCAGAATCTCTTCTGTGGGATAATTTTTCTTCGGAACAATCTTTCCGTTTTTTTCCACAGCAACCCGGTCTGTCCGGTAATTTCCTGCTTTCAGAAGACTCTCCACTGTCAGACCGGCCTCCCAGGCTGTCTTTTTTCCATTTACGATCATCTTTTTCTCCTTTCCGGAATCATTGTCACCCAGAGAATAAAAAAGGGTTCATAAAGTAATACACCCGTGGTGGTGTACCCCTTCATGAACCCGTTGGCTCACTCTCAACTGTGATCTGTATTCTGTTTTTATATGGAACCATAGCCCGAAACCTCTCAGATGTCTGTCCTCTGGGGTATCGCATAAAAAGAAAAAAGAGACGGACGCTGCCATCTCCTGAAATCTCGTCTTTCTTCCTACGTTGGCATTATCCAAATCAGGTTCCCGGGTCGAAGTTCACAACTTCCTCTCAGCCTGTTTACAAGCTCCCCCTGTTTTTACTTTTTCAGTATAAGCTTCCCTCTCCTGTCTGTCAAGATAAATTTTTCTACCGGAAATCCGGGAAGAGAAATACTACGATTACTCCGATCCGGGGAAAATAGACGAGGTAGCCGGAGGATTCATCCTATATACTTTTATCGTTATCTTTGCTATAATGTGCCAAAGGCCATCGCTGAGTTGGTATTTGAAGAAGAATTTTTTAATGGCAGCTGATATTGCACGTTACAAAAAAAGCAAAAGGTGCCTTAAGTGTTTTTTCAAACAAGGGAGTATACAAGGAATTACAGTTAAATCAATAGAAGAATTGAATTTTCTACCTATTTACTTAAGAAAAAATGGGAAAAAAGTCAATCTACCCATCTTACTTTATAATTATATGGCATTGTTTATTTTAGCTTCTTTATGTAGATACTGTCCGGATAAGTGGAATCCATTTGTTTTGAGGGATACTACGGGAGAAAGGCGATTGTTAGTTAAATATATTCATTATTGTGAAAGAGCGATTCCTAATTTTGTTTTAAATGAGATACATGCAAAAAATTATATTTTTGTAACAGATAAGTTGCGGATGGAACAATATAAAGAGAATGATTTAAATTATGATGAAATTCGGAGAATTGCCGAAGAAATTATAGAAAGAGAGATGGGCAGTGTACTAAGATAATGAAAAAAACTATACTTTACTTAACAAATGTTGAACCATGAAGGTGAGATTATATTATTTGAGCATGAAGAACAAGAAAGAATGGTTTTATGCGAAGTCTTATTTCATCATCAAAAGCAATTTCATGAAGAGTATATAGAAGAATTTAAAATTAGGGTTATAGATGACGAGTTTTTGATATATAATAGTGCGAGATATCCAGTGTTTCAAAGATTTGGAGATAGTGTTATTGTTCCACCAGAGGGTGTTGTTGGAATTATTTCTGTTAAGAAAAAATTGAAGGAAATAGACGTTAAGCATGAGGCGACAGCCTTAAAAAAGGTATCTAAATTGTGTCAGTGTTGTAATGATGAGGGGAAAGTAATACGAGGACCATTTTTGGCATTGGTATCTATGGACTCATTTGAAAAAGAAAAAGAACCAACGGACGAGTGGATATATAATAAATTGTTAGAAGTATATACACAAGAAGATTGCTTTGATGATCTGATAGGATATATTGGTTCTTTAAATAAATGGAGTATTTTTAAGAAAAGACCCAGGAAAGAAGATAATGCAGAATATTTATTTTTCAACCACAGTGAAGAGGAGATGCATTTAGGATTTCAATTTTTAATTACAGGTATTTTAAGTGTGTATTATGATGAAAGTAGAAACGATATTTCTCGCCCGGGATTTACTGCATTTCCATCACGAAGAGCATGTAATAAAAAATTAGGAGATATAAAAGTAGCAAAGTTAAGATAAAGTAGAGAAAAACAGAAACAATGATTTAGAATGATATATAGTTCTAAAGAGGTGTAAATTTATGGATAATATTCAAAATGAAACTTTTTATAACAAAGTGATAGAATTGTTTCAAAATGCCAAGAAAAATTTGTCTACTGCAGTAAATATGACAATGGTATATTCCTATTATGAAGCAGGGAGGATGATCGTTGAAGAAGAACAAGGCGGAAAAGAACGTGCAGCATATGGGAAGTATATTTTGAGAGAATTGTCTCAGAGGTTGACGCAGAAATTTGGAAGAGGATATTCATATGATAATTTAAAACTGATGCGTAAATTTTATCTGGTTTATTCCAAAGACTCAATTGGGGAAACGCCGTTTCCCCAATCTGAAAAACTTCCAGTTACACAGGAAGGAAGAAAATTTTATCTGAGTTGGTCTCATTATCTTATCCTTATGAGGATAAATAATGTTGATGAACGTCATTTTTATGAAATAGAGTCCTATAGAAATGGTTGGAGCAAAGATGAACTGGCGCGTCAGTATGGGAGTTCACTTTATGAGCGGCTTGCGTTAAGCAGAGATAAAGAAGAAGTTATGCGCCTTGCGACAGAAGGTCAGATGATTGAAAAGCCAGAAGATATATTCAAAGCTCCTTATATTTTAGAGTTCACAAGACTTCCTGAACTGGTTACTTATTCTGAAACAGGA
>DXGV01000003.1 GCA_019113745.1 Candidatus Blautia intestinavium
AGGAAAGAAAAAATCATCCTGTATACAGTATTTGCCGTTACGGTCTTTCTGTCCGGCATGAAATACCGGATCGGTTCTGCCTTCAGCAGTCTGGCTTTTTTTTACGGAATCCTTCTCCTTATACTGGGTACCTGGATCGCTTACAGGAAAAATCTGTTGCTGATCAGCGGGCTTGTTATGACTTATAATTCTTTCATCCTGCTCCTGATTTATCTGTCAGCGTTTGTATTGTCTCTTTTGGCATCCGGTACGAAGGTTCCGGTATTGAACCGTTTCCTTGCAGATGGGGGTTCCAATGCGATCTTTTGTCTGCTCCGCTTGTGCGTGCTGGTCCTTCTTTTTCCGTTTGTAAAGAGGCTGCGGCGCGGGGAAATCTCCGGACAGATCCGGGAATATGAAAAGCCGCTGCTTATCCTGGGGATCATCCTTTCTGTCCTTGTGCTGGAATACCAGAACGTTCTGGAATATGGCTTTCATTATCTGCCCGTCAGCATCCCGGCAGTAACGGACGCCCTTCGGAACAGTCTTTTAAGCCTGGTGACATCGGCAGTTCTTTTGGCGGCGGCCGGGATCCTGCTCTTTAAGAACAGGATTATCCGCAATGAAAACAATCTTCTGCTTATGAAGGATGAGATGGAACAGCAGAAATATCAGGAGATACGCGCGGCTGTAGAGAAAAACAGGGAACTGGTACACGATGCAAAAAACCATTACCTTCTGATCGGAGAATACTTAAGGAGCAAAGACTATGAGAGCCTGGAAAACTATGTGACCGGTATTCAGGAAAATTTCGTAAGGACAGATTCCTGGGTGTATACAGGAAATCACGTGCTGGATCTGATCCTGGGACAAAAACGGATGATCGCAGAGAAAAAAGGGATTTTCTTTGAGATCCAGGCGACTCCCCTATCAAGACTGCCTTTTCAGGAATGGGAGCTATGTTCCCTGTTTGGAAATCTTCTGGACAACGCCATTGAAGCCTGTGAAAGAGTAACGGAGAAAGGGGAAAAAGACCGGGAAGGGGAAGAAAGACCCGCCAGGAAGATCCAGGTAAAAATCCAGCAGCGCGGCCAGATGCTTTTTGTGGAGATTGCCAACAGTACGGACCAAATACCAGAGCGGAAGGACCGAAGATTCCTTACAAGAAAGAAAAATCCATCCCTGCACGGATATGGATTGAAAAGCGTAGAAAGGATCGTGGAGGAGCATGAGGGCGTGATCTCCTACGAAACAAAGGACGGGCGTTTTAAGGCGACGGTTGTTTTTTTCGACGTAGAATAAAATAAATAATGATGTCCAGAATAAATACCATTCATGTCCACTTCCTTGCAGGTGTGTTTGGAGCCCTGTATGATAAAGTCAGAAGAAAGGAGCGTGGACATTTATGAGGACAAGGAATGTGTACCGGCCGGCAGCAATGCTCTTTCTTGCTGCCGGTATTGTTTTGCTTTCCGGCTGCCAGGAAACGCCGGAGGAAAGCGCGGTGGTAAGCCGGGCGGAGGGCCTGAGTGAAGATGCGGCCGCAGAACCTCTTAAGGAAGGAGAGACACAGACCATTGAGCTCCCTGCAAAGTGGGAAGAGACAAAGAAATGGAACGATGATCGGTGGATCTTTCAGGCGGACATGGCCCTGGAACCCATTGAGACAGGAAATCTGCCGGTGGTAGAGATGGAGCCCTACGCCATGTCCCAGGAGGAACTGGAAAAGCTGACCGCGTACTTTGCGGACGGCAGGGAGCTTTATGTGCCAAAGCCGGATTCCAGGGAAGATTATCAGAAGAAGCTGGATCGGATCCAGAACATGGAAGGGGTTTATTCCGTCTATACCATCGATGTTTTATTAAGCGATGAAACCCGTATGCTTCGGGAAGGGCTGGAACTGGCCACGCCGGAGGCAGAACTGACCGAACAGAAGACAGAAGTGCGCTTTGGACCGAGAGAGATGGATCCGGCGGAAGCCGCCACGTATAAGGACTACTATTCCGATGAAATAGAGACTTATGACAGGGAGCTGTATTTTTCCGCAGATGTGGGAGAGGACAGAGGGAGCCATATCACAGCCAGAAAATACGACCCGGATACCGGCAAGACAAGTTCCTTTGAATGGATGGCCGGAGACGAGCTCCTTCTGCAGAAAAACGATATTGACCGGTATAAGAGCTACCATTCTCCGTATGCGGATGCCTCCGAGACGGACAAAAAGTGGGAGGAACTGCTGGACCGCTGTACCGCCATGATGACGGAAGAAAATATAGAGGAAAAAACCGGACAGGTGAAGGCGGAGGCGCTTCTTGCTGAACTGGGAATAGCTGGTAAGATCTATGCCTACTCGGAACCGGCCCTGTGGTTTCCCAGTGGAACCTACGAAGAGGATATTGCCTTTTCTTATTCTGACAGTCTCTGGAATGCAGATCTGTCACAGGCTGAGCCGGGATATGTCTATACTTTTTTAAATGAGGTAGGCGATCTGCCGGTGGATATACAGTACGGCGGCGGTACCTGGGGAACCGGGGAAGGGGAGTCGGAAGCATACGCCCCGGCCATATCTGTGGAGACGGTCTCCGTTGCGGTGACAAGAAGCGGAATAAAAATGTTTTCCTGGACAGGGATGGCAAAAGAAGTTTCTGTTGTAGCAGAAAATGTCAAAATCCAGGACTTTGAAAAAATCCAGGAACGGATACGGCAGTATATTTCTTACTGCTTCCCGGACAGTCAGCCCGTGGACAGTACGGCTGTGTTTTACTATGAACTGGAAGAGATGTCTTTTGGATATACTTATATTCCGGCCTATGAAAATCCGGATCATGTGTGGGCAGTCCCGGCGTGGTTCCTGGAACTTAGAAACTATCAAGAGGAACCGGGGATGGACAGCGAGAAGGAAGAGAAGGCTGCTTACCGGCGTTCTTTAACATTCAATGCTATGGACGGCGGAGTTGTAAAAGCCGGATAAAGGGGGATGCCAGGTGAAAAAGAGAAATTTTGAGATCATGACAGAAATCCGGGCGTCTGTTTTTCAGTTACGTTTTCTGACCGGGACGATCCTGCTGGTCATGATCTTTCTGGCAAAAGCGTTTCCCTACCGTGCCTGGCTGGTGGAATCCGGCGGTTCTTTGGAAGGGACTCCATGGATCGTGGTGTTTCTATACAGCATTTCTTCAGACACTGCGCTTCTTTTCCTGCCGCTTACAGTTCCTCTGGCGGCAGCGGGAAAAGCCCAGGAGGAACTGAAAAGCCGGTATGTGCTTTTTCTGACCGCAAGAGCCGGAAAGAAGAGGTACCTGGCAGGGAAGATCTATGGAGCGGCTCTGTCGGGAGGCGCCATGGTGATCGCTGCCATGGTGATCCTCATAGCCATTCTGATCCCCTGGTGCGCAGATATCCCGGATCTGAGCGCTCCCATGGCAATGCAGAGTGTAAAAAGCCTGTTTCCGGGTATGGTGTGCGGCTTTCTCAACGGAGCGTTCTGGGCTCTGGCCGGGAGCGGGGCGGCGGTCATCACCCGGAACTCTTACCTGGGATACGCGCTGCCTTTTATCCTGTATTATGTTTTGACAGTGTTTCAGGAGAGGTACTATAGCAATCTGTTTTTATTAAGTCCCCGGCAGTGGGCTTATCCTTCCCGTTACGGAGCGGGAGTCTGTGCGGGGATCCTTCTGGTGCTGGGGGCCGCCGCTGCCCTTTTGCTGGGGAAGGTGATGGAAAGGAGGCTGACAGGATGATCCGAAAGATCTTTCTGATCGCCGGAGAGAACTTTTCCGGCTGGCACAGGAATGTGAGGATCTGGCTGACCTTTGTCCTTGGGCTGGTGCTTTGCCTGATGCTGTCGGAGCAGATGCTCTCCAGGGCGCAGACTTATGAAACCCCCATTCAGATGTTTGAACCCTTTATCTGGACCTTTGGAAACGGGCAGTCGGTGCTGCTGTCCACATTGCTTTTGCTGATCCTTTTCGCGGATATGCCCTTTTTTGACCAGACGGCCCCCTACCGGCTTGTGCGCATGGAGCGCGGGATCTGGCTTGCGGGACAGGTGCTGTATGTGGCTCTCGCTGTGACGGTCTATGATCTGTTCCTGCTGATCGCGGAGGCGCTGATCGCTATGCCCTTTGCATATGGCGGAAATGTCTGGAGCGAGACATCGGCGGCCTTTGCATACAGCGGGGAAGGGCTTTTGGGTGTGCCGGTTTCCCTGAAGACTATGGAAATCTCCACGCCTTACGGGTGCATGGCCCAGGTGTTTCTGCTGATGCTTTTGTATTCCCTTTTTCTTGCCTCTCTGATGCTGTTTTTAAATCTTACCTGGGGAAATGCCGCGGGAGTGTTGGGCGCGCTGCTGGTCAATCTGTACGGGTATCTGCTGGATCCGGAGCTGATCAGGCAGATCTTCCATATCCCTTCCGGGGTGCTCTACCGTGCCAATGTGCTGTGCGGATGGCTGTCGCCTTTAAACCATGCCACTTTTCCCATGCATAACTTCGGCTATGACTACCTGCCGGGGATTGGGGTGAGCGCAGGCTTTTTTCTGGTCTGCACCGGCCTGTTCCTGGGGCTGTCCGTATCCAGGATGAAAAAGTACAATTTTATTTTTGCACAGGTGGAGGAGTGAGAGAAATGAAGGCTGCGGTAAGACTGATCAAAGTAACAAAATCTTTTCAGAAGGAGCGGGTGCTCAAAGGGATCACCCATTCCTTTGAGGCGGGAAAGATCCACGGGATCATGGGATTTAACGGCTCGGGAAAAACCGTGATGTTTAAATGCATCTGCGGATTTATGATCCCGGACAAAGGGAAGGTGATCGTGCAGGCGAGACAGATCGGGAAGGATACGGACTTTCCCCCGTCTGTGGGAATGATCATTGAAAGTCCGGGATTTCTTCCCCATTTGACTGGATTTGCCAATCTGAAGAGGCTGGCGGCGATTAAGAGGCTGGTATCCGATGAGCAGATAAGGGAAAGCATTGCCCGGGTGGGCCTGGACCCCTTTTCCAAAAAGAAGGTGGGACAGTATTCCCTGGGAATGCGGGAGCGTCTGGGGATCGCCCAGGCCATTATGGAAGATCCGAAGCTTCTGGTGCTGGACGAACCCTTTAACGGGCTGGATAAGAGAGGCGCCCGGGAGGTATGCGACCTGCTTGAGGAACTGCGGGGCAGAGGACGAACCGTCCTTGTGGCGGCCCACAATATGCAGGAGATGGAATCCTTATGCGACACGATCTGCGAGATGGACGCAGGCGTGCTTACACAGGTAAAGTAGAAGACGTACTGACGCTATGGTCAGGATAAAAAATTATTGACAGATTTTATGCAAAGTAATCCTTCATCTTGAGGCATAATTGTGCTACAATATTTTACTTTATAGGAAATTCCGATTTTGGATAAGGGTAAAAAAGAACCCCCGCTGATCAAATAGATATTTGGCCAGCAGGGGAATGGACATGACAATAGGACGATGGTCAGATTTAGAAGATATAAAAACCTTCTTCTCCAAACAAATCGTCAAAAGGGTCGTCTTCATTCAGAAAATAATCCATATCCAGAAGGTCATCCCCGCTCATATGGCGAATGTCCTCGGATGTCATTCCTTCGGGCGGGTTTTCTATGTATTTTTTGCGCAGCTCCTCGATATCTGGTTTCATGGTAAACATCCTCCTTTGAGGAGATTATAGCATAACAATCCTATGCATGAGAAGAGCTGTGCGGAAAGCATTTCGCAGATAATTGTAGTTAAAGTGTTTTACATGGCGCCAGAAGCCGTCATCACTGTAACCGCCTTCGGAAAGGAGACAATGGATGTGGGGATTCCATTTGAGATCCCTGCCGAAAGTATGGAGGACCATGATATAACCGGGAGTATAGTTTTTGGCATGGTTCAGGTTGAAAAACATTCTTGACATCACACTGGAGACAGAATGAAAGAGGCAGTTCAGGAGAGAGAGGTCTTTAAGGAAAAAGTCCCGGAGATTTTCGGCAATAGTAAAAACGCAATGACGGTGCTGGACACTGACAAGTTTGAAAGACATACTTGTGGTGCGTTCCATAGCATATTTGTTCCCACAGGTAGGACAAAAGCGGCTGTGACAGCGAAAAGGAACAAACTTGAAATTACCGCAATGGGGACAGGAGTACATGGCACCGCCAAAAGAGGGATCGCCGGAGCCTATTTTTTAAGGAAGCGGGACTGGAGACAGGCGGTACAGGTTCCAAGGTACGTCCGGTGGTTTCCTGTAAAGGTACTACCTGCCAGTACGGGCTTATCGATACCTTCGATCTTTCCGAGAAACTTCACCAGTTATATTACATCGGCTATCACGGTGTGGATCTGCCGCACAAATTCAAGATCGCCGTGGGCGGCTGTCCCAATAACTGCGTGAAACCGAGCCTGAACGATATCGGAATCATCGGCCAGCGCATGCCGGAGATCGACCTTTCCAAATGTAAGAACTGCAAGAAGTGCCAGGTTCAGGATAACTGTCCGATCAAAGTGGCGAAGCTGGAAGACGGCAGTATCCGGATCCCGATGGACAAATGCAACCACTGCGGCCGTTGCATCGGAAAATGTCCGTTCGGCGCAGTTAATGAGGCGTTTACAGGATATAAGGTATATATCGGCGGACGTTGGGGCAAGAAAGTTGCCGAGGGCCGCCCGCTGGACAGAATCTTTACCACAGAGGAAGAGGTGATCGATCTTGTGGAACGTACGATCCTGTTCTTCCGCGACGAGGGAATTTCCGGAGAACGTTTCGCGGATACCATTGCGAGACTGGGATTCGACTATGTACAGGACAAGCTTCTGAACAGTAAGATCGATAAGAAGAAAATCCTTGAGAAGACAGTAGTGGGAGGCGCTACCTGCTGATCCGGTACTCGCCGGGAGTCATTCCCATGATCTTTTTAAACACTTTGACGTAATAACTCAGGCTTTCGAATCCGCAGCGAAACGCTGTTTCGGAAATGCTTAGAGAGGGATCCTCCAGAAGGGGAAGAGACTGTTCCACCCGGAAGGCGTTTACATATTCCGTGAAGGAACGGCCGAACTGTTTTTTGAAATACCGGCTGAAATATTTGGGGGACAGATGCAGATATGCGGCGATGTCCTCCAGGAGGATTTTTTCCTGATAGTGATCCCGGATATAGGACAGGATATCCTTGATCTGAGCCACCTGTTCCGGCGAAGTTTTCCGGGAGCGTTCGGATTCCGTGATAAAGAGATTTTCTCTGTACATTGTCATAAAGGCGGACAGCAGGGAGAGCTTGGTTTCAAACTGATAACAGGCATAACGGTGCTCATTGGATGCCAGAACATCCCGGAGCATCTGGAAGAGAGCGGGGAATTCAGTCCCCGCTTTTTCCAGCTTTTCGGGGAAGCGCAGCCTGCCGGAAAGCAGAGGCGCGAGATAATGGCTCTGTACATAGTCGTACATCTGGAAGGACAGGAACGCGGGATCGAATACAATGGCGTTGTAGACAGTGTTTTTTCCCTCCCGGGCGTACATGGTATGGAGAAAGCCGGGGTTGACGAAAAAAAGATCTCCTGTTTTTCCCGTGTATTCACGGTCTTCTATGGTGACGGTAAGTTCCCCTCTTTCAATCATCAGGATCTCAAGTTCCGGATGCCAGTGGTAGGATACGCAGATCTGGGGTTTGTTCTTGTTTTCCAGATTGAAATGGAACCGGTAGGTTTCCAGAGGGTACAGATATCCGCCCCTTTCTGTCTGTTCTTTATACTGTGTTCTTGTGCGCTGCATATTATCTCCTTTAAAAAAGTGGAAATTTTACAATAAGTTATAGAAAAAATGAAAGACAAAGGATTTTTATGACACTATAATACAATTGTATTTTGAAAAACACAAGAAAAACATACAGAGAAAATAAAGAGGACTGGAGTGTGAATTCTATGAAAAAACAGTGGTGGCATGACAAGGTTGCCTATCAGATCTATCCCAAGAGTTTTTATGATTCCAACGGGGACGGAATCGGAGATCTGCCCGGCATTATTTCCAAACTGGACTACCTGAAGGATCTCGGCGTGGATATCGTCTGGCTTTCTCCGATTTACAAATCGCCCCTTGCGGATGAAGGATACGACATCGCGGATTACTACAGCATTGATCCCCGTTTCGGAACTATGGAAGACATGGAGCGCCTGATCGAAGAGGCGAAAAAAAGAGATATGTATATCCTGATGGATCTTGTGGTGAACCACTGTTCTGACGAACATGAATGGTTTCAGAAGGCCTGCCAGGATCCTGACGGTGAATATGGAAACTTTTTCTATATAGAAGACAGGAAAGACGGCGGGACGCCCTGCAACTGGAGAAGCTATTTCGGTGGACCGGTGTGGGAACCGCTTCCCGGCCATCCGGATAAACAGTATCTTCATGTATTTCATAAAAAGCAGCCGGATCTAAACTGGGAAAATCCCAGGGTAAGGGAGGAAGTATATAAAAATATCAACTGGTGGCTGGATAAAGGACTTGGAGGTTTCCGCATCGATGCTATCATCAATATCAAGAAAAAACTTCCGTTCCGGGATTATCCTGTGGACAGAGCGGACGGCCTTTCCGGTATCGACCATATGCTGGCTGAGGCGGAGGGGATCGGAGAATTTCTGGGAGAGATGGCTGAGAAAACCTTCCGTCCTCATAACGCATTCACGGTAGGAGAGGTTTTCAATGAGAAACCGGAGGAGATCGCTGATTTTATCGGAGAAAACGGATATTTTTCCAGTATGTTTGATTTTGCGGAGACTGTTTACGGCAAGAGCGACAGGGGATGGTATGACAGCAGTGCGTATCTTAATCCGGAAGAGTATAAATCCTGTATTTTTTCCACACAGAAAAAAATTGGCGATACCGGTATGATCTCCAATATCATCGAAAACCATGATGAACCGAGAGGCGTAAGTCATTATATTTGCCCGGAGGATCTCTGCGACGCATCCAAAAAACTTCTGGCAGGAGTTTACTTTATGCTGAAAGGACTTCCTTTTATCTATCAGGGTCAGGAGATCGGTATGGAAAATATGAAGTTCAACAGCATTGAAGATGTAGACGACGTAAGTACGCTGGACGAATATCAGGTGGCGCTGAACGCTGGCCTTGGTGAGGAAGAAGCTTTTCGGAGAGTGGCCGCTTTTTCCAGGGATAACGCGCGTACGCCCATGCAGTGGACTGACGGAAAGAACGCCGGTTTTACCGAGGGAACTCCGTGGCTCAGGGTGAATCCCAACTGCAGCCGCATCAATGTAAAAGACCAGGAAAAGAATGCGGGATCTGTTCTGTCTTTCTATAAGAAGCTGACAGCCCTGAGAAAATCAGAGGAATATAAGGAGACGGTGGTTTACGGAGAATTTGTACCCTATTTGGAGCAGGAGAAGAATCTCATCGGATATTTCAGAGAGGGTGAGAAAAAACTTCTTGTTCTTGCCAATTTCCAGAAAGCGCCCAGAGAAGTGGAACTTCCGGGAATTGTGAAAAAGGTGCTGCTGAATAATCTGGAAGATCTGACGCTGAATGATAACAGAATTCATCTGGATTCCTGGCAGTTTGTGACGCTGGAAATCTGAAAAAAGTAAGCTGTCTGGCTGCAGGCAGCTTACTTTTTTTGGGAAACATTTTGCAGGTGAATTGTAAAGAAAATGTGAACACAGATTATAAATTGTTTACTTGATTTTTGAGAATACCGCACACTATAATAAGAATGAAAGTACAGTAAAAAGGGGGAGTGCATGAAAAAATTTCAGGAATACTTCCTGTATTTTATGTTATATTCCGTTATTGGCTGGTGTTATGAAGTCTTTCTTGAGGTCGTGGTATACAGATGGGGATTTTCTAACAGAGGCATTCTTTTCGGGCCTTATTGCGTTGTATACGGATTCGGAGCGCTGATTCTTATGGGAACTCTGAAATGGCTGAAAGAAAAGGACATAAGAGCAGGAAGAGTGTGTATCACACCTGTACTTGTTTTTGCAGGTATTGTTGCAGTTACCACCCTTGTGGAATTGGCGGCAAGTTATATTATGGAATTTATCAGAGGATACTGGATGTGGGATTATACCAGATTCGCATTTAATTTCCAAGGCAGGATTGCCCTTAACCCCAGCATCCGGTTTGGAATCGGCGGAATGGTGATCCTGTATCTTTTACAGCCGCTGTTTGAGAAAGGGATGAAGCGGACACCGGAGAGAGTACGGGCGGTTGCTTTCTGGATTCTGATTATTCTTCTTGCTGTGGATGTGTTTAGTAATTTATAGTTCGCTGCAGTTCACGGAGCTTTTGCATCAGGCTTTGGTGCCTGTATTCTTAAGGAGGAAAAATGTACAAAGTTTTCGGACGAAGGGAGAAGGGGCAGTATTACAATAGGGAAGGGGCTTATCTGATTACATTTTCCGGGGACAGGACCGCGGTGGTCCGCACGCCGAGAGGATATTTTCTTCTTGGAGGAGGGATCCAGGGAGATGAAAGCGATGAAGAATGCATACGAAGAGAATGTCTGGAGGAATGCGGATACAGCTGTACTCCGCAGATGCTGGTAGCCTCCGCGGAGAGCTACTGCATACATGACCGAAAGGGGCTTTTCCACCCCATACAGCGGTATTATTACGGGAAACTGAACGACAGGGTGCAGTGTCCTGTTGAGAAAGATCATGAATTCCTCTGGGTGGAATATGACAAGATCCGGGGTAAGATGTTTTCAGAGATGCAGAACTGGGCTCTTGACCAGTGCAGAAACCTGGAACTGGCAGGCAGACTTGAATAAAAATATCATATCTCAAATTTAAAATACCAGATTTCCGAAACCTGAATCCATAAATAATTTATGGTCAGGTCCGGGAATCTGGTATTTTTGCGCAATATTATTCTGTCACGCTGACAAACTGGCTGTTATAGAGATTTTCATAGAAACCGCCTTTTTTCATCAGTTCGTCATGGCTGCCCTGTTCGATAATGCTTCCGTCTTTCATCACAAGGATCGTATCGGCATTGCGTATGGTTGACAGACGGTGGGCGACGATGAAACTGGTGCGTCCTTCCATCATCTGGTCGAAGGCTTCCTGGATCATCATTTCTGTTCTGGTATCAATGCTGGAAGTAGCTTCGTCAAGGATCAGCATAGGCGGCAGGCAGAGCATGACGCGGGTGATACACAGAAGCTGCTTCTGTCCCTGGCTTAAACTGTCCTCTTTCAGGACTGTGTCCAGTCCTTTGGGAAGACGGCGGATAAATTCCCAGCTGTGGGATTTCTTTGCCGCCTCAATGATCTCATCCTCTGAAGCATCCGGTTTTCCGATGCAGATATTTTCCCGTACCGTGCCGTTCTTGATCCAGGTGTCCTGAAGCACCATTCCGTAACTCTTTCTGAGAGCGTGGCGGGAAAGCTCTTTTACCGGATGCCCGTCCACGGAAATGGTACCGCCGTTGACGTCATAAAAACGCATCAGCAGATTGATGAAAGTTGTCTTTCCGCAGCCGGTGGGGCCTACAATGGCGATCCGTTTTCCCGGTGAGACATGGAGATTGAAGTTCTCGATCAGCTTTTTATCCGGAGTGTAGCTGAAGCATACATTCTCTATATCCACCTCGCCCTGTACGTTATCGACAGAGCCGGAAGCATCCGGGCTTTCCGGCGCCTCCTCCAGAAAAGCGAAGATCCTGGACGCGCATGCAAGGGCGTTCTGGAGCTCAGTGATCACGGAGCTGATGTCGTTGAAGGGCTTCATATACTGGTTTGCGTAGGCGAGAAGTACGGAAAGTCCTCCGACGGTCAGATATCCGCCGGGGATGAGGAACGCGCCTACAAGAGCCACCGCCGCGTAGATCACATTATTTACAAAACGGGTGGACGGATTGGTAAGGCTGCTGAAAAACACCGCTTTCTGGCTGTATTCTTTCAGTTCCTTATTGACCTGGGAAAACCTCGCGGAGGATTTTTCTTCATAGCCGAACGCCTGGACCAGCTTCTGATTTCCGATCATCTCTTCAATGAGAGCTGTCTGGCGTCCTCTGGCGTCGCTCTGTTTCCGGAACATCTGGAAAGAGCGTCCGGAAATAAATTTTGCCACAAAGAAACTCAGTGGCGTCAGCACGATCACAAGAAGGGTGATCCATACATTCTTGGAAAGCATGAATATCAGAGTTCCGATGATAGTGACGATTCCCGAGAAAAGCTGGGTAAATCCAAGCAGAAGTCCGTCGGAGAGAATATCGGTATCCGCGATCACCCGGCTGATAATATCTCCGGTGCTGTGCTGGTCCAGATAGGACAGCGGCAGCTCCTGGATATGCCGGATGGCTTTTGCGCGGATGTCTCTTACGGTGTTATAGGTCATGCGGTTGTTGATGATATTCATGATCCAGGTTGCGGCTCCGGATACGATCACCATAACAAGGATCCTGGACAGATAATACCACATACTGTCAAAGTTCACCTGTCCCTCGCCGACGATCTCATCTATGGCGTCGCCGAAAAGGATGGGAACGTAGAGCTGAAGGATCACAGAAGCCGAGGCGAGAACAATGCTGAGGATCAGAAGGAAACGGTACCTCCCGATGAAGCGGAGTACCTTCCACAGGATTTCCATGCTGTTGTTCTTCTGCTGCGCTGTATCTGTTTTCATGAAAGAACCTCCTTTCCGCTGATAACAGGGGTTCCGTCCTGCCTGCCGGAAATCTTTTCTCCGTTCTCATAACGGTTCCGTTCCTCCGGAAACTGGGAGAAGTAGATCTCACGGTAGGTGGAGCAGGAACGGATAAGAGTATCATGAGTTCCCAGCCCGCAGAGCGCTCCGTCGTCCAGCACCAGGATCTGATCGGCCTGAAGGATGCTGGCGGCACGCTGGGAGACGAGGAAGGTGGTAACCTGTCCGCCAAGTCCGGCGAGGGCTTTTCTGAGCGCGGCGTCTGTGGCGAAATCCAGCGCGCTGGCGCTGTCGTCGAGGATCAGTATTTCCGGATTTTTGACGAGGGCCCTGGCGATGGTGAGACGCTGGCGCTGGCCTCCGGAAAGATTTTTGCCGTTCTGTTCCAGGGCGAAATCAAGCTGTCCCGGTTTGCCTTCCACGATCTCTCTGGCCTGGGCGGTGGTCAGCGCGCTCCAGATCTCTTCGTCTGTGGCGTCCTCCCGGCCCCATTTCATATTGTCGCGGATGCTTCCCTTAAACAGGGCGGCTCTCTGGGGAACAACTCCGATCTTGTCGCGAAGCGCCCGGCGGGAATAATTTCTGATGTTTTCCCCGTCCAGCAGGATCTCTCCGGACGTGGCGTCATAAAAACGGGCGATCAGGTTGACAAGCGTGCTTTTGCCGCTTCCTGTACCGCCGATGATACCTACGGTTTCTCCTCTTTTTACGGAAAAACTGATGTCGGTGAGGCTGGGAGCGCCGGTTCCCTGATAGGAAAACGTAACGTTCTGAAACTCGACGGAACGGCTGCCCGTGGAATCTCCGGAAGATGAGCCGGCAAATTCCATAGTGGAATCCACTTTAAGGATATCCGCCACACGTCCGGCGCAGGCTGCGGATTTGTTCAGTGTGATGATCAGAGAAGCGAGCTTGATCAGCTCCACGATCATCTGCGCCATATAGTTGTACAGAGCCACAACTTCACCCTGCTGCATGTTCCCAAGGCTGACCTGGAGTCCTGCGTTATTGATGAGGATAACGGTAGCGATGTTGATGAGCACATAGGTGACCGGATTGAGGAGGGCGGAAAGCCTTCCCACGAACTCGTTCAGTTTTGTCAGAGCCAGGTTGCTCTGGTCGAATTCCTCAACAGCTTCTTTTTCCCGGCAGAAAGCGCGGATCACACGAACGCCGGTAAGATTTTCTCTTGTAAGGCCGGTCACCGCGTCCAGTTTGCCCTGAACCCTGCCGAATAGAGGGATACTGAGATACATGATCACAAAGACAACCAGGAACAGTACCGGTATCGCGGCCGCGAAAATAAGGGCGCAGCGAACATTGATGGTGAAAGCCATCACCATGGAGCCGATAACGATAAAGGGGCTTCGGAGCAGAAGCCGAAGGCCCATGTTCAGGCCGTTCTGCACCTGGTTGATATCGTCGGTGAGACGGGTGATCAGGGTATCCGTTCCCAGAGTATCCAGCTCTGAGTAAGAAAGCCCCTGAATGTGGTCGTACACCGCCTGCCGGAGCTCTGTGGCAAAACCAACGCTTGCCTTTGCGGCAAAGAACTGGGCGGTAATGCTTACAGTCAGGCCGGCGGCGGCCATAAGTATAAGAAGAAAGAAATTCCGGACGATGAAGCCATGGTCGTTCCTGGCGACACCGGTATCAATGATACGGGCAACTACGATGGGAACAAGAAGATCGAACACGACTTCCAGAAACTTGAAAAAAGGCGCCAGAATGCTTTCTTTTTTGTAGTCCTTCAGAAAAGGCGCAAGAGTACGCATATTCTTTTTCCTCCGTTTCTTTTGAATTGACATTTTCTATTATATTCCTGTACAATATGATATGTATAATATTGTTTTTGATGCAGAATGATATAAAATTTGTATGATACTTATAATTTAAAGAAAGAATGAAGAAGAAATGGAAATCAGGCAGTTGGAATACTTCAGGGAAATTGCGGCTACCGGAAGTATTAACGAAGCGGCAAGGAGGCTGAATATGTCCCAGCCTCCGTTAAGTTATCAGATGAAGCAGCTGGAGGCGGAGCTTCATGTAAAGCTGTTCGAGCGAAAAAGAACAGGTGTAACTCTGACAAAGGCTGGGCAGCTTCTCTATGAGCGTACAGAGAACCTCCTGGCTTTTGTGCGCTCCACAGAGAACGAAGTGGCAAAAGCGGGAAAAAAGCAGGTTCTCCGCATCGGGATCACGCCGACTACGGTCAGTACGATCATGCCGTGTATCGCCGCCTTTTCCAGGGAAAATCCTGACGTTAATTATGAGGTGCGCGACGCGATCACCTTTACCCTGTTTAATTATCTTATGGAAGGGATCATTGATATTTCAGTAGTCCGGACGCCCATCAACCTGACGAATGTGGAATGCCTGGAGTTGGGCAGAGAACCGATGATCGCGGTTTTTCCGCCTTCTGAGGAAAACACGGGAGAGAAGAAAAACGAAAAAACTCTTCTTTTGGAAGACCTGACATGCAGACCGCTGATCCTTTACCGCAGATACGAAAAATTTATTATGGAAGCTTTTTCCCGGCGTAATCTGACGCCGGATATTTTCTGTGTCTGCGACGATCCCAGAGACGCCATGCTCTGGGTAAAGGAAGGACTGGCTGTGGCGGTCTTTCCGGAATCCATGAGCAGTATGTGCGGCGGTCTTGGGATCCGCTTACTGGAGGAAGAGTCGCTGGAAACAAAGATTCTTCTGATCTGGAAAAAGGGAAAACATCTCTCAGAGCCTGTACAGAGGTTTCTGGAGATCTGCGAAAAAATGAAATAGAACGAATTACGTTAAGGCGCATTAAGAAAGGAAGAAAAATATATGAGACGGGAAGTTATTCTGGAGGAAATTTCAGACGGAAGATTATATGAGGCCAACGATATGGTGAAGGCGGACTGCCAGGACTGCAGAGGCTGCTGCGACTGCTGTAAAGGAATGGGAGATTCTGTCGTCCTGGATCCATATGATGTCTGGCGGCTTGGCAGGGGACTTCATAAAAGTGCAGACGAGCTGATGGCGAAAGAACTGGAACTGAGCGTGGTGGACGGCAATATCCTTCCTCACCTTGCCATGACAGGAGAGGAGGAGAGCTGTGTTTTCCTTAATAAAGAGGGAAGATGCTCCGTACATGAGTACCGGCCGGGATTCTGCAGGCTGTTCCCGCTGGGCAGATATTATCAGGAGAACGGTTTTTCCTATATTCTGCAGATCCATGAATGTTCCAACCGGAACCGTACCAAAGTGAAAGTAAGGAAATGGATCGATACGCCGGATCTGAAGCGTTATGAGAAATTTGTGTACGACTGGCATGAATTCCTTCTGCAAGTCCAGGAGATATTTTATAAAGCGGAAGATAAGGAGCTGGAAAAAAATCTGAACCTGTATGTTCTGGGGAGATTTTACCGTACGCCCTATGATGAAAACAGGGATTTCTACGAGCAGTTCTATGAGAGGCTGAAAGAAGCGGAGGGGCTCCTGGCTCTTGAGGCGTAAACCGGGAGGAGTTTTTCATGCAAAAAACAGTTGACTTTGCTGTTTATCATCGGTATAATATGCAAAGTTAGGACACTAACTATAATTGAAAGAGGTGCAGATGATGCAGGATAATGATGAAAAGATCAGAAACATGCACATGGGTCTTCTGATCCATACTCTTTCCAATCAGATGAAGCGCGCCTGTTCCGATATAGGCGGAACGGAGGAGCTGACGCCGATCCAGAGACATATTCTGAAGTATATTCTTCTTAACACCCTGTGCAGGGACGTATATCAGAAGGATATCGAGGCGGAGTTCCAGATACGTAAATCCACGGTGACAGGGATACTGAAACTGATGGAGAAAAACGGTTTCATAGAGAGAGTAAATTCCGAAAAAGACGCCAGATATAAAAGACTGGTGCCCACAGAGAAGGCGGAAGGGTTAAGGCCCAGCATCATGGAGCATATCCGGGAAACGGAAGAACGGCTTGTCAGGGGAATCCCTGAAGAGGAGCTGGCTGTCTGCAGAAGCGTGATGTACCGGATGCTTGACAATCTTGCAGAAAAAAACAGGGAGAATAAGGAGGTAGAGCAAAAAGATGAATAAGACACTTTTGAGATCAGTCCGGGAATACAAAAAACAGTCTGTGCTGGCCCCAATCTTTGTAATCCTTGAAGTGCTGATGGAAGTCCTGATTCCTATGGAAATGGCGAAGATCATTGATATCGGTATTTCCGGCGGAGATCTTGGATATATCGTGCAGAGAGGCGTGATCCTTGTGATCATGGCCATGCTGGCGCTGTTTTTCGGAATGCAGGCCGGAAACACGGCTGCAGTTGCCGGGGCAGGATACGCGAAAAATTTACGGCATGATATTTTTTATAAAATACAGGAATTTTCTTTTAAAAACATCGATCACTTTTCCACTTCAGGACTTGTGACACGTATGACTACAGATATCACTAACGTGCAGATGGCGTACATGATGAGCATCCGTCTTCTGGCCCGCGCGCCCATCATGGTGATCCTTTCCTGGATCATGACGCTTATGATCAACCGCGAGATCGCGCTTCTGTTTCTGATCGTGATTCCACTTCTGGGCGGCGCTCTGATTTTTATCGCGAAAAAAGCCCATCCACACTTTGTCAAGGTGTTCGACGAATATGACGTTTTAAATAATTCCGTACAGGAAAACGTCAACGCTTCCAGAGTGGTAAAAGCCTTTGTAAGAGAAGACTTTGAGATCAGAAAGTTCCACGGGATTTCTCAGTACGTATATGATCTGTTTACAAAAGCGGAGAAGATCGTGGCCTGGAACTCGCCGGTAATGCAGTTTACCGTATACGCGGTGGTGCTTGCCATGATCCTGATCGGAGGAAAGAGTATTGTGTTCGGCACCATGGAAACGGGAGAGATGACAAGCGTTGTAGTTTACGCCATGCAGATGCTGATGTCCCTTATGATGGTTACGTTCGTCTTTGTAATGATCATGATCGCGGAAGCGTCCACAGACCGAATCACAGAGGTTCTTACCGAGATTCCGGATATGCAGGAAAAGGAAGACGCTGTAAAGGTTGTTCCCAACGGGGATATCGACTTTGACCATGTGGAATTCAGCTATGCGGGCGAGGGTGGAAATCTTTCTCTGAAAGATGTAAGCCTCCATATTAAATCAGGTCAGACCATCGGAATCATCGGTGGAACAGGAAGCGCGAAATCTACTCTTGTACAGATGATCCCCAGACTTTACGATGTAACGAAGGGTTCCGTAAAAGTAGGAGGTATCGACGTACGCAACTATAATCTGGAAGCTCTGAGAGATCAGGTTTCCATGGTGCTTCAGAAGAACGTGCTGTTCTCCGGCACAATCTATGAGAATATACGCTGGGGAAATGAAAACGCTACGGACGAAGAGGTTCAGAGAGTCTGTAAGCTGGCGCAGGCCGACGGTTTTGTAAATGAATTCCCGGCAGGCTATAATACTATGATCGTGCAGGGAGGAAACAATGTTTCCGGAGGACAGAAGCAGCGTCTCTGTATTGCCCGGGCCCTTCTGAAGAAACCGAAGATCCTGATCCTGGACGATTCCACCAGCGCTGTAGATACAAAGACAGACGCGATGATCAGGAAAGCGTTCCGTGAAGAGATTCCCGATACCACCAAGATCATTATCGCACAGCGTGTTTCTTCTATAGAAGATGCTGATCAGATCATCGTTCTTGATAAGGGCGAGATTTCCGGTATCGGTACTTCTGAAGAACTTTTGAAGACAAATGAGATTTACCGGGAAGTTTATGAATCACAGGTGAAAGGAGGAGAAGACGATGAGTAAGCAGAAAAAGCAGTCGAGAGTTACGCAGAATACGCTGAACACGGCGAAACGTCTCCTGAAATATATGACGGAAACCTATAAAGTCCAGTTTATTATCGTATTTATCTGTATTCTGTTAAGCTCCATCGGTACGATTTCCGTATCGCTGTCTCTGAAATTCCTTCTGGATGACTTTATCATCCCGCTGATCGGTCAGCAGACTCCGGATTTTTCCGGACTTTACAGTGCGCTTGCGGTCCTTGCCTGTATCTTCCTTGTGGGAGTGGCGGCGACCTTTACTTACACCAGAATGATGGTTTATATCGGACAGGGCGTTCTGAAAAAAGTGAGGGACGATATGTTCGAACATATGCAGACCCTGCCTATCCGCTATTTTGACCAGCGTACCAACGGCTCTATCATGAGCCTTTACACCAACGATACGGATACGCTGCGCCAGATGATCAGCCAGGCGATCCCCCAGGCGCTGATGTCGTTTTTCACAATTATTGTTACCTTTATTTCCATGATTATTCTCAGTCCTCTGCTGACTATACTGGCAGTGGTGATCATTTTCGTAATGCTTGCTGTTACCAGACTTATCGGCGGAAACAGCGGCAAGTATTTTGTCCGCCAGCAGATGTCTCTGGCAGATGTGACAGGTTTTGTGGAAGAGAGAATGAACGGACAGAGAGTGGTTAAAGTATTTAACCACGAGAGAAAATCCGAACAGGAATTTGACAAGCTGAATGAAGCGCTTTTTCAGAGCGCGGCCAGCGCCAATAAATACGCCAATATGATGGGACCGGTGATCGGAAATATCGGAAACCTGCAGTTCGTGCTCACAGCGGTTCTGGGCGGTTTCCTTTCCGTAGCGGGAGTGGGAGGAATTACTCTCGGCGTTATGGCGTCCTATCTGCAGTTTACGAAGAGCTTTACCCAGCCTTTCATGCAGGTAGCCCAGCAGTTCAACTCCATTATCATGGCTCTTGCCGGAGCGGAACGTATCTTCCAGCTTATTGATGAGAAGCCTGAGGTGGACGAGGGCTATGTAACGCTTGTCAATGCGAAAAAAGATGAAAAGGGCAATATCGTGGAATGCGCGGAACGTACAGGAATGTGGGCATGGAAACATCCTCATTCTGCCGACGGCTCTGTAACTTATACGGAACTTAAGGGCGACGTTGTATTTGAGGACGTTACCTTCGGCTACAACGATGATAAAGCAATCCTTCACGATATCAGCCTGTATGCGAAGCCCGGACAGAAGCTGGCCTTCGTAGGTTCCACAGGAGCCGGAAAGACAACGATCACCAACCTGATCAACCGTTTCTACGATATTCAGGAAGGAAAGATCCGGTACGACGGCATTAATATCACTAAGATCAAAAAAGACGATCTGAGACGTTCTCTCGGAATCGTTCTCCAGGATACGCACCTGTTTACCGGTACGATCATGGACAATATCCGCTACGGTAAACTGGACGCGACGGATGATGAGGTTTATGAGGCAGCGAAGCTTGCCCATGCGGATCACTTTATCCGGATGCTTCCCAACGGTTATCAGACATTGCTCAGCAGTGACGGCGAGGAGCTTTCACAGGGGCAGAGACAGCTTCTCTCCATTGCCAGAGCGGCTGTGGCAGATCCGCCGGTACTGATTCTGGACGAAGCGACTTCCAGTATCGATACACGTACAGAACAGATTGTACAACAGGGTATGGATAACCTGATGAAAGGACGTACGGTATTCGTGATCGCTCACAGACTTTCCACTATCCGCAACAGTGACGCCATCATGGTTCTGGATCACGGAAAGATCATTGAGAGAGGAGATCATAAGGACCTGATCAAACAGAAGGGTACGTATTATCAGCTCTATACAGGAAAGCTGGAGCTGTCATAAAGAAGTTCGGTATGAAAAATTAATATGAAAAAGCGTCCCGCGCCAGATATCTGCCGCGGGACGCTTTTATCTGTATAAACTTCTTCTTGGGGATGTTGTAAAATGCGTAGGAGAGCTTCGACAAAATTTTATGAGAAACAAAAAAGCAGCATTTCTGTTCTTCTGGTCAGAAGAGAGATGCTGCTTTTTCTGTGGATGAAGATTTATATATTCTCAGATGCTTCTGTGACGCTGTGTATCTGTGCTCCGGCGGTCTCAATGGCCTCTGTGTTTTCCGCTTTTCTATGTTTCTTAAGATACATGATAGAAGCGAAGAGTACGGTGAAGGGCACGCTTAAGACGATGCCGAAGCTTCCGGACAATCCCTGCATGATAGCAATCCCGATGTTATTGGAGTTGATGATCTGCTGGTAGGGAAGATTGTAGGCGTAGTCCAGAAGGAGCATGCTTACACTGCTTCCTGCGAAGGCCAGGATCAGGGTGTTGCTGTCTGTTCCCATCATGTCCCGTCCTACATGGATGCCTGCCTTGAAAAGCTCTTTTCTCGTCATCTCCGGGTTCTGCTTCAGGATCTCAGACATGGAGCTGCTGATGGACATAGCCACATCCATAACGGCGCCCATACTGGAGATCAGAAGACCGGAGAAGAGCAGTCCGCCTACCTGGATCCGGTTGGTATTCCATAAAGTCATTAATGTCTCAATATCGGATACGTTATATCCGGTAATGCCGGAAAGAAGGCTGAAAAGCTGGGCGGAGATTCCGGCGCAGAGAACGCCTACCATTGTTCCGAGAATGGAAACCAGGGTCTTTTTTGTGGGGCCTCCGATAAGGTACATGGTTACGACTGTAGTGATGGCGCATACAAAAACCGCCGCCCAGAAAGGAGACAGGCCCCGGTACACCAGAGGAAGATAAACGAAGATCACACAGAAAAAGGTGAAGATCAGTCCTGCGCTTCCTTTGATTCCCTGTTTTCCTCCGATCACACACAGAAGAAGAATATATAAAGCCGCAAAAAGATAGATTACCCATCCCCGGTCCTGGGAATAGACGCTGGCGATCACAGATTCCCCCGCTACGCTCTGCATGACGATGACATGCATGCCAGGGGTGCATCCTGCGCCGAACAGATAGCCGGAACTGCTTGTCACAGTCAGTTCCTCGCCTTTTCTTTCGCCGGAATCCATACGCACTACCACTTTTTGTTCTCCTACCCGGGTTCCGTCCGCCTGCAGGTTGTCCTGAAGGATTTCTACCACTGTGGCTTTTTCAAAAGTCTGTCCCTCTCTGGAGACAAGCTCTGTTTTTTCTACCTGATTGATTTTAACTGTAAAAACTATAAATATAATACAAATAAGAAATAAGATAAGCCGACGGGCAGCTTTTCTGGAAAGAAGCTGCCCATCGTGTTTCTGAAAATACGTTTTCAATGCTGATTACCGCCTTACTGTGCTGTTTCTTCGGTTGCTGCCGCGTCGTCTGCCGCCTCCTCAGTCGCCGCTGTGTCGTCTGCTGCGTCATCGGTTGCTGCCGCATCGTCTGCTGCCTCCTCAGTCGCCGCTGTGTCGTCTGCTGCCTCTTCAGTCGCCGCTGCGTCATCTGTGGCTTCTTCTGCAGTTTCCTCAGCCGTCGCATCCTCTGCTCCGTCGGTAGTTTCCGCAGAAGCGTCTCCTGTCTTTTCGATTGTGAAGGCCTCGTCGATAGACTCAACCGTTCCGTCGTCTTTGATCTGATAGGTTTCGATGGTAAAGCTGTCTGCGTCCATGGTGATCACAGAGTAGGAGGGTAACCAGTTCTGGCTGCGGACAGCAACGTAATCCTGCTGGGTCGGGATCAGTTCGTAATATTTGGAACCGCTGGCAGAGTTTGCCGTCATGTAAAGGATACCCTGAGGATCAGTTACGGTATTTCCTTCTGTGTCTTCAATGGTGTAGCACATATTGTCTTCTGTGAAAGCGTCTTTCAGAGCCGCGCCTTCTTCATCGCCGTCTTCCGGATAGAGCGGGATCTGCTCGCCGGTCTCTACGTTGTATGCGTGATCCCAGTCGTAGTCCATTCCGTCCTCTGTAAGCTGGAACTCATAGCTGCTGTGTGTCTGACCGTCTCCATAGAGGAGTTTTGTACGGCTGTATGTATGGTCATGTCCCTGAAGAACTACATCGATATCATTTTCGTCGAATATGGGAGTAAGCTGTGTTCTCAGGATCATGCCGTCTGTATCGGAGTGATCAAGGCCGGAACCATAGATATCCTGATGAATCGTAACGATACGCCATTTTGCATCCGGATAAGCGGCAACCGCTTCTTTGATGGCTTCGGAATGTTCCGCTACGTTGTAATTATTTGTATTCAGTACGATGAAAAGTCCGTCGCCGTAAGAGTAGTAATAATCGCCGCCGGCTGCCGTTTTGCCGTAATCTGTGGTGTTGGGATTATTGAAATGGTAGGAATAGTCAGGATTCAGAGAATCATGATTTCCGATAGTGGTGGCGACAGGAAGGCTTGCAAGAGCGTCTGCACCTAAATATGCGGCATATTCTTCTTCCTTTGCCTCTCCTGTTTTATTTACCTGGTCGCCTGCGGAGATCACGAAGTTGATGTCCGGATTTTCCTCAAGGGCGGTATTCAGCGTTCTGTTCCACGCGAAACCGTCGTTCTGTGCAGCAGTATTTGCAGCTCCGGATTCATCAGAAAGTTCGCCGCCGTCCTGTGGCTGTCCTTTGGAAGCGCCGATCTGCGGATCGCCTACATACAGCATTTTTACGGTTTCCGTATCCTGAGTCGTATATTCTACAACATCACTCTGCTCCCCGTTTCTTTCCACTGTGTAATAGTAGGTGGTGTTCGGCTGAAGACCGGTAACAGTTACATAATTATATTCATAAGCTTTGTCTCCTGTCAGAGACTGATCCACATCACCCACTGTACCGGTGAATGTTTCAAGAGCGTTCTGATCAGTTCCGAAATGTACAACAGGAGTTCCCTCGGAGTCTGTCTTTTCACTGTACCATGCAAAATTCAGCTCTGTTTCGTCTTTTCCCGGAGTAAGGGACACTTTTGTATAATCGGAAGACAGGTTCTCCCAGTTATCTTTATAAGCCTGCCATTCTTCCGCGTCGCCTGTCACACTGCTGTCGTTGTAATGCTCGGTAGCCGCATAAGCTGTGGGACATACCATAGTTGCTGTTAATAAAGTAAGCATTGCTGCGATAACTTTTCTTTTCATTGTTTCACTCCTATTCTTCAAAAACAAAAAAGTTTTATGTTCCGGAACGAGGCAAGTATAGCACCGTAAAAAATCAGATTCAATAGGAGTCAGGAAGAATTGAGATACATTTAACATGCCGTTTACAAAAGACAGGAAAAACACAAAAATATACGATTGACGGCACGCCTTACAAAAATTCGGAAAAACTCCGAAAATTTGCTTGATTTAAATACGAATTCGTAATATAATAGAGAATACTGAATACGAATTCGTATTTAAATGAAGACCGGATAAAGAAGAAAAAGGATTTACAGGAGGGCGGAGCAGTGGGGGAACATCGGAAATATATTGACAGAATCAACCTCTGTATGAACCAGATCGACGGACTGTATTATATGGCGGCAAGAAAGATGGGAATCAAGGATAATACCCTGATATTATTTTATGTTCTGAATGACAGAAAGCCGCATACGCAGAAAGAAATCTGTGAGGAATGGCTGATCCCGCGGACAACGATCAACACGATTGTAAGAGAGAATGTAAAAGAAGGGCGGATCAGACTGGAAAACGCAGGACATAAAAAAGAAAAGCAGATTTTTCTTACAGAAAAGGGGAAGCTTTATGCGGATCATATCCTGAAAAGCGTGTACGAAGCGGAAGAGAAAGCTGTAGAAAGAACGCTTAAGGAATTTTCGCCGGAGCTTCTTACCGGGCTGGAAGCGTTTACCGGATATCTGAAAGAAGAATTCCAAAGAGAAATACTGGATAAAGACGTCAGATAAGGAGATGTTTATGGACTCAAAAACTTTATTTACTAAAATTCCGGTGCTGAAGCTGTTTTTCATTGCGTCTGTACCTGGAGCGGTCAGTATGCTGGCTTCCGCGCTGTACCAGTTGATCGACGGTATACTGGTGGGACAGGTTTTAGGAGATACGCCCTTCGCGGCGCTGAATCTGGCGATGCCTTTTGTGATCATTAACTTTTCTCTGGCGGATCTGGTCGGCGTAGGATCGGCTGTGCCTATCTCTATCAGCCTGGGGAGAAAAGAAGAAAAAGAAGCGGATAATTATTTTACCTGTGCCTGTCTTATGATCGTAGCAGCCGGCGTACTGATCGGAGCGGTTCTCTTTCTTCTGGCCGTGCCTCTTCTAAAACTCATGGGAGCGGAAGGCGAGCTTCTGAAGCTTTCTGCCCAGTATTTGCGTGTTTACGCCCTCTGCGCTCCGGTAACGACGATCATTTTTGCCGTGGATAATTATCTTCGTATCTGCGGGAAAATACGGGCAAGTATGCTTTTGAACATTTTTATGTCTCTTCTGACCGCAGTTTTGGAATTTGTCTTTCTCTATATTTTCCGGTGGGGGATCTGGGGAGCCGGACTTGCTACCTGCAGCGGCATGTTCATCTGCACCCTGATCGCTTTTTATCCTTTTTTCAGAGGAAAAATGCAGCTTCGTTTCTGCAGGCCGAAATTTTCCAGGGCGATGATCAAAAAAATTGTAAGCTGCGGCAGCCCGAACTTTCTGAACAATATTGCGGGAAGGATTACCTCGATCCTTATGAATTTTCTTCTGCTGCGTATGGGAGGAGCCCAGGCTGTATCCGTATATGGGATCCTGATGTATGCGGACGGATTTGTACAGCCTTTGCTTTATGGAATGTGCGATTCTCTCCAGCCGGCAGTAGGCTATAATCTGGGAGCGGGAAACAGGGGGCGTATCCGTTCTATTGAGAAGTGCTGCTATACGGCCAGCGCCGCTGTTTCCCTTTTGTCAGCCGCCGTGCTGTTCTTTTTTACAGATATTGTTATCCGTATGTTTGTCAGCGAACCGGACGCCGGATTTATGGAGATGGCCCATACGGCGGTCCGTCTTTTTGCCTTTACTTATATTACCCGGTGGTTTTCCTTTGCCACACAGAGCTATATGGTAGCTGTGGACAGACCGAAAGAGGCGGCGGTGATATCACTTGCCACAGCTTTAATTTTTCCGGTGATCCTGATAGGGCTTCTGTGGCCTCTGGGGCTTAACGGAATCTGGTTTAATTTTGCGGGCACATCTCTGCTGGCGGGTATCCTGGCGGCGATAATCCTTGCAAAAAAGCGGCGTCCCCTGTAAACTGACGCTAACGACAGAAAAAGGAGTAATTAGAATGAAGCAAAAAATAATTTTTCTGGATATTGACGGAACTTTTACAGAACCAGGCAGCAATGTGCCTCCGGCTACAGCCTGTGAGGCTGTGAGAAAAGCAAGGCAGGCAGGCCACCTTGTATTTCTCTGCACGGGAAGAAGCTATGGGATGATGTCAGGACTTCTGACTTACGGCTTCGACGGCGTGGTAGCCAGCGCCGGAGCCTACATTCTGGCGGGAGAAAAAGTGATTTACGATTGTCCTCTTACGGAAAAACAGAAAAACAGCGCCATGCAGGTCCTTAAAGAAAACGGGATCTTCCGCACATTGGAATGCAGAGACGGGGCGTATACAGACGAAGGGGTCAGAGAGTTCCTGCTGAAATGTACAAAAAACGGCGGGGGAAGCGAACTTCTTCGCTGGAGAGAGCAGATTGAAAAATCCATGAATATTCATCCAATGAGCGAATACCGGAACCAGGCCGCATATAAAATGGTGGTTATGAGCCCTTCGGCAGAAGCTCTCATAAAGTCTCAGGAGTCTCTCAAAGATGATTTTTATATCTGTATCCAGGACAGCGGGAACAGAGATTATGTAAATGGCGAGGTTATGAACAGAAAAATCAATAAAGGAATTGCGGTGGAATATGTCTGCAATTATTTCCATATCCCACTGGAGGATTCCGTTGGTTTCGGAGACAGTATGAACGACAAAGAGATGCTGGAAAAAACAGGGCTGGGCATTTGCATGGAAAACGGCTGCGAAAGTCTGAAGGCCGTTGCGGACGATGTTTGTCCCTCTGTGGTCGAGGACGGGATATGGAAAGCGTTTCAGAAGCACCATCTGATATAGAGTGACAGATAATACACAGCTTTTCTCAAAAATTTACAAAGAATTTTTGGACAGAACGTTATTTTTATGGAAATTATCCAATAATCATGGTATACTATGGAAAAATAGTAACTGGAAAAAAGAAAAAGAAGAAATGAGGTGGCTGTGTATGTTAAAAACCTGGAATCCCCCGGAAATCCCGGAAAAGGAAGAGATTTCGCTGCGGCTGGACAAAGCGAGAGGAAAGCTTTATGAACTTCAGATGAAGATCAAAGAGCATAAGGTTCCGGTACTGGTCCTGTTTGAAGGATGGAGTTCCGCCGGAAAAGGAAGCATGATCGGTAAGGTGATCAGGAATATCGACCCGAGATTTTTTAAAGTGGCTACAATGGCGGCTCCTACAGAAGACGAGCGCCGCCGTCCGTTTCTGTACCGGTATATGCGTCAGATACCGGAGCAGGGGAAATTTACCTTCCTGGATTCCGGATGGATGGAAGAGACCACGAAAGCAGTGCTGGAAGACGGGCTGTCAGGAGAGGACTATGAGAAGCGGATCGACAGTATCAAACGTTTTGAGAGACAGCTTACGGATAACGGCTATCTGGTAGTAAAATATTTTATGCACATTGACAGAGACGAGCAGGCGAAACGTATGAAGGGTCTGCTTTCCGGGGAAGATACACAGTGGCGTGTACAGAAGTTCGATCAGTGGCAGAATGAACATTATGGAAAATGTGAGAAAGTCTACGACAGATATCTGAAAGATACAAATATGTCCACTTCCCCCTGGTATATCGTGGACGCCAAAAATAAAAAATGGGCGGAGCTGCAGGTGTTGGAAACTCTGGTAAGCAATATTGAAGTGGCCCTGCAGAATCAGATGCATTCTGTTCCCATTCTTCAGAACGTTTTTCCGCTGGTAAAAATGCCGAAGCTCCAGGATGTGGAGCTGGAAGGCAAAGTGATTGAAGAAGAGGAGTACCGGAAGGAACTCAAGGAACTGCAGAAGCGTCTTGGAGAGCTTCATAACCGGGTTTACCGGAAACGTGTTCCTGTGATCATTACCTATGAAGGATGGGACGCGGCAGGCAAAGGCGGAAACATCAAGAGGATTACGGGCGCTCTGGATCCAAGAGGATATGAAGTGCATCCTATCGCAAGTCCGGAACCTCATGAGAAGGCGCGCCATTATCTCTGGAGATTCTGGACGAGGCTTCCAAAAGACGGGCATATCGCTATTTTTGACCGCACCTGGTACGGCCGCGTTATGGTGGAGCGCCTGGAGGGCTTCTGCTCGGAAAACGACTGGAAGCGCGCTTATAATGAAATGAACGAGTTTGAAAAAGAACTTTATGACTGGGGCGCTGTGATCATCAAGTTCTGGGTTCAGATCGATAAGGACACCCAGCTTGAAAGATTTACGGACCGTCAGAACAATCCGGAGAAACGGTGGAAGATAACGGATGAGGACTGGAGAAACAGAGAGAAGTGGGATCTCTACGAGGACGCGGTAAACGAGATGCTGAAAAAGACCAGCACCACCTATGCGCCCTGGCATATTCTGGAATCTGTAGATAAAAAATACGCCCGGATCAAAGCTTTGAAAATTGTAATAGAAGAACTGGAAAAGGCCCTGGATTAAGGGCCTTTTCTTTGTCTGATAAGCTGTATCAAAGAGTTGTGTTACGGTTCCATAAATTTCTTCAGCTCCTCCATAAAAGTGCTGACGTCCTTGAATTCACGGTAAACGGAGGCGAAGCGGACGTAAGCTACAGGATCCAGGTGCTGAAGATGTTCCATGACGATCTCTCCGATCTGGCTGCTGGAAATTTCCCTGTCCGCACGGTCAAAAATGGCTCCTTCGATAGAATCTATCATGGTTTCTATTTTTTCTACAGGAATCGGTCTTTTGTAACAGGCGCGGAGAACTCCGTCCTGGATCTTGCTCCGGTCATACTGTTCCCTGGTCTGGTCTTTTTTGATCACGCTCAGCGGGATAGTCTCTACCTTCTCGTATGTAGTGAAACGCTTTCCGCAGGACTCGCACATCCGCCTTCTTCTGATCGAGTTTGTATCTTCTACTGGCCTGGAATCAACGACTCTTGTATTATCCTGGCCGCAAAACGGGCATCTCATGGCAAATTCCCCTTTCTCCCCTTTTATGGGCACATTATACTATAATTCTTATTTTTAAGTCAATAAACCATGGAGAGAGTTTTCGATTTTTCGCAGCGGCTCCACATTTTAAACATCGCGTCATCAGGCATATTTAAGCTTTTTCTGAATAGGAATAAAGAAAAACAGGTATTATCATGCGTTTATGCGAGCTGAAACAGAAAGAGATCATTAACACCTGCACCTGCCGGAGTCTTGGCTGCCCTATAGACGTGGAGTTCGACTGTATTACCGGACGGATCACGGCTCTGGTCGTTCCCGGACCGGGCCGTTTTTTCTGCTTTTTCGGGAGAGAAAGCGAGTATGTGATCCCCTGGAAATGTATCTGCCAGATTGGGGACGATATTATTTTAGTGGAGATCCAGGAAGAAAAATGTTTCCACAAAGAGAGACTTCCGTGAATCTGTCAAGGGCTTTTATTTTTTATATTTTTCTGAAAAAAGTATATTTCTCCTTCAGTCTGAGAATGATTTTTAGTAACAAAAGATTGAAGGAGGATGTTACGATGACACTTAATAAAGTAGAGATCTGCGGGGTCAACACCTCTAAACTTCCCGTACTGAAGCCTGAGGAAAAGGAGGAACTGTTCCGCAGGATCAAAGAAGGGGATATGGAAGCCCGGGAAATGTATATCAAAGGAAATCTCAGGCTTGTATTAAGTGTTATCAAGCGTTTTCAGAACAGTGGAGAAAACGCGGACGATCTTTTTCAGATCGGCTGTATCGGGCTTATGAAGGCCATTGACAATTTTGACGTCAGTTTAAATGTGAAATTTTCTACTTATGCGGTGCCCATGATCATCGGAGAGATCCGGAGATATTTAAGAGACAATAACAGTATTCGGGTCAGCAGATCCTTAAGAGATATTGCCTATAAAGCCATTTATGCAAAAGAAAATTACACAAAGCAGTACCTGAAGGAGCCCACTCTGGCGGAAATATCCCGGGAGATCGGGATTGAAAAGGAACTGATCGTTTACGCTATGGACGCTATCCAGAATCCTGTAAGCCTTTTTGAACCGGTCTACTCTGAAGGGGGAGATACGCTGTACGTAATGGATCAAATCAGCGACAAAAAGAACAGAGAAGATCACTGGATCGAGGATCTGTCTCTGAAAGAAGCCATGCAAAGACTGTCGGACAGAGAGCGTCATATCATTGAGATGAGATTCTATGAAGGGAAAACACAGATGGAGGTGGCGAGAGAGGTGGGGATTTCCCAGGCCCAGGTCAGCCGCCTGGAAAAGAACGCTCTGAAAAGCATGAGAAATTTTTTGAGATCATAAAAGAGACGCCGCCCCATTGGGACGGCGCCGTCTGTCACTGTCAGGATCAGACAATACCCTGAGCCTTCATAGCGTCTACTACTTTTTCAAAAGCGGCGATATTCGCGCCTACTACGAAATTATCTTTCATATCATAGCGCTCTGCAGCTTCAGAAATCTTGCTGTAAATATCTTTCATGATGTTGTGAAGTTTTTCGTCTACTTCTTCAGCGCTCCAGGAAAGTCTCATGGAGTTCTGGCTCATTTCCAGAGCGGAGGTAGCTACGCCGCCTGCGTTGGAAGCTTTGCCCGGGAGGAAGAGGATTCCGTTTTCCATGGCGTATTCTGTAGCGTCCAGAGTAGTAGGCATATTCGCGCCCTCTACGATATATTTGCAGCCGTTGGCTTTCAGAGTTTTTACTGCGTCGAGGCCAAGCTCGTTCTGAGTCGCACAGGGAAGATAAACGTCGCATTTGATATTCCAGATGCCGACGCCCTCTGTATAAGTGGAGCCTTCTACACGGTCTGTATATTCTTTGATACGTCCACGTTTTACTTCTTTGATATCTTTTACTACGTCAAGATTGATGCCGTTAGGATCATGAATGTATCCGTTGGAATCGCACATTGCCACAACCTTGGCGCCGAGCTGGGTGGCTTTTTCTACAGCGTAGATCGCAACGTTTCCGGAACCTGTTACGATCACAGTTTTGCCTTCCAGAGAATCGTTGTGAGCCTTCATAAGCTCATCCAGGATATAAACAACGCCGTATCCGGTAGCCTGGGTACGGATCAGGGAGCCGCCGAAAGTAAGGCCTTTTCCGGTGAGAACGCCTTCGCTGAGATTGCGGATGCGTTTGTACTGTCCGTACAGATAGCCGATCTCACGTCCGCCTACGCCGATATCTCCGGCCGGTACGTCCGTATCAGCGCCGATATATTTGCAAAGCTCTGTCATAAAGCTCTGGCAGAACGCCATAACTTCTCTGTCAGATTTACCTTTGGGGTCAAAGTTGGAACCGCCCTTGCCGCCGCCGATAGGAAGACCGGTCAGGGAGTTTTTAAAGATCTGTTCAAATCCCAGGAATTTCAGAATGCTCTGGTTTACAGAGGGATGGAAACGAAGACCGCCCTTATAAGGTCCGATAGCGCTGTTGAACTGAACGCGGTAGCCTTTATTTACCTGTACGTTTCCTTTGTCGTCTGTCCACGGAACACGGAAGGAAATGATTCTTTCCGGCTCTACCAGGCGTTCCAGAATAGCCAGCTTGCGGTATTCTTCTTCATTCTTGTCAATAACAACCTTCAGGGAATCGAGAACTTCCTTTACTGCCTGGTGGAATTCCGGTTCGCCTGGATTCTGCGCTACGACTCTCTCGTAAACTTCTTCAGTGTAAGACATAATAATTCCTCCTCATCCATTTTGTAAATGCCGGCTTTGCCGGCCTTCGGGACTATTATACACGAAAGTGGTAAAGTTGAAAAGAGTTGAATGAAAAAAAGTTATTGTCAGACGGTTTTGAAAGAATGACGGTTTTCTGAGGTAGACTTAAATTGAAGAAAATGGTATACTATACTACAGACAGCGGCCGCCGGGAGATGATTTCTGCCCTGACAGGCCGCAAATCATAGAGAAAGGGATGAGGAGGGACCTTGATCGATCAGTGAAGATATATTTGAAAGGAGATTGCAAAAATGACAGGATTTAACACAAAAGTAACACCGGAAATTGAAAAACTGACCCAGATCTGTAAAGACCATACAACCATAGATCTGTCTCTGTACGGTAAATACGACGTAAAAAGAGGACTCCGCGATATTAACGGAAAAGGCGTTCTTGCCGGACTGACCCAGGTATCCAACGTACAGGCTGTGAAGGTTGTGGACGGGAAAGAGGTTCCCTGTGCGGGAAGCCTTTATTACCGGGGATATAATATCAAGGATCTGACGGCAGGATTTGTACGCGACAACCGTTTTGGATTTGAAGAGACTACCTACCTGCTCCTTTTCGGCGTACTGCCGGATAAAAAGCAGCTTGCCGATTTCAGCCATCTGCTGGCAAACCAGCGGACGCTTCCGAGAAACTTCGTAAGAGACGTCATCATGAAGGCTCCCGGCAGAGATATTATGAACGCCCTGTCCCGAAGCGTGCTGACACTGTACTCCTACGACAACAACCCGGAAGATATCTCGCTTCCAAATGTTCTCCGGCAGTGTCTAAACCTGATCAGCGTATTTCCTCTGCTTTCTGTCTACGGATATCAGGCATATAATCATTATATCAAGGGAAAGAGCCTTTATATACATAATCCCAAAAAGGAACTTTCCACAGCGGAAAATATTCTCCGTATTCTGAGGCCGGACAAGAAGTATACGGATCTGGAAGCAAAAATTCTGGATCTCGCCCTGATCCTTCATATGGAGCATGGCGGAGGAAACAACTCTACCTTTACCACTCACGTTGTATCTTCTTCAGGAACAGATACCTATTCTACCATCGCGGCTGCCCTGGGCTCTCTGAAGGGACCAAAACACGGCGGAGCGAATATTAAAGTAATCCGCATGTTCCAGGATATGAAGCATGCCGTTCATAACTGGGACGATGAAGACGAGGTACGTGCATATCTGAAAAAACTTCTCCATAAAGAAGCTTTTGACAGAAGCGGTCTGATCTATGGAATGGGACACGCTATCTATTCTGTATCCGACCCGAGAGCGGAAGTCTTGAAGGGCTTTGTGGAGAGTCTTGCGAAGGAAAAAGGCCGGATGAAGGATTACCGCCTGTATTCCATGGTAGAAAGACTTGCTCCCGAGGTGATCGCGGAGGAACGCCGGATCTATAAAGGCGTAAGCGCCAATGTGGACTTCTACAGCGGATTTGTTTACAGTATGCTGGATCTTCCGCTGGAACTTTATACGCCGATGTTCGCTGTTGCAAGGATCGTGGGCTGGAGCGCCCACCGGATGGAAGAGCTGATCAACACCGACAAGATCATCCGTCCGGCATATAAGAACGTTCTTGATTCAGCGGAATATATCCCTCTGGATGCCCGCTGAAAATCAAAAGCACAGGGAGAGAGAGATGTTTCGATGTTTTTTTCCGGATGAATATCTGGATTCAGCCTATGAAATAGATTATGAGAAACTGTATGCAGAAGGATACAGAGGCCTTCTGTTCGACATTGACAATACGCTGGTGCCCCATGGGGCGCCGGCGGATAAAAAGGCGGTGGAACTGTTTGACCGCCTTCGGAGAATAGGATTTAAGAGCTGCTTTTTATCGAATAACCAAAGGGAAAGAGTGGCTTCTTTTAACGAAAAGATCGGGGAGCATTTTATAGAAAATGCCCATAAACCTGCGGTTCGCAATTATGAGAGGGCAATGGAACTGCTGGGGACGAACCGCACAAATACAATCTTTATCGGAGATCAGCTTTTTACGGATATCTATGGAGCCAGAAGAACCGGGATCCACAGTATTCTTGTAAAACCGATTCATCCCAAGGAGGAGATCCAGATTGTGTTTAAGCGGTATTTGGAAAGAATCGTACTTTATTTTTACAAAAAAGAGGAGGGAACTTTATGAACCATGTGGTGATCATCGGGTTTATGGGTTCAGGTAAAACGAGAGTGGGGAAACAGCTTTCCAGAGACTTGGAACTGCCGTTTATTGATCTGGAAAAGCTGATCGTGAAAAAAATGAATCTTTCAGTAAGAGAAATGTTTGAAAGATTCGGCGAGCCTTTTTACAGAGCGCTGGAAACGGTGGCGCTGAAAGAACTGATCAAAGATACAGAGCGCAAGGTGATCTCTCTTGGAGCGGGGGCGCCCCTTCAGGAACAGAATGAAAATTATATCAGGGAACTGGGGACGGTAGTATATCTGAAAGGCTCCCTGGAAACCTTAAGGAAGAGACTGGAAAATTCACGGAAGGATCCCCTGCTTGACGGAGACGACAGAGACGAAAAAATTAAAAAGCTCCTGAAACAGAGAGATCCTGTATATAAAAAATTTGCGGACATTCAGGTTGTGACGGGAGTTAAACCTTTTGAGGAGCTGATCCGTGAGATTGAAGATAAATTACAGGCGTATGAAAAAAAATAGTTGAAAAAAATTCCATGGTATTATAGAATGAAAGATAGCGAACAGTACAAGAAGGAGGAAATAAACTATGATTTCAGCAGGTGATTTCAAAAATGGTATCACACTTGAAATTGATGGAAATGTATGTCAGATTGTTGAATTTCAGCATGTAAAACCTGGAAAGGGCGCTGCATTTGTCAGAACAAAATATAAAAATATCATTACAGGAGCCGTACTTGAGAAATCTTTCCGTCCTACGGAAAAATTCCCGCAGGCACGTATCGACCGTGTGGATATGAGCTACCTGTATAATGACGGTGAACTTTATAACTTCATGAATACAGAAACATATGATCAGATCGCTCTTACAGCAGAGCAGGTAGGGGATTCCCTGAAATTTGTTAAAGAAAACGATGTTGTAAAAGTATGCTCCTACAATGGAAACGTATTCGCCATCGAGCCGCCTCTGTTTGTAGAACTTGAGGTAACGGAAACAGAGCCCGGATTTGCAGGAAACACTGCTCAGGGCGCAACCAAGCCGGCGATCGTTGAGACAGGCGCTCAGGTTATGGTTCCTCTGTTTGTAAACCAGGGAGACAAATTAAAGATCGACACAAGAACAGGTGAATATCTGTCCCGAGTATAAAAAGCATATTGTTTCAGCCGCCGTATCCCGGCGGCTGTTTTACTGATAAAAACCATGATTTTCTGGTACGGGGGACATGGACGGGGACAGAAGGCGGAAGTATAATGAATTATCCGATCATTTCGTGATAGAAAGGAAGTTGGCTATGGAGTACAGAGTGTTAGGAAAAACAGGACTTCGCGTTTCAAAAATGGGATTCGGAGGGATTCCCATTCAGAGGATCGACAGGGAAGGAACGAAAAAGCTTCTGCAGGAGATGGCAGAAAAGGGCGTCAATTATATTGATACGGCCAGAGGATATACTGTCAGTGAAGAATATATCGGATACGGCATGGAGGGAATCAGGGATCAGTTTATTCTGGCGACAAAATCAATGTCAAGAACAAAAGAGGCTATGGCTTTGGATGTTGAGACAAGTCTCCGGAATCTCAGAACAGACTATATTGATCTTTACCAGATCCATAATCCCAGTATGGAACAGCTTGAGCAGGTGATGGGAGAGAACGGCGCTCTGGAAGCGCTTATAGAAGCAAGGGCTGCCGGAAAGATCGGACATATCGGGATCACGGCTCATTCCACTGCGGTGTTTGAGAAAGCTCTTGAACTTGAATGGGTGGAAACAGTCATGTTCCCGTATAATATTGTGGAAAGCCAGGGAGAAGAGCTGATCAGACGCTGTGCAGAAAAGAACATTGGTTTTATCGCCATGAAACCGCTGGCAGGAGGCGCTATAGAGAATCCCACTCTGGCGCTGCGTTATGTCTGTTCCAATCCGGATATGACTGTAGTGATCCCGGGAATGGCGGAAATGTCTGAACTGGAGACGAATATTGCGGCGTGCGAAAATACAGCGCCTCTCTCCGGGGAGGAGCAGGAGCAGATTGAAAATGTGCGGAAACTGCTTGGAACGGATTTCTGCCGCCGCTGCAATTACTGCGCGCCCTGCACAGTGGGAATCGATATTCCCAGCGTATTCCTGTTTGCAGGATATCTGCAGAGATATAATCTGGCGGAATGGGGAAAATCCCGCTACAGTACCCTGAAGGTAAAGGCATCCGCCTGTATTGAATGCGGCGAATGTGAGACAAGATGCCCCTATCATCTTCCCATCAGGGAGAAAATGAAACAGTGCGCCAAGGATATGGGAGAATAAAAACTTATTTTAGGGAATCTTTCCATTTTTTACTGGAAAAACTGCCTGTAATAGGGCAGTTTTTCTATTGTATAGGAATTTCTGTTTGTGATATAATAACAAAAGTTGGTTTGGCCAAAAACAAAACCTGGCAGGACCATACAGAGGGAGGACAGATGTATGCGGTATATGAGACAATTTGGTATTATTTTAGGAGTTACCTGTGTGGGAGAGGTGCTGAAATATTTTCTTCCCCTGCCTGTACCGGGAAGCATTTACGGACTTATACTGATGCTGGCGCTTTTAATGTCCAAAGTGATCAAAGTGGAACATGTAAAAGAGGTGGGAGAGTTTATGATAGAAATCATGCCTCTTATGTTTATTCCGGCAGGCGTGGGGCTTATGACTTCCTGGAGCCAGTTGAAGACTTTTCTGCTGCCCCTTGCGGTAATTACCGTGATCTCCACTTTTGTCGTGATGATCGTAACCGGAAAAGTTACGGACTTCCTTCTGGACAGAAAAGAAAAGGAGAAAAATCATGGATAAACTGATAGTAAATTCAGCTACCGTAGGCATTGTGATCAGCCTTCTGGCCTACGAGATCGGGCTTGCCGCAAAGAAAAAATGGAAGCTGGCGATACTGAATCCTCTTTTGATCTCCATCCTGCTGGTGATCCTGTTTCTGGCTGTTTTTCATGTGGATTATGAGAGTTATAATGAGAGCGCGCAGTATCTCAGCTATCTTTTGACGCCGGCCACGGTGAGTCTGGCAATCCCTCTGTATCTGCAGATGGAAGTGCTGAAAAAGAATTTTGCGGCTATTATGGCAGGTATTTTTTCGGGCGTGCTGGCGAGTCTTGGATCTGTTCTCGCTATGGCGGCGCTGTTCGGGCTGAGCCATAAGGAATATGTCACTCTGCTTCCGAAATCTATCACTACGGCTATCGGAATGGGAGTTTCTGAGGAACTGGGCGGATATGTGACCATATCTGTAGCCGTGATCATTATCACCGGTGTTCTGGGGAATATGGCGGCGGAGACTGTCTGTAAAATATTCCGTATCCGCTATGCGGTATCCAGAGGACTTGCGATCGGAACCTCATCCCACGCGGTGGGAACGGCCAGGGCCATGGAAATGGGCGAGGTGGAAGGAGCAATGAGCAGCCTTGCCATTGTTGTCTGCGGGCTCTGTACGGTGATCGGAGCTTCGGTGTTTGCGGGGATGCTGTGATTTTTTTAATATTTTTGAAATTTTAATCTTTTTATTTTTTTACTTCTGTGCTATACTGGCCATATGGGGCATTAGCGCAGTTGGGAGCGCGCCACACTGGCAGTGTGGAGGTCACGGGTTCAAGTCCCGTATGCTCCATAGCCTTGTTCGTTTGTAAACCAGTGAAGAGAATACCTTTGTGGGCTTGTACTGGTTTCGACGGGGGCTTTGAAGTTGAGGAAGCCATCCGCAGACTCCTGGACTGCGTATCAACCGGGAAACTAAATATAAACGCAGACGAACAGTACGCGTTAGCAGCCTAATTGCTGCTCGTCAGCCCTGACGCACTCACACGTCAGGGATCTGGCGTCGACTATGTGAGAAACCTTGGCAGGTAAGCTTTGCCCTGTCAGATGTATTATGAAGCTACTGAAGTCTTAAGCCTGTCGGTGGGCGTAAGGCGGAGGGAATGTTAAAACAGCGACTGTGATGGGAGATGCCGCAGGGGATAGGCTTTCGGACGCGGGTTCGATTCCCGCCAGGTCCATTTTTAAAGCCGTGGAGACTGCCGATACCGGTATTATTCCACGGCTTTAAATGTATAATACGGAAAGGAATGGAGCACACCATGAAAAAGAATACTCGTAAAAAAATAATCATTGCGGCAGTTATTATCCTTCTTTGTCTGGGCGGCGTTTCACTTGCGCTTTTTTTGCATGATAAACCGATGACAGTCACAAAAAATTCGTCTCCAAACGGCGCTTCGATTAAATTTTCTTTTGAGTTTTAAGCAATCTGTACTGCGCGCTTCAAAAAGGTTTTATATCTGCGGATTTTCCAGAGGCTCTCTCCTGCATTTCAAAGGAGGGAGCCTTTTTACTGGTATGTGTTACGCATGTACATCCCTATGTTTCAAAAACCATACGGACAGCCCGCAGAAAATCAGTGAAAAAACAGCGGCGGATACCAGGAAGGGCAGTATCCCTCCTGCCAGACTGTCTTCTGTTTTATTTGAATTCATGCCGAGAAGCATCAGGCTGTAAGGCCAGATAAGTCCCATATCATTGTTTATGATGAGCATTCCGGTAACGCTTCCTATCAGGGCAATGCCGATGGGGACGGAGAAACTGCGGATTTTCATAGAAAGGAGAAGCTGCAGGGAACAGATCGGCACGGCGCCCAGAAGGCCTCTGAGAAGCCAGAGGATAATTTCCGGAGGGCAGAATCCGGGCAGGCCGACAAGCTTTCCACATATGAGATACAGAGCGCCCATCCATATCTGGGTAAGCAGGGTGATTGCCAGGATGACTGCCAGTTTGGCAAAAAATAAACAGGATACAGGAACCGGGGCAGTCATGATCATATTCCAGTTGTTGTGCCTGTGTTCCAGCCGCCACAGATAGGAGCAGTAAAGCCCTATCAGGGGCGCGAAAAAGAAACAGGCATAAAATAAGGTGTTCTGCGTCCACAGGGAATACCATTCGGATTCCAGGATTCCCTGATTTTGTAAATAATTGAAGGTTCCCATGATCGCGGGGATAATGGGGATAAGAAGGCAGGCAGGAAGGATCATGGAATGGCACAGCTTCCTGCTTTCTGCCGAGATACAGCGAGTCAGCATAGGTCAGACCTCCTTTTTCTGAATTATGGTCCGGCAGATCAGGTAAATAAGTACTCCTGCCGCCAGAAACAGAAGAAACGAAACGGTGGGAAAAGGAATTTCATAATAGCCGAGGATTTTGTTGATCTCAGAATCCCAGTTCATTCCCACGCAGGAAAACAAAGCATAATATCCCCACAGGACCAGACGGGCTACAGGCGCGGGGAAAAACATGGAAAACAGCCCCAGGAAGCATCCTGCAAGCCCTACCCCAAGCGGAAGAAGCTGATTTTCTGAGATCAGGGACAGAAACTGCTGAATACACAGAATAACAGCGCTTACCGTAAAGGTGACAAGAAGGTAAAGAAGATAGAGGGATATTTTCAGGCTGCCGAAATGGTTCACAGTTCCCAGTACCGGAAGCATAACGCCCTGTCCCGCCACAAATACAAGAAGATATTTGAGACAGGTGAGATATTTGCAGTCAAAAAAGCCGGTACGTTTCTGAAGAGTAAAAAGGATCTTCATAGTATCGCCCTTTACCTCCATATCGCAGATCCTGCTGGCGATCACAGACAGCATCAGAGGAAGCATGATCGCGTTCATTGGCGGAAGCTGATAAAGAAACATCATATATCCGTCCGGAAGCTCCTGGGGATCCATGGAGGAAATCTGCCAGATCGCCCACAAAATCTGGAACAGAAGAAAGCCCAGGGGAACGAGGATCGCTTTTTTATGCCGGGCCTTCAGTTTTTCCGCCCGCATCTGCCGGATAAATACAGAACTCATAAACTCACCTGCTTTCCTGTAAGATGAAGGAAGATATCTTCAAGGCTCATCTGCTGTTCCTCAAGCCGGAGGATTCCGATTCCTGAGTTTACAAGAAGAGAAACGGCCTGCATGATCCTGTTGTCCTCCAGTGTACGGAGACTGAGAGATCCGTTTTTCCATTCTGCAGGAAGTCCGGAATGTTTCAGATAACTGAAGGCTCTCTGATCGTCCGAGGTGCGCAGAAGCAGTCTGGAACGGCTGTGTTCGTGGAGAACAGACAGGCTGTCCTGGAATACCAGCTCGCCCTGGTTAATGATTCCTACATGGGTGGCCATCTGGTCGATTTCGGAAAGAAGATGGCTGGAGATCAGGACTGTAATGCCGAACGTCCTGGGAAGAGATGAGATCAGCTCCCGCATTTCCTGAATACCTGCCGGGTCCAGGCCGTTGGTAGGTTCGTCCAGAAGAAGAATCTTCGGATTCCCCAGAAGAGCGGCGGCCAGGCCGAGACGCTGTTTCATACCCAGAGAATACTGGCTGACTTTTTTATTCTGCTGATCTTTCATGCGTACAATCTGCAGGACTCTGGGGATTTCTGTTTCCGGAACATTTTTTAACGTGCAGATGATCTGTAGATTTTCTTTTCCGCTTAAATGTCCGTAATAGGCAGGCGACTCGATCAGAGAGCCGGTAGAAGAAAGAATACCCAGGCGGTTTTTCGGGGTGACCTCTTTCCCGAGGATAGTGATGTTTCCGGCTGTTGGTTTTACCAGTCCCAGCAGCATTTTCAGGGTGGTGGATTTCCCTGCCCCGTTGGGTCCGAGAAAGCCGTATATGCTTCCTCCGGGAACGCGCAGGTCAAGCTGATCCACCACAATCTTTTCTTTGTACTTTTTTGTAAGAGATTCTGTAGCGATAACAGGTCCCATAAATAATGCCTCCTTTATTTTTTTTAATACTATAAAACATCAGGCTTATCAGAGACTTAAGCAAACCTTATTTTTTCCTTAAATCTGCCGGAAAGCTATTGGAATGGAAAGCCGGGAGCAGTTATAATAAAGAACAGAAACAAGAGCTCCGGACTGATATACTGGCGCTGAAAGCTAAACAGAGACAGTCCGGGCCGCATACAACGATATGGAGGAAAGATCTCATGGATATCCATCAATATAAGATCATGCTCGTGGACGACAATCATGATCTGTCGGAAATGATCGCCGGGATTTTGCGTCAGAGCGGATATGAGAATATTGTAACGGCAGGAAGCGTGGCGGAGGCTCTGGATGTATTTCAGAGAGAGCGGCCCGATATGGCGGTGCTGGACGTGATGCTTCCGGATGGAGACGGCTTCCGGCTGTTTCAGAAGCTGAGAGAAAAATCCCAGATCCCGATTCTTTTTCTTTCCGCAAAGGATGAGGACAGAGACAGGCTGTTCGGTCTGGGGCTGGGCGCGGACGATTATATTACGAAACCTTTTCTGCCGCCGGAGCTGGTGCTGCGTATCAGCGCCATTCTGAAGAGAGCGTATCAGTTCGGAAAGGAAGCCGGAACAGAGAATTCTTCTGTTCTTTCACTGGGAAAATGTCAGGTGCTGTTTGATTATGGAACTGTGCGCAGGGGAGAGAAAGAAACGCCCCTGACTGCGAAAGAGCTTGCTCTTTTAAAAAAGCTGAATGAAAACAGAGGAAAGATCGTAACCTTTGACGCCCTGTGCGGCGCGGCATGGGGAGATTCCTATTATGGATATGAAAATACCCTGATGGTGCATATCAGGCATCTGCGGGAAAAGATAGAGGAAGATCCTTCCCATCCCCGCTGGCTTCTCACCGTCCGGGGACTGGGATACCGTCTGGCAAAGGAGTAAGTATGAAGAGTCTTTTGAAAATCATTTTCCGTTATTCTGTTACCGCAGGGGTCATTATTTTCGCCATGCTGATTTTTAATGTGGCGGCGTTTATGTACTGGGGATACAGAACAATAAAATCTGATACAAACGCGAAATTCAGCAGAGGGGCCATAGAAGAGATCGGGCAGGAGCTTTACCAGGAGGATGGGCGCTGGGAAATTACCGGATCGGGTATTGAAAAGATGAAAAATATGGAATGTCAGTGGGTGATGGCTCTGGACGATCAGGGAAGGGTGGTATGGGACTGGCAGCTTCCGGAGGATTTTGCCCTCTCTTACAGTCTGAAGGATGTGGCGGTCTTTACAAGATGGTATCTTCACGATTATCCTGTGGCCGTGTGGCAGTCCGGGGATCTTCTCCTGGTAGTAGGACTGGATAAAGAAACATATATGAGGTTCAGCGAACTGTTTCCACGCAGCAACGTGGATGGGATTCCGGCATATCTCAGGCTGGCGTTTACCGTAAATACAGTTCTGATCCTGTTTTTTGTCCTTCTTCTGGGATATCGGTTTTATAAGGCTCTGAAACCCATAGGAAAAGGTATTGAAAAACTCTCCAGACAGGAACCGCTGCAACTGAAGGAAAAAGGAATGGCGGGAGATCTGGCGGGACAGCTTAACAGGTCTTCCTCTGTCCTGCAAAAACAGAAGGAGATGCTTTCCAGAAGAGATCAGGCCAGGACCGAGTGGATCTCCGGCGTATCCCACGATATCCGTACGCCGCTTGCGCTGATCCTGGGATATTCGGACAGGCTGAAAAAGGAAGAAAATCTAAGCGGGGACGCAAAAAAATCGGCAGAGATCATCTGCCGTCAGAGTCTTATCATAAGCCAGCTTATCGACGATCTGAACCTGACTTCAAAGCTGGCATATCAGGCGCAGCCGCTGAAAAAATTTTTCTGTTCTCCGGCGCAGCTTCTGCGGGAATGCGCGGCGGATATATATAATGAGGAGATTCCGGAAGAAAAAAGTAAGGAAACGGAAATCGAACTTTATATAAGCCCGGAGGCGGAAAAGGTAAAGATCCTGGCAGACGAGGGGCTTTTAAAACGGGCGCTGCGCAATCTTATCGGGAACAGCGTCCGCCATAATCCGGAGGGATGCCATGTGGATATCTGCCTGGGATGCAGGAATGGCCAGGTGTTCTGGAAAATTTTTGATACAGGAAAAGGTATTCCGGAGGTGGTCGTGCAGAATATGGACACGCAGACAGAGAAAGTTCACATCATGGGTCTGCGCCTTGCCCGGCAGATCGCCAGGGCCCACGGGGGAGACCTGGCTTTCTGCAAAAGAGAGACAGGAACCTATGATGTGGAGGTGTTCCTTCCGGTAAGCTGAGAAAACGTGTTCTGCTTTTTTAATTATTTATCAAAATGCAGGGTCTTGTGGTATTTTGCGTGCTTATCAAGAAGATCGCTCCATTTCTCTCCCTCCGGTTTGCTTTCGTTATTGTTATAATTTTCTTCCCCTTTTAATTCATCCATATACTGGACATAGTCCAGAATGTAAATATCTACAGTGGAAATATCCCTGTCCTGGATGGCAAAGTTGTTGGTGTCGCCGGAGGAATCATTGTAGGGAAGTCTGTTGCCCTGAGCGTCCAGAGCAACAAGGAAGCAATCGCTGTCAGCGCCTTCATTGTAGAGCTCCTGGACGGTCAGCTCATAAGGCGTTTTTGTGACAGACTTCAGTCCGACGCCGTTCTCGTTCGTTTCATTGATATCCAAAGTTACAGTCCGGGAAGCGTCTACTGTCACTGGGATCTCAAAATCCCAGTTCCCTTCAAAAATATACTGAGGGATTTCAAAGCTGGCGGGATCGTCCGTATTGACCGCCGTCCCGTCGATGGGCTTGTCGCCGCGCAGCTCTGTAATATGAAGAGACAGGCGGAAGGAATCCGGAATATCAATAGTTTTGATGTAGGACTGGAGGGCGCCGCCTCTTGCGCTGACTTTATCCACAAATTCAGAAAGAAGCGCGTAGCCTTCTTCTGTTTCATCGTTCAGATCGTCCATGGACACGCCCATTTCATCCAGCACTTCCTGAGTCATAAGATCGTACTGCTTATTATACTCAGTAAAATCTCTGGCAGCCTCCGCAAGATCGATACGCAGGATGCAGGAGTAAGTGTGATCGTCCAGAAAAGCTCCTTCCAGGTTATAATACTGTATTTCAGGGGCGTCGTCTTCCTTGAAATCAAAGCCTGTGGAAGCCAGGAGGGATACAACGGGCTTTCCGTTCTGATCCATCATGGTTTCCGGGAAAGCGTCGGAAGTTTCGGCGGACATAGTGAGATATATGGCCTGATCGTTGGCGTAAATTTCGGAAAATGTAATTGTCAGGTCGCCGCAGGTCTTTGTGTAAAGGCCGTTTTCCTGCGGAGCTTTTTCCGGGGAAGAGGCATCCTCTGAAGCTGCCTCTCCAGTCGCTGCCTCTTTATTTGCTGCCGCTTCCGGTTCCTCAAGAACGGAGGCGTTATCCGCGAAGTTTCCGAAGAAGCTTACGTTATCCTGAAGCTTCTCGAAGAGACTGCCTACCAGTGGAAGATCTCTGGCCATTACCGGGTCAGACACACAGACGATAAATCCAAGAGCCATAACTGCGGCAAGGCCTCCGGCAATCTTTCCTCCTGTTTTCATCCAGCGGAAAGGATCTGCAGGAGCCGGTTTTTGCATGATCTTCCGGCTTTCTATGACGCGATACGCTTTGTTTATTCTGTCGTGGACAACGGCGGGAATCTCCGCGTCCAAGCGCAGGCTTTCCTGCAGGTCGTTTTCATTTATATTTTTAAGGTGTGTATTCTTCATGCATGTTCCTCCTTAATGGGATAATGATATTCGCGGGCAAGAAGCTGACGACCTCTCTGGAGTCTTGTCTTTACCGTACTGACGCTCAGATTCAGGATCTGGCCTATTTCTCTGGTGTTAAAGCCTTCCATATAATAGAGAAGAAGAATCAGACGGTATTTTTCATCCAGAGGGGCTAATACCTGGTTCCATTCGGCTGTTTCATAGTCCTCCTCGTAAACGACGGTTTCCGGAATCGTATCGGAACAGAGCATCCGTTTTTTTCTGCTCAGGATATCCCTGCATTTGTTGATGAGAATCCGGGTGAGCCAGGTTTTGAAATAGCGGTTGTTCTTCAGACTGAGGAGATTTTCATAACAGGACAGGATAGTGTCCTGAATGGCGTCAGCGGCGTCTTCGTCGTTTTTTAAATAGGTACGGGCTATTTTATACATGCTCTGCGTCTGTGTGTCCATCAGAGAACAGAAAGCGTCAGGATCCCCTTTCTTTGCTTTGCGCAGTAAATGTTCTGTCATTTTGTTCCCCCTGTATTGATGACCGGTCGGTTTTTGTAGATGATCAAAAGCTTTTGTCTTATCTGTTACACTTATTAGACAGTTTAAGCCCTGAAAAGGATTCATAAAAGCAAATGTTTAAAAGAATTATGTATATATGTTCACATTTCTAACATAAATCTCTGCTATGATAAAATTTAATAAAGCATGATCAGTTTATAATAACAGATGGCGGACATGCTGCGGTATAGATATATATATTTTTTTAGAAAACTGGAGGAAGCATATATGGATACTCTGAAAATCCTTGTTGTAGATGATGAAAGCCGTATGAGGAAGCTGGTGAAGGACTTCCTGGTGAAAAAAAATTTCCAGGTTATTGAAGCCGGAGACGGCGAGGAAGCCATGGATATCTTTTATAAGGAAAAAGACATTGCGTTAGTTATCCTGGATGTAATGATGCCGAAAATGGACGGATGGGAGGTATGCCGCGAGATCCGGAAGAATTCCAAGGTGCCGATCATTATGCTGACTGCCCGGGGCGATGAAAGAGACGAGCTTCTTGGCTTTGACCTGGGGGTGGACGAGTATATTTCCAAGCCCTTCAGCCCGAAGATCCTTGTAGCCAGAGTAGAGGCCATCTTAAGACGGACGGGGCAGGATATGGCGGAAAATATTCTTTCAGCAGGCGGTATTGTGATCGATAAAGCGGCTCACCAGGCCACTGTGGACGGAAAGCCCATGGAGCTGAGCTTTAAGGAATTTGAACTTCTGACATATTTCCTGGAAAATGAAGGGATCGCTCTTTCCAGGGAGAAAATCCTGAATTCTGTCTGGAATTATGACTATTTCGGGGACGCCAGAACAATCGATACCCATGTGAAGAAGCTGAGAAGCAAAATGGGGGACAAGGGCGAATATATCAAAACAGTCTGGGGAATGGGATATAAATTTGAGGTTGAAGAAAAATGAAATTCATGAGCAGGAACCGGGAAACAGGGGGGCGCAGGTTCCATCCTCTGAGAAGGCAGATCGCGGCACTTTTTATCGGACTTATTCTTTTATCTATCTGTCTTATCACCGCGGTCAACGGCCTCTTCCTGGAGTCATATTATATCAGTAAGAAGACGGAGACTCTGCAAAATGCAGTGGAGGGACTGAAAAAACTTAATATCATCGAAAACGCGGACGGCACATGGACGGCGGAAATTCCGGACAGTATGTATAAGGCAAGCTCTGAAAAAAACCTTTCCTGGACGGTGATCACCTGGGACGGACAGGAGGTGGCCTCTTTCGGCAGCAACGACGATATGCTGGAAAACCGTCTGATCGGCTATGCATATGATCTGGATCAGAATAAAGGAAGACAGAAAATCTTGGAAAAAACAGACACCTATGTGATCCAGCAGGTCAGCGACCGTTTTGCGGAAATGGATTACGTGGAAAGCTGGGGAAATATAGACGGCCGGTTTTATTTTCTGATCCGCTCCCCGCTGGAAAGTATCCGCGAAAGTGTTTCAATCTCCAACAGCTTCTATTTATATGTGGGCGCGGCGATTCTCCTGATCAGCGGACTGGCTATCTGGGTGATCACAAAACGAATCACAAAACCCATCAGCGAACTGACAGTTCTTTCCAGAAAAATGAGCGATCTTGATTTTGACGCCAAATATGAAAGCCGGGCGGGAAACGAGATCGACGAACTGGGAGAGAACTTCAACAGGATGTCCGCACAGCTTGAGAAGACGATTTCCGAACTGAAATCTGCCAACAACGAGCTGCAGAAGGATATTGAAAGCAAGATCAAAATCGACCAGATGAGGCGGGAGTTTCTGAATAACGTCTCCCATGAACTGAAAACGCCCATCGCCCTTGTGCAGGGGTATGCGGAAGGGCTGAAGGAGAATATTTCCGACGATCCGGAAAGCCGGGAATTTTACTGCGACGTTATTATGGACGAGGCGGCAAAAATGAATAAGCTGGTAAAAAATCTCCTGACACTGAATCAGTTGGAGGAAGGCCGGGACGAGGTTGTCATGGAGCGGTTCGACGTGGTAAGCCTGATCCGGGGAGTCCTTCAGTCCATGGATATCATGATCCAGCAGAAAGAGGCAAAGGTCAATTTTGCCGTGGACGCGCCTGTTCACGTCTGGGCGGATGAATTTAAAATAGAAGAAGTAGTTACGAATTATGTCAGCAATGCACTGAATCATCTGGAAGGTGAGAAGGAAATTGAGATATGTATCCGCCCGAAAGGAGAAAACCAGGTAAGGATTTCTGTTTTCAACACAGGGACGCCGATCCCGGAAGCGGATCTGCCTAATCTGTGGAACAAATTTTATAAAGTGGATAAGGCCAGAACCCGGGAATACGGCGGCAGCGGCATCGGTCTTTCTATCGTAAAGGCTATTATGGAGAGTCTCCATCAGGAATATGGAGTACAGAATTATGACAATGGAGTGGAATTCTGGTTTACTCTGGATACAGGAAAGGGAGACTGGACTTCGGAGTCCGCCGCGCCGGCCGGGGAATGAAGGCCGGCGCCGGATGTGAATATGTCCGGGAACCGCAGCCGAGAAAAATCGACAGATGCAAAGAAATGACTTTGCATCTGTCATTTTTTAGGGTATACTTGTTTACATGAAAAAAGACAGGATGTGTAAAGATGATTGGTATTATTGATTATGACGCAGGAAATATAAAAAGCGTGGAAAAAGCTCTGATCCATCTGGAAGAGGAGCCTGTAGTATCCCGCGATCCGGAGATATTGAAAAAGGCGGACAAAGTGATCCTTCCGGGAGTGGGAAGCTTTGGGGAATCTATGGCGAATCTTCACAGATTCGGACTTGTTTCTGTAATTCAGGATATGATAAAGGAAGGAAAGCCTTTTCTGGGGATCTGTCTGGGGTTGCACCTGCTTTTTGAGAGCAGCGAGGAGAGCCCGGGAGTGGACGGCCTGGGAATCCTGAAGGGAAAAATAAAAAAAATTCCTCCGGCCCCGGGGCTTAAGATCCCTCATATGGGATGGAATTCTCTGGAACTTCAGAATAATGGAAGGCTGTTCAGGGGGATCCCGCAGGACACGTATGTGTATTTTGTCCATTCCTATTATCTGGAAGCGGAGGAACCGGAAATTGTAAAGGCGGTTACGCAGTATGGAACCTGTATTCATGCTTCTGTAGAGAAAGACAATGTGTTTGCCTGCCAGTTCCATCCGGAAAAAAGCGGCGGCACGGGTCTGAAGATACTGGAAAATTTTGCGAAGCTTGAAAGGGAGGGAAACTGAGATGTTTACAAAGAGAATTATTCCCTGCCTTGACGTGAATAATGGAAGGGTAGTAAAAGGCGTTAATTTTGTGGATCTGAAAGACGCGGGAGATCCGGTGGAGATTGCGAAAGCATATGACGCCGCCGGGGCGGACGAGCTGGTCTTTCTGGATATCACAGCTTCCAGCGAGGGACGGGATACGGTGGTTGAGATGGTGCGCCAGGTGGCGGCCAATGTATTTATCCCATTTACTGTAGGCGGCGGTATCCGCACCACAGATGATTTTAAGCGCCTTTTAAGAGAAGGAGCGGACAAGATTTCCGTCAATTCCGCGGCTATCGACCGGCCGGAGCTGATCTCGGAGGCTGCGGAAAAATTTGGAAGCCAGTGTGTGGTGGTGGCCATAGACGCGAAGAGAAGAGCGGACGGAGGATGGAATATTTATAAACACGGCGGCCGCCTGGATACAGGGATCGACGCTCTTGAGTGGGCGAAAAAAGCGGAAGCCCTGGGCGCGGGAGAAATCCTTTTAACCAGCATGGACTGTGACGGAACAAAGGCCGGATATGATATTCCTCTTACCCGGGCGGTGGCGGACGCAGTATCCATACCGGTGATCGCTTCCGGCGGAGCGGGAACACTGGAACATTTTTATGACGCCCTGACGGCGGGCGGCGCGGACGCGGCTCTTGCGGCGTCGTTATTCCATTACAAAGAACTGGAAATCTGCCAGGTAAAAGATTATCTGGCGAAAAGAGGGGTTTCCGTTCGCAGATAAAAGAGGTGAAGATATGGCTCCTTTGTCAGGAGAATGGCTGGAAGCGCTGAAGGATGAATTTCACCAGCCATATTATGTGAAATTATATAAAACGATCATACAGGAATACAGGACGAGAAAGATTTTCCCTCCTGCTGACGAGATCTTTAACGCTTTTCATCTGACCCCGTTAAGTCAGGTGAAAGTGGTGATCCTGGGACAGGATCCTTACCACAACGACGGACAGGCCCAGGGTCTGTGTTTTTCTGTCAGAGAAGATGTGGACATTCCTCCTTCTCTGGTAAATATTTATCAGGAGCTTCATGACGATCTGGGGTGCTATATACCGGATAATGGAAATCTGGAGAAGTGGGCCCGGCAGGGCGTGCTGCTTCTGAATACAGTGCTGACGGTCCGCGCCCATCAGGCGAATTCCCACAGGGGGATCGGCTGGGAGCAGTTTACCGACGCGGCGATCCGCGTGCTGAACGAGCAGGACAGGCCGATGGTGTTCCTTCTGTGGGGAAGACCTGCGCAGATGAAAAAGGCGATGCTGAACAACCCGAAACACCTGATCCTGGAGGCGCCGCATCCAAGTCCTCTGTCGGCTTTCCGAGGGTTTTTCGGATGCGGGCACTTCAGCAGGACAAACCGTTTTCTGATGGAAAACGGCCTGGAACCCATAGACTGGCAGATTGAAAACCGGCGCGGGAAAACAGAACCGGAAGCCGGAGACTGGATCGCGGCGAATACAGCGGGAAATCCGTTTGCGCCGGATACGACAACGGACGCGCCGGTCGGAAACAGGGGTAAGGAGAACATATGAGCCAGAAAAACAATTTAGTAAGAAATGCGTCTTTTTTGATGATCGCGGCCATGATTTCCAAAGTCATCGGTCTTCTTTACAAGAGTCCGCTGTCGTCTATTGTAGGAAATATGGGGATGGGCTATATCAGCCTGGCTCAGAACGCTTATATGATCCTTCTGATGATCGCTTCGTTCAGTATTCCGCAGGCGGTCTCAAAATTAATTTCTGAACGGGTGGCGCTGAGAGATTACAAGAACGCCCAGAAAATATTCAGGGGCGCTATGATCTATGCGGCGGCAGTAGGCGGGGTCGTAGCCCTGATATGTCTTTTCGGCGCGAGATTTATTATTCCCAGCAACCAGCCGAACGCGGTTCTGGCGCTGCAGATTCTTTCTCCTACGATCTTTCTTTCCGGTATCCTGGGAGTATACAGAGGATATTTTCAGGCATACCGAAATATGCTGCCTACTTCTGTATCACAGATTCTGGAACAGATATTTAACGCGGCGGTAAGCCTTCTGGCTGCATGGCTGTTTATCCGGTATTTGTCAGACGGGACGGACGGACAGACTGCCAAATGGGGAGCGGCAGGCTCTACAGTGGGAACAACGGCCGGCGTAGTGATCGCCCTGCTCTTTATGCTTTTAGTATATGGCCTGAACAGGCGTGGGATACGGGCCCGGGTGAAAGGAGACCGTTCCCACAGAGAAATGTCTTACGGGCAAATTCTGAAACTGATGATTCTGATCGTATCGCCGATCATCCTCAGCGCGTTTATCTATAATGTCAACGGCTACGTGAACGGCGTACTCTATTCGGAGATCCTCGGGAGACAGGGCGCGGACGCGGACGCTCTCAGCATGATGTATGCGGAATACGCCACGTATTTTATGAGCATTATCAATATCCCTCTTACGCTTTCCAGCGCGGCGCCGACTTCCATGATCCCGGAGATCTCCGCACTTTACGCGGTAAAGGATATGAAGGAAACAAGACGCAGGATCGATCAGACGGTGCAGCTTTCCATGTTTATTTCCATTCCCTGCGCCGTGGGTCTGGCGACGCTGTCACAACCGATCGTTTCTTTCCTGTTCGGGGGGACAAACGGCGTGGCGGGCAGGCTTTTGACGCTGGGTTCCTTCACTATCCTGTTAAATGGAATGTCCAATATCTCCAACGGAGTTCTTCAGGGGATCGGAAAACCGAAGATTCCCATGATCACTGCCGCGGCAGCCCTTGTGGTGGACGTGGTGGCGGTGGTTCTGCTGCTTCTGTTTACAGACCTGGGTATTTACTCGCTTCTTGTGGCGATGATCATTTACGCGGTAGTTGTCTGTGTTCTGAACGATATCGCCATGAAAAAATATCTGAAATATAAAAATCCATGGAAGAATGCGTATCTGAATCCAATACTGGCTTCTGTGCCGATGTGCGCGGTTGCAGGCCTTGTGTACTATGGGCTTTACCGGCTGATCCATTCCAACGCTGTCTGTCTGGTGCTGGCGATTTTCCTTGCGGCTCTAACGTACCTTCTGGTTTATCTTTTGCTGGAAGGGCCGTCAAAAATGTCACGGATGCCGGGAGGAAGATATCTGGTAAAATTCCTTGGAAAAAGCTCCGGAAAAAAATAAGTCCGGCAAAAAAGGCCGCGCCGTCTTTCTCTATCCAAAGTTGACATCAGAAAAGCGCTGTGATATGATGAAAAAGAACATAAGTTACAAGATAAATATCATTCGTTCCAAAAAGACGTGTTATCTATGGAGGAATTGTCATGAGTGGTTACCGAGAATTATACCAGCCTGCCCATACGATCATCGGAAAGGGCAGTATTAATGAGATACCCCGTCACATCGATCTGATTTCCGGACGAAAAGCGCTTGTCGTTACGGACGGGGGTCTGAAAAAGATAGGAACATTGAAGAAAGTTACAGACGTTCTGGAACGTCAGGGGAAGAGCTATGCCGTTTATACAGGCGTAAAATCCAATCCTACAGTGTCTATTGTAAACGAGGCGAAAGCTGTATATGACAGAGAAAACTGCGATTATCTCATCGGGATCGGCGGAGGATCCCCCTTGGATGTGGCCAAAGCGGTCAGCATCCTTGCCGGCAACGGAGGAAATATTGAAGATTATAATGGCCTGGATAAATCAAAAAGAACCGGAGCGCCTATCATTGCGATCAATACCACGGCGGGTACAGGTTCCGAAGTGACAAGGGCTTACGTTGTTACGGATGAAGTGAAAAAAAGCAAAATGCTTATGGTGGACGCCAATTGTCTGGCGTATCTTGCCATTAACGATCCGGAGCTAATGATCGATATGCCGCCTGCCCTGACGGCTTCTACAGGAATGGACGCGCTGACACATGCCATCGAGGCTTATGTGGCGAAATCTCATTTCCCATTCACCGACGGGATCGCACTGGAAGCAATCGCTTTGATTGGAAAATCACTGGAAAAGGCATATCGGGACGGACATGATATCGAAGCCAGGACAGACATGTGCTGGGCGGAATATATGGGCGGTCTGGCTTTCTCCAACGCCGGACTGGGGATGGTTCATGCAATGGCCCATCAGTTGGGCGGTTTCTATAATACACCCCATGGAGTGGCCAACGCGATCCTTCTGACACATGTCATGCGCTATAATACGCCGTCCTGTAAAGAAAGGTATGCGGACGTTGCAAAAGCTCTCGGTATTAATATTTCCGGGATGACTGCGGATCAGGCGGCAAATGCCGCTATCGAGTATATCGAAGGCATGGCACGGAGAATGAAGATACCGAAACTGTCGGAGACGGCGTTCCGCCCGGGCGACGTTATAACACTGGCGCTTCATGCCCTGGATGACACAGGAATGCCGGAAAATCCCAGAGAGGCAACTCTGGTAGATGTGCAGAAAGTATTTATGGACGCATACTATGCGAAATAGAGATTTTTAAATCCTGAAAAACGGGGTCTGTTCCAGACTGCAATTTCAGCAGTCCGGAACAGGCCCCGTTTATGTATATGCCGCTTTAACGGCAATGTCAGATTCAGGGATTCATATAATCATCCTGTCTTAATATCAGATCTGCAGTCTCTTCGCTGGTGATCAGGATATTGGCAATACCGCCGTTTAAGGCTCCCAGCATGGAGTCTACCTTGCTCAGGCCCTGAGCGACACAGATTCGGTACTTCTTCTTCTTTATTTCTTCCAGAGGAACGGCAATCGTCCGTTCGTCCAGTTCCGGATCGCAGATATTTCCGTGAATATCGATCAAGTGTGAACAGATGTCGCCCACAGCGCCTCTGTCCGCCAGAAGCTTCATTTCGTCATGGCTGATATATCCGGCATGGACGAGAGCGCTTTTCTGGCCGAAAGCGCCGGTGGTAATAAGCGCGATATTGGAATCGTATCCATACTGCAGGATCTTTGCTATGTTGTGATCCTTTTGAACAATGTCCTTCATGCGTTTGGAATCCATAACGGCCGGAAGGGGCAGGGTGTAGGAAATGCTGCCGATGGAAACGGAGAAATTGTTGCCGATCTCTGTAGCGTAGATGCTTTTGTTAAGATTGCTGATGCCTCCGCAAAGCTGCACGGCAATAATATTATGCAGATCGTTCCGCTGAAGGAGCGCCTGAGAACAGGCGTGGATCGTGGCTCCCCATGACAGTCCGATGATATCGTTATCCTGGAGAATGGAGTCCAGAAAACGAGCAGCCTCCAGCCCGAGACGGGATAAGGAAGCGGGTCCCTCGGACATCGGTACGATACGGACTTTTTCCAGGCGGAAGCGTTCGCGCAGCTTCTGCTCCAGAGGTGTTTCCGTGCTGAGCGGGTCAATGACCTGAAAACGGACAATCCCGTTTTCCTTTGCCTCATTCAGAAGCTTGGAGATATAGGGCCGGGACAGTCCAAGCTTTTTAGCGATCATTTCCTGGCTGAAATCATTTTCATAATATAATTTTGCCACCTTTACCAGCAATTCGATTCGTTTATAATCCGTCATTTTTTTCTACTTCTATCCTCATTTCTTTTATCTTTCACATTCAGTTGTTTTTAATTATATGATGCCATTTAAAGAACGGTTTTGTCAAGAAAATACCATGGTTTCTTTTGACCGATTTCTGAAAAAACAGAGGAAATCAAGATGTATAAAATGCTGATAATTTTTCGATAAAATGCAAGAAAATATGTCTAATTACAATAGAAAACAAAAAATAAGAGCTAAAAATTGTGCATAAGAACAAATAATAGTTGACAAGTGTAGAAAATTATTGTAGTATTCAAATATAAACAAATGATATTAATTAAGTAACATATGTTCCTAAAACACAGGCAAAGCACCAATTTCAGGAGGTTGTTTATGGAAGCATATTTTATGGGAATTGATACGGGAACACAGGGAGTCCGGGTTGCTGTCAGCAATAAGGAAGGCGTTCTTCTTTTTGAGGAAGAGAAAAAATGGGAGACGCTGTTTCCGAAAAAAGGCTGGGCGGAGCAGAACCCCCTGGACTGGTGGGATGCAATTTCCGGTATTTTTGAGGATGCTTTGGCAGGTCTGGGAAGGGAACAGATGAAAAAGATCCGGGCCGTATGTGTCTGCGCCACTTCTTCTACCGTGTTTCCGGTAGACCGGGACGGACGGCCTTTGCGAAACGCTATGATGTGGATGGACGCCCGCTCCAGAAAAGAGATGGACGCGATCAACGAGACGAAGCATCCGGTATTGGATTACTGCGGAAAAGAGACGTCTTTTGAATGGATGATTCCGAAAGCGCTGTGGCTGAAACATCATGAACCGGAAATATACGGTTCATGCTACAAGATCGTGGAACAGCTTGACTGGATTAATTACCAGCTCTGCGGCGAATGGTCATCCTCTATCTGCAACACTACCTGTAAGTGGAATTATGTAGCTTCCCTGGGAGGCTATCAAAGAGACTTTTTTGAACAGATCGGGTTTGAAGATTATGAAGAAAAACTGGTAATGCGGGTGGATAAGATCGGCGATACGGTGGGCTCCATCCGCCTGGAGCTTGCGGAAAAATATGGATTCTCGGAAGAAATGGAAGTTGTTCAGGGAGGGATCGATGCTCATATGGCGATGTTCGGACTGGACGTTCTCAGACCCGGAAAGCTCGGCATCATTATGGGAACCAGTTTTGTCCACCTCTGTCTTTCCGATAAGAAACCGGATATGCCGGGGATCTGGGGGCCTTACGACAGCGCAGTACTTGATGGGATGTGGCTCCTGGAAGGCGGACAGATTTCCGCATCCGGTCTGGTAAACTGGTTCAGAAAAAATTTCCATATTCCGGAAGAAAACGGGAATCCATATGCGAAACTGCTTGACATTCCGGAAAGAATCCCCATCGGAGCGGACGGCTTAACGGTTCTGGATTTCTTTCAGGGGAATAGAACTCCATACAAGGATGCCGGGGCGAAAGGCGTGATATTCGGTCTGAATATCAGACATACCTGGGAGCATATTTACAGGGCGGTTCTGGAGGCGGTTTCCTACGGTACCTATAATATTATCTGTAATTATGAAAAGTATGGCTATATGGTTGATATGATCACAGCCTGCGGCGGTGTGACGAAAGACGGCCAGTGGATGCAGATGATCTCCGATATTACCGGAAAGCCGATTACCGTGAACCGCAATAGCCAGGCCGGAGCGCTGGGATGCTGCGTAGTCTCGGCTGCCCAGGGCAGGGGATATGAAAGTTTTCAGGAAGCGGCGGCGCATATGGTAGTTCCAAAGAAAGTTATTTATCCGGATATGGAAAAGCACAGGGACTATGAGCCGTATTTCCAAAAGTATCTGGATTTATACCGAAATCTGAAAGATTTTATGCATCAATGACAGGAAAAGGAGGATGAGAGCGTGCAGGAACAGAACAACATTCTGGAAATGCGGAAGATCGATAAGCTTTTTCCAGGTGTAAAGGCGCTCGACCAGGTGGATTTTTCCGTGAGAAGGGGAGAAGTCCATTGCCTGATCGGAGCCAACGGAGCCGGAAAATCAACGCTTATGAAAGTGCTTTCCGGCGCATACGTGGAGGACTCGGGAGAAATTATTTTTGACGGAGAAAAACTGAAGCCTCATGGAACTCTGGAGAGAAAGAAAAAAGGCATTGCCGTTATTTATCAGGAACTGTCATTGGTAAATGAATTAACGGTAGGGGAAAACGTCTACATCAATAATTATCCGAAAACAAAATTCGGGACCGTAGACTGGAAGGAAGTATACAGAAAAACACAGGAGATCGCCGATGAAATGAATATGAAGATCGACGTCCGCGCGAAAGTCAGCGATCTGAATATCGGACAGAGACAGATGACGGAAATCATGAAAGCCCTGGCCGGAAACGCAAAGCTGATCGTCATGGACGAACCGTCTTCTACTTTGTCAAAGCGCGAGTTTGAGACGCTGATACGGCTGATCAGAGAACTGAAGGAAAAGGGGATCACTCTGATCTATATTTCCCATCATCTGGAAGAACTGTTTATCGTGGGCGACAGGATCACGATCCTCAGGGACGGAAGATTTGTGGCATGCCGCAGCGCAGCCGAGATCAACGAGGATGATCTTGTGGAATATATGACGGGAGCGAAAGTCAGCAGCCAGAAAACGTATGTGGAAGCCAAACCTCTGAACGAGGAAAAGGTGCTGGAAGTAAAAAATCTCTGCAATGAGAAAGTCAGCAATATTTCCTTTGATCTTCACAGAGGGGAAGTGCTTGGACTGTACGGTCTGGTAGGAGCCGGACGAACAGAAGTGATCCGATCGATATTCGGCGCGGATCCGTTCAGCGAAGGGGAGATCCGCCTTCATGGAAAGCCGGTCCATTTCAAACATACAGGAGAAGCAATCGCCAACAAGATCGGCCTGATCCCGGAGAACAGAAAAACACAGGGTCTGGTGCAGATTCTTCCTGTCTGGGAAAATATGACGATGGTCGCTCTTGATAAATGCAAAAAGAATAAGATCATAAATTATAAGATTATTCAGGAAACATGTGAGAAATATAAAAAGAGCCTGAATATCAAAACGCCTTCAATCAATACGATTATCCAGAACCTCTCCGGCGGGAACCAGCAGAAAGTGATCATTGCCAAATGGCTGTTCCGGGACTGCGATATCCTGCTGATTGACGAACCTACACAGGGCATCGATGTGATGGTAAAAGAGGAGATATATAAAATTATTCACCAGCTTTCGCAGGAGGGAAAAAGTATGATTGTGGTTTCATCGGAACTGGATGAGCTGCTTCGTATCTGCGATAACATTATCGTGATGTTTGACGGGAAACAGATCATGTCCTCGTCAAAAGAAAACTTCGATGCAGATAAAATTTTACAGGTTTCTGTTACAGGGAGGAACGAATCATGAGGAAAGAACCGTTAAAAATAGGAGATTTGCTGAAAAAGTACAATTTACTGGTACTGTTGATCGTATTTGTAGTGATCTCATCCATTTTGTCGCCGAATTTCCTGACGCTGGGCAATCTTCTGAATCTGCTTCAGCAGGCGTCGATCCCCGGAATCGTGGCGATAGGAATGACGATCGTCATCATACTTGGAGGAATCGACCTGTCTGTCGGCTCTGTGGCCGCTTTCGCAGGAATGATCTCATCCATTATGGTGAGCGCGGGTATTCCGATCGTGATATCTATTCTTGCAGGCGTGGCTCTGGGCGCGGTTCTGGGACTTGTCACCGGCGTATTGATCGCGCGTTTCGGACTTCCTGATTTTATCGCGACACTGGCGATGATGGAGATCGCCAGAGGAGCGGCTCTTCTTACCACAGCCGGAGTTCCGGTGTTCGGACTTCCTGCTGAATTTAAATTTATCGGAGGCGGGTTCATCGGACGGGTTTCCGTCAGCGGCATTATCTGGATCCTTCTGACTGTTTTTTTCATGCTGATGCTGAAATACACGACTTTTGGACGCAGCCTGTTTGCAATCGGTGGCAACCGTGAGGCGGCGACGCTTTCCGGTATCAAGACGACAAGAAATTACGCGCTGGCCTATGTGATCTGCGCCTGTCTTTCGGCTTTCGCGGGCGTTCTGACTGCTTCGTGGCTGGCTACCGGACAGCCGACGGCCGGAGACGGAATGGAGCTGAACGCGATCGCCGCGTCTGTTATAGGCGGAGCCAGTCTTTCCGGCGGTATCGGATCGATCGTCGGTACTTTCGGCGGCGTATTTCTGCTCCAGATCATTACCAATATCTTTAATCTTGTAGGTCTGGCTTCGTTCTACCAGCAGATTGCCAAAGGTATCATCATTATCGCGGCGTTGCTTCTGAACCGTGCCATTGATTCAAGAAAATAAGAATGATGAAGTGCCGATGAGTACTTATCAGATAAAAAATACCATTTAAGGAGGAATGAAGATGAGAAAAAAAGGTATCGTAGCAGTATTGACTGCAGCAGCTATGGTGGCATCCATGGCAATGACCGTAAGCGCGGCTGAGGACACCGCAGAGAACACGGACGCCAGCTATAAGATCGGTTTTGCACAGTGTACGCTGGCATCGCCCTTCTATGTATCCATGAAGGATGTTGCGGAAGAATACGCCAAAGAGCTGGGCGTGGAGCTTACGGTTGTAAGCGCGGATGACGACGTTACAAAACAGAATAATGACATCAACGATATGATCACCAGCGGTATCGATGCCCTGATCGTAAATCCGATCAACGCAGAGGGAATCGCGCCGGCTATCGAGGCATGTACCAACGCAGACATTCCGGTAATCACCGTTGACCGGAACATCAACGAAGGCTATACCGCTTATGTAGGACGCGACAATGAAGAAATGGGACGTCTGGTAGGCGAGGCGCTTGTAGAGCTTCTGGGCGGAAAAGACGCGGCTGAAGGAACCATCCTGGAGATTCAGGGAACCGCAGGCGATACAGTTATGATGGCAAGAAGAGATGGATTTGAGGCGGCTGTCGCAGAGGCTCCCGGCCTTGAGGTAGTGCAGTCCGCATACTGCGATTACACCAGAAGCAAAGCCGTTACAGCTACACAGGACCTTCTGCAGAGCAACGACAACATCGTGGCTGTATATGGACACAATGACGATATGGCACTGGGCGCATCTCAGGTTCTGCAGGAGCAGGGCGTGGAAGGCGTTGCAGTCTGCGGCGTGGACGGACTGATGGAAGCAGTTATGGCCATCGAAGACGGCACATATTCCATTACCACCATGAACGACCCGGGCTCTCTGATCAGAGCGGCTCTTGACACAACTCTGCAGATTCTGAACGGCGAAGACTATGAAGAATATGTAGACGCGGGCACAGGTGTTATCGACAGCGAGAATGTAGCGGATTATGTAGACGACAGTCTGGCTTTCGCGGCAATGAAGTAAATCAAAAAAGTGCATACATGCTGTTCAGCAGTAATACGGGAACACGTTTGTGGAAACAGGAACAGCGGGAAAGGAAAAAAGATTCTGGCTGGCCATAAACTGTGGCCGGCCGTTTCTTTTATAAAAATTCTAATAGTGGAGGAGACAGAATATGTATCGACTGATCAAACTGGAAGAGGCGAATGACCTGAGGGATTTTATGCATCTGGCATGCAAATGCAAAAGCGACGTGGGAGTCCACACAGATGAAAACCAGATTGCGGATGCGAAATCCATTCTGGGACTGATGGCCCTCGACTATCATCACCCGGTGAAGGTGGTAACAGAAGACGAGGCCTTTCTGAAAAAATTAGATAAATGGGCGGTGGAATAAGGAGACTTTATGAAGACGGAATATGAAAAAATGGTTTGTGGAGAATATTATGATTCTCTTTCCGAAGAGATCCTGGTTCATGTGCGGAGGGCAAGAGCACTGTGCGACAGACTGACGGAGTTTAAATCTGACGAAGAGGAAAAAAGTAGGATTATAAAAGAACTCTTTGGAACTACAGGAGAAAAGGTCGCCGTCAATCCTCCTTTTACCTGCGATCATGGAGAGCATATTCATGTGGGCGAGAATTTTTTTGCCAACTATGACTGTACGATCATGGACGCCTGCGATGTGCGGATCGGAAAAAACTGTCTTCTCGGCCCAAAGGTTTCTATATTTTCGGTAGGGCATCCGCTGGATGCGGAACTCAGGGCAAAAAGACTGGCGATCGCGAAGCCGGTCACGATTGGAGACAATGTATGGATCGGCGGAAACGCGGTGATCTGTCCGGGCGTGAAAATTGGAAATAACGTAGTGGTAGCCGCGGGAGCGGTAGTAACGAAAGATCTGCCGGACAATGTTCTGGCAGGAGGAAACCCGGCGAAGATCATCAAAAAAATATAACCGGGTGTTTCTAACATTCATATTGACAGTTTGTTTGCTGTGTGATACTCTTATCTCATAAGAACAAATGATAATAATATAGTAACATATGTAACAAAAACACAAATGCAGAAAAAGGAGCTGCGTATGGACAGGACAAAGGTGGATCAGATCATTCATGAAGTAGTGGCGAAATATTTCCGAAAGCCCCTGATCGTGGCGGGAAACTGGAAAATGAATATGACTGTACGGGAAGGTCTGGACTTTCTTGAAAAGCTGGGGAGCACAGAAGGAAACGTCCTGATTTTTCCTCCGTATACCACTCTTGCCGTACTGGCGCCGGAAATGAAAAAACGGGGTATCCTGTACGGTCCGCAGAATTTTCATTATGAAGACAGCGGCGCGTTTACAGGGGAGATTTCCATTCCCATGATCCGCGAGCTGGGATGCAGCTTCCTTCTGGCGGGACATTCCGAAAGACGCGGTTATTACAATGAAACGGACGAAGCTCTCGGCAAAAAGGTGGCGAAGGGAATCCGTTCCGGTTTTCAGGTAATGCTATGTATCGGTGAAAGCCTGGAGGAGAGAAGAAGCGGACAGTGGCAGAGAAAGCTGACGGAGCAGATCGTTCTGGATCTGAGGAAACTGGAAAAGGAGGAACTGGATTCTATCCTGATCGCATATGAGCCGATCTGGGCCATTGGAACAGGCGTCAGCGCGTCTCTGGAAGAGATCAACGAGACGCACAGTTTTCTGAAAATGACAATGCGGGAGATGTTTGGCCGCGATCTTCCACTGTTATACGGCGGAAGTGTAAATGAGAAAAACGCGCAGGAGATCGGAAGCTGTCCTTATGTGGACGGATTTCTGATCGGAGGGGCGAGTCTGAATCCTGAAAAATTCAGGAAGATCATCGAAGTCAGCAGAGGCGTGTAATGTCCGGGATCGTACCGGATTTTACCAGATAGAAATGAAATACAAATGGAAAGTGAGGGCAAATTATGGAAATGGAGCAGTTGGTCAGCAAAATTACGGCGGAGGTTCTGAACAGCATCCGGAATCAGGGAGGCCTTGGCGGCGCTTTTAGTCAGAACGGCGCGTCCGGAAATATAGCGGGGATGATCGATCATACTTTGCTGAAACAGGACGCCAGTGAGGAACAGATCAAAAAGCTTTGTCAGGAAGCGAGGGAATATCATTTTTGTTCCGTATGCGTAAATCCCTCCTATGTTCCGTTGTGTTATGAGGAACTTCGCGGCAGCGGCGTAAAGGTGTGTACAGTAATCGGATTTCCTCTGGGGGCCACTACTACAAAATCAAAAATTTTTGAGGCCAACGAGGCGATCGAGAACGGGGCAAATGAAGTAGATATGGTTGTAAATGTGGGAAAGATCAAATCCGGCAACTGGCAGTATGTGAAAAAAGATATTGCCGATCTGGTAACTGCCGTTCACGGAAGAGCAGTTGTAAAAGTAATCATCGAGACCTGCCTGCTGACAGATGAAGAGAAGGTTCACGTATGCCAGATTGCAAAAGAAGCAGGAGCGGATTTTGTAAAAACCTCCACAGGTTTCTCTACCGGAGGGGCGACTACGAAGGACGTTGCTCTTATGCGCAGAACCGTAGGCCCGGATATGGGAGTAAAAGCTTCCGGAGGAGTCCGGGGACCGGAAGACGCAAAAGCTATGATCGAAGCAGGCGCGAACCGTATCGGCACCAGCGCGGGAATCGCCATCGTCCGGGGATAGACTGAAAAAGATCATATTGAGAAAAGGAGATGCGTAAGAAATGGCACAAAAAATGAGAGCGGTAAGATTATTTGCACCAAAGGATATCCGCTGTGTGGAGGTGGACATTCCTCATATTGAAAAGGACACGCAGGTTTTGATCAAGGTAAAGAGCTGCGGCGTATGCGGATCTGACATTCCCCGTGTTATGGTAAAGGGAACCTATCACTTCCCCACGACCATCGGACATGAGTTCGCCGGCCAGATCGTGGACTGCGGAGATAAAGTGAAAAACAATCTGACAGTAGGGGACCGCGTATCTGTTATGCCGCTGATTCCCTGCGGGGAATGCCAGTACTGTAAAGTGGGCCAGTCTCATCTGTGTGACCACTATGATTATTACGGATCCAGACGCGACGGCGCTATGGCGGAGTATGTTGTGGTAGAATCCGAAAACTGCCTGAAACTTCCGGACAATGTGGACTATGAAGAAGGATCCTTTACCGATCCGGTTTCCGTAGGTCTTCACGCAGTCAGAAAATGCCGTCTGGAAGCCGGTAAAACGGCAGCCGTATTCGGACTGGGAGCGATCGGCTATATCTGCGTACAGTGGCTGAGAGCGTTGGGATGTACGAAGGTTATCGCAGTAGATGTGGCGGACGATAAACTTGTGCTTGCAAAACGTCTTGGCGCGACGGCTGGCGTAAACGGAATGAAGACAGACGCCGTGAAGGCGATCAAAGAGCTTACAGGCGGCGAAGGCGTAGATATTGCCATTGAGTTTGCGGGAAATAAGGTCACGCACGTTCAGGCAGTGGAAGCCTGCAAAAAGAACGGAGAAGTCGTGTACGGCGGTATTACATACGACGATGTAAATTATCCGAATAAGGCGATCCAGGCGATCTTAAGAGGCGAGCTTACCATCCATGGGAGCTGGAACTCCTCGATCAATCCCCTTCCAATTAACGAGTGGAAGAGTGGTCTTGAATTTATGAGCACAGGTCAGATGAATGTAAATCCATTGATCACACACCGCGTTCGTCTTGAGGACTGCAAAGAAGTATTTGAAATGATGTTCCATCGTACAGAAGTATTTACCAAGGTGCTGTTTAAACCGGAAATGTAAAAGTACGGCCAGGACAGAAAAGGTCCGCGCTAAAAAACAGTATAAAAGGAATCTGTAAAAGGAAAACTCAGATAAGAGGAGGAAGAAAGAATGACACAGGAAGCTTTAGGGTTAGTGGAAACAAGAGGACTTACAGCGGCTATCGAGGCGGCCGATCAGATGTGTAAGGCTGCAAATGTCGCGCTGGTTGGAACAGAAAAGATTGGTTCCGGTCTTGTGACCGTTATGGTACGCGGAGACGTGGGCGCTGTTAAATCCGCCGTAGAGAGCGGAAGCACCGCAGCCTCCAGACTGGGCGAACTGGTTGCGACTCATGTGATCCCAAGACCGCATACAGACGTGGAGAAGATTCTGCCGGTAATCAAGGCGTAGTTGAAAGAAAAATAGATACACTGATGTGAAAGAGCGAGATACCTCTGTCGTGGTATATATAAATAAAATATTGCCTGATATTTTGTAAATGTATGTCAGGCAGAGGTATTTTGTATCGCTGGCGGTGCGGAACAAATGGAGATCATGCAGAAATGGTCTTTTTTTGTAAGTTTATATGAAATATATTTCTCTATAGAAATATATTTCTAAAAACTGCAGCGTTTTATTGCAAAAACATACGAATTTGCGTCGTGAAAAGACAGCGTTAGTGTACAAGGAGACAATTCTGGCTGGAAAAGGAGGATGAAATATGGCGATAAAGTACAGTGCGATCATAGGCTCGCTGGGACAGACTTCAGATCGTTTCATGCGAATGGGATATAAAGATCCCCAGATTGATAAAGTGGAATTTCCGGATGTGATTAAGTCTTTGGAGAAGACAGGATGTATTCAGGGGGCTGATCTTTACCAGGCTCCGGACGGGCCATTGTCTGATCCGGATACAGTAAATGAAATTCTTGAAGCGTCGGGCTTTGTATGCTCGTCTGTTCTGCCGCAGGTTTTCGGGGATCGCAGATGGCGGTATGGCTCTATCGCGGCAGCCGATCCGGAAACGAGAAAAGAAGCAATGGCGCTGATCCGGAAAAATATTGATTTTAATGCAAAATTAATCGGAAATCCAAGTGTAAATCTGTGGCTTGGACAGGATGGATTTGATTATCCTCTTCAGACAGATTATACGAAACAATGGGATTATCTGGTGAAAAGTGTAAGAGAATTGGCAGACTATAACCCCCAAATACGTCTGACTCTGGAAGGAAAGATCCGGGAACCCAGAAACCGATGTCTGGTGGATACAACAATGACGGCGCTTCTGATATGCATGGAAGTGGACAGAGCAAACGTAGGCGTTGCCATCGACACTGGACACGTATTTCAGGCACAGCAGAATGTAGCCCAGAATATTGAGGTGGCGGCGCGTTATCAAAAACTGTTTATGATCCATGCCAATGATAATTATAATCTCTGGGATGACGATATGATCGTGGGTTCTCTTCGGACGACGGAATTTATTGAGATGTTCTATTCTTTACGGAAATGCGGCTACGACGGATTTATTTCTGTGGATATCTTCCCATACCGGGAGGATTCCTATGAGGCAACCCGCCAAAGTGTGTTGAACATGAAAAAGTACGAAGAAATGATCGACCTGATCGGGTATGAAAAGCTGGAGGATGTAATTGCAAACGGAGATCCATGCGAAATGACAAAGCTTTTAAGAGAAGCATTGTACCGCTGATATTTTCGGAGATACTGGTTTCCAGAAGTCCGTATTGACAAGAAGTATGTGGAAAGTTATAATATTGAAAAGAAATAAATTTCAATAATGAAATAAATTACATTACATACGGAGGGAATACGAATGAAACTGGAAACCGCATTAAAAAGTTTAAATCATCAGGATAGTGAGGTAAGACTTGAAAGTATAAAACGTATCAGCAGCGGAATAAAGAATGATGAACTTCTGCCGGTGAAAAGGCTGAACGAGTGTAACAATCATGTACATTCGCAGTATTCATTTTCGCCGTACAGTCCGTCGATGATTGCGTGGAAGGCGTACAAATCAGGTTTGAGTACCTGCGGGATTATTGACCATGAATCTGTGGCTGGATGCAGAGAATTTCAGGAGGCGTGCCGCATTCTGGGTGTGGTGCCTACCATTGGATTTGAGATCCGTCTGAATTGGAATCATACGCCGTTGAAAGACAAGATGTTTAATGATCCGGATCAGAAATCGCTGGGATATTTTCCGATTCATGGCGTGCCTGTATCGAAACTGGCAGAGATAGAAAATTTTTTACAGCCGATCCGTCAGGAAAGATTTTGCAGGAATCAGAAAATGGTGAAAAATATAGATTCCATTCTTCGAAATTACGGACTGGGACTTGATTTTGAGTCTGATGTGATTCCGGTATCAAAATGGACGGAGGGCGGAAGCATCACCGAGAGACACCTTTTGTATGCCACGGCAAGAAAACTGCTGCGGAAGTACAAGCCCGGTCAGGAAATGATTTCTTTTTTGAAAAACAGACTGGGTATCCGTCTGTCGGGAACTTCGGAGTCTTATCTCTCAGAGACGGAGAATCCATACTATGATTTTGACGTGACGAATATTTTAAAAGGATTTTTTTCAGAATTTATGTATGTAGATGCATCGGAAAAAGAAGCGCCGAATGTGGAAGAAGTGATTCCTTATCTGAAAAAAATAGGATGTATCCCCACTTACACATATCTGGGAGATGTAAAAACAGAATCTGTAACAGGAGATAAGAAGCCTCAGAAATTTGAGGATGATATTCTGGATGAGATGATGAGGCTTCTGCATAGCTATGGGATGGGGGCCCTCAGCTATGCTCCGAGAAGAAATGACAGCCAGCAGATTCATATGGTACGTGAGTTGTGCAGAAAATATAACATGATGGAGGTTGCCGGCGAGGATATCAACCAACCGAGACAGCCGTTTGTAAATACTGAACTTGGAAGCGATATAAAAGCGTATTTTGATCTGACTACCTGGGCGATTATCGGACATGAAAGAATGGCGGATGAAAGTCTGGAAAAAGGGTTCTTTTCCGAGAGTACATTAAAAAGATACCCGAATCTGTCCGAACGGTTGAAAGTATATGAAAAAATCGGAAAGGAGACAGCTTTGGGAGTGAGGAGGTAGCAATGGACAGATACTTGATATTTGACCTTGGAGCAAGTAACGGAAGGGCGATTGTAGCGAATGTTGAGAGGGATAAGGTGGACTTTGACGTGATTCACCGGTTTGACAATATTCCGGTGTTCGCAAATGACCAGGAATATTTCTGGGATATTCTCCGCATTTTTTCTGAAATAAAAACAGGATTGAAAAAATGCTATAAAAAATATGGAAAAGTAAACTCAATGGCGATCGATTCCTGGGGATGCGACTTCGGGATGATTGGAGACGACGGACGGCTGATTGGAAATCCGCTGCATTACAGAGATAAAAGTCAGCATGAGAAATCGACGGAACTGCACAGTATTTTAAGCGAAGAAAAACTTTTTGAGTTATCCGGCGGTCCGTGCAACAGGATCATGGGGATATATAAGCTTTATTCTCTGATGAAAAAAGACGCGGTAGAATATCGTGAAGGAAAACGGCTTCTGATGATTCCGGATCTTTTAAATTATTTTCTGACAGGGATTGAAAGCAACGAATTCTGCAACGCCACGATGACTTTGCTTGTGAATCAGAAAACAAGGCAGTGGGAGCCAGAAATTACAGAGAGTCTGGGATTAAAAAATGATTTCCTGAAGCCGATCATTGAGCCGGGCGCGGCGCTTGGAATGCTAAAGGAAAGCGTGTGCGAGGAACTGGGGATTGAACCGATTCTGGTGGTGGTTCCCGCCACTCATGATACCGCGTCGGCAGTAGCCGGAATACCGCTTCTGGATTCTGAGAAAACATGGGGATATATCAGTCTTGGAACCTGGGGACTGACAGGGCTGGAGACGGAAGAACCGTTAATGAATCCGGAAATTGTAAAATACGAATTTGGCAACGAGGGCGCTGCTGCAGGTAAAAATCTTCTTTTAAAAAACGTGACAGGTCTTTGGATCATCCAGCAGTGCCGTGCGAAATGGCAACAAAATGGGGATATTAGCTGGGATGAAGTAGTTGTTCAGGCAAAGGCTGCCAGGAGGATGGATTGTATGATCCCGGTAATGGATCCGAAGTTCGGAGAGGTTCAGGCGGATATGCCGAAAATTATTTCAGAGCACTGCCGCGAAACAGGACAGGAAGTTCCGGAGACACTGGGCGAAATTGCGGATTGCGTATACAGAAGTCTTGCGTTGGAATTTAAGGCAAGTTTCGACGATATTATGGGGATTCTTGGAAAAAAACTGGAGCTTCTGCATATTGTAGGCGGAGGAACGCAGAATAAGCTTCTGTGCCAGTATACGGCGAATGCTGTCGGGGTGCCGGTTGCGGCAGGGCCTACAGAGACGACTGCATTTGGAAATCTGATTTTCCAGATGATGGCGGACGGAAAGATTTCCAGCCTTGAGGAAGGCCGGAAAATGTGTGCGAAGAACAGTGAGATTTTCCGCTTTGAACCGGCCGACCATGAGTTGTGGGAAGAATACAGCAGAAAATATCTGGCGTATCGTTAAAGAAGGAACGGGAGGAAGTAGGAATGGAAATATCAAAAGAGGAACTGGAAAATATGGTCAGGAGAGCTGTGAGCCAATATATTTCCAAAGACGAAGGAAGAGAGAAAATGAAAGCGCTTATTATGAACGAAAACAGAGAGATGGTTGTAGAGGATATGCCGGTACCGATTCCTTCGGAAAATAATATGATCGTAAAAATCAAATATGCGTCTATATGCGGCACGGACTTTCGCACGTTCCGGCAGGGAAGTTCTAAAATTAATCCGCCGAGAATTCTTGGACATGAATCTGCGGGAATGGTCATTCACGCGGGCGCATACGCAAAATCAAAAGGCTTTCGCGAGGGAGACAGAGTGACAGTAGCGCCTGCAATCGGCTGTGGAAAATGCTGGCCGTGTAAAACAGGACATACAAATATGTGTGATTCGCTGGAGACGCTGGGCTTCCAATATGAAGGCGCGTTTGCGGAACAGATGGAAATTCCGCGCCATGCCATTGAAATGGGAAATGTGATAAAAATTCCGGACAATGTATCGGATATGTCGGCGGCTCTTTCGGAACCTGCCGCCTGCGCATATAACGCACAGACTTACCTGAACATCAGGCCGGATGATTATGTGGTGATTTACGGCAGCGGATATATAGGCTGTATCCATGCGGAGCTGGCAAGGCTGGCGGGAGCTTCCAAGGTGATTATGGTGGAGATTGCAAAGCCGAGAGCAGAAATCGCAGAGAAAATGATTCCCGGAATTATTATGATCAATCCGAATGAACAGAACACTGTGGAAGAGGTAAAGAGAGTTACAGGCGGAAGAGGGGCCAATGTCGTTATTACCGCGCTGTCTGTTCCTTCCGTACATACGGAAGCACAGCAGATTGCCGCCAAAATGGGCCGGATCAGTCTCTTTGGGGGGATTGCGGGAGATGGAAAAGGCTATCTGGACAGCAATCTTATTCATTATAAAGAATTGTCTATGCACGGAGTACACGCAACTACGGCGGAAATGATGAAAAAGATAATGGAATATGTGTCGGAGGGAAGACTGAATCTTGAAAAGTATGTTTCAGATGTGTACGACCTGAAAGATATTATGAAAGGTTTCGAGGCGATACGCGACAGAAACGCGATGAAGGTTTTGGTAAGGCCATAAATTTCCAGGCGGATAAATTATAGGACGTAAAAACATACGCATATAGATGAGGACAAAAGATGAATGAAACGATTATAAAAGAAATTGTTCGTGAAATTGTATATAAAGTAAGTATGTCTTTGGATATGGAGACGGGAGATAATGGCGTCTTTGAAAAGGTAGAAGACGCGATTGACGCGGCTTACGCTGCGCAGAAACTATGGTATACAAAATATAAGATGGAAGACAGACGCAGGATCATCGAGGCGGTTCGGGCGGCTGCCAGAGAAAATGCGAAAATGTTTGCCAGAATGATCCGGGATGAAACCGGAATGGGAAGGTATGAAGACAAGGTGACAAAAAATCTTGCGGTGATCGATAAGACGCCGGGAATAGAATGTCTGACCACAGAAGCTATTTCCGGGGATTCGGGACTGATGATCGAAGAACTGGCCCCGTTTGGAGTGATCGGCGCGATTACGCCGTCCACAAATCCTACAGAAACGATCATTAATAATACAATCAGTATGATCGGCGGCGGGAACGCTGTTGTATTCAATGTGCATCCGGGGGCAAAAAAAGTCTGTGCCGTCTGTCTGCAGATATTGCATAAAGCGATTGTGGAAAACGGCGGCCCCGCTAATTTAATTACTATGCAGAGAGAGCCGGATATGGAAGCCGTCAATAAGATGGCTTCCAGCCCGAAAATCCGTCTGATGGTAGGGACCGGAGGAATGGGAATGGTGAACGCCCTTCTGAAGTCCGGTAAAAAAACAATAGGAGCAGGAGCGGGAAATCCGCCTGTGATCGTGGATGATACGGCCGATATAAAAAAAGCTGCCAGGGAGATATACAGGGGCGCTTCTTTTGATAATAATCTCCTTTGTCTGGCGGAAAAAGAAGTATTCGTTATGGAAAGTGTCGCAGATGAGCTGATCCGGAATATGTGCGGCGAAGGCGCTCGTCTTATTACAGAAGAAGAAACCGCAAGACTGCTTGAAGTAGTATTTAAGAAGAAAAACGGAGTTTATTCAGTCGATAAAAAATGGGTCGGAAAAGACGCGGGAATTATTCTCGAGAGTATTGGCATTCATGATATGGAGTGCAGGTTGATTATGTGCCAGGTCCCGCATGATCATCCATTTGTACTGGTGGAACAGTTGATGCCGGTTTTGCCGGTTGTGCGCTGTAAAACTTTCGAAGAATGTGTGCAATATGCGGTAATTGCGGAAAACGGAAACCGTCACACAGCGTCCATATTTTCGAAAAATGTAGATCGTATGACAAGATTTGCCAAAGAAATTGAAACGACTATTTTTACAAAAAATGCTGCCACTCTTGTTGGAGTAGGAATTGGAGGGGAAGGACACACGACCATGACAATCGCCGGTCCGACCGGAGAGGGATTGACGTGCGCAAGAAGTTTTACCCGCAGAAGACGCTGTATGCTAGCAGATGGCGGTTTGCGCGTGATATAGAAAATATACAATTCAACTAATGGTAACTTGAAAAACCTGCAATATATATAAATAATGCCTATATTATTGAAAAATATTTCGAAATAGATAGTAATTTCATACAGGATATATTGACAAATAAACATCATATGATATAATTACTACTAAATAGAAATATATTTCAAATATGAAATATATTCCAAAAGGAGGTGCAGCAATGAAACAGCCATTTCTCGAAATTGAGAATATCAGTAAAACTTTTCCTGGAGTTAAGGCTCTTGATTCCGTGAAGTTTGATATCTATCCAGGTGAAGTTCATGCGCTTGTGGGAGAAAACGGCGCGGGAAAATCAACCTTGATTAAGATACTAGCTGGTGTTCAGCCTCCTGACGCGGGAGGAATCATCAAAATTAATGGTAAGACAACAAACCTGAAAAACGCGATGGATTCTATAAAGCAGGGTATTTCTGTTATTTATCAGGACTTCAGCCTTTTTACAAATCTTACAGTTGCAGAGAATATTGGGATAAATGAAGTGTTGGAGAAAAAACAGAAAGTGCTGAAATGGAAACAGATATACAAGAAAGCGGAAAACGCCCTGAAATTTATCGGAGCGGATTTTGATCCTCATGAAATTGTGGAAAACCTTTCTGTAGCACGCCAGCAGATGGTAGCGATAGCCAGCGCGGTTGCGCAGGATGCGAAAATGATTATCATGGACGAGCCGACTTCGGCGCTTTCCAAAGGAGAAGTGGAACATCTTTATGAAATTATAGATACGCTGAAAGCGAAAGATGTAGCGATTATGTTTGTCAGCCATAAAATGGACGAATTGTTTCGTGTTGCCGATCGTTTTACCGTGTTTCGGGATGGACAGTATGTAAATACTGTTGATAAGAACAAGATTACGGAAAGCGAACTGGTATCTATGATGGTTGGCCGTAAGATCCAGATTAAACAGTATGCGAATCTTGAAAGAAAAGGAAATGTGGTGTTACGGGTTGAAAACCTTTCCAAGAAAGGAAACTATAAAGATATTTCTTTTGAAGTACGGGAAGGAGAAGTAGTTGGAATAACCGGTCTGGTAGGCGCGGGCCGCAGTGAGGTTATGCAGAGTATTTTCGGAATTCTGAAGGCGGATTCCGGAAAAGTCTATATAAATGAAAAGCAAGTTTTTATACGTTCTCCAGAAGATGCGCTTTTAAATGGAATTGCATACATTCCGGAGAGCAGGCAGACTCAGGGGCTTGTTCTTGAGAAAACAATTGCCAGTAACATTACCTTACCGGTATTGAGCAGGTTTTGCAATAAATTCGGGATTATAGATCGTAAACGCCAGAGGGAAAATGTGGATCAATGGGTGGAGATGCTGGACGTCAGGCCAAACGATCCGGATATGCTGGCATTGCAGCTTTCCGGAGGAAACCAGCAGAAAGTAGTTTTGGCAAAATGGATCTCAACCCAGGCGAAAATTCTGATTGTGGATGAACCTACCAACGGAGTCGATATCGGTGCGAAGGATGAGATACATAAAATCTTACGTAAACTTGCATCAGAAGGAACTGCTGTAATTGTAATTTCTTCAGAACTTCCGGAAATTCTTTCAGTAAGCGACAGAATCCTTGTTATGCGCAGGGGAAGGATTTCAGGAGAATTTGAGAACGATAATGTTACGCAGGAAATGATAATGAATAAGGCAATTGTGTAGGAGGGGTGATAATGCAGAAGATAATAGAGAAGATCACCAAGAAAAAAGAACTGGGCGTTTTCTTGATGATCATAATTCTTTCAGCGCTTATAACAATGGTAAACAGCAGTTTTCTTACCCTGGACAACATTTTTGACTTTTTGCGCAGCAATGCGACGATCGGTATTATGGCCTTCGGTATGCTGCCGGTACTGATTTCCGGAGGAATCGATCTTTCATGTTCTTCCGTGATTTCTCTGTGCGCCGTTGTGGCAGGTTATATGATGGCAGGGAATTCCGGGATGAACCCGGTACTGGTTGTCTGTCTGATCATGCTCCTGGGCGGTTTTATGGGTTTGATCAATGGAGTTATCATTACGAAACTGAAAATTCCCCCGATTGTTACGACGTTAGGTACGCAGACGATCATTTTGGCAGGAGTGCTGCTGTATACAAATGGAATGTGGATTTCCGGACTTCCGCAGTGGTTTATAGATTTCGGAAAATTCCAGTTGGGATCCATAGAAAGCGCAGGAAAACTGACCGGACTTTCTACACAGGCGATTTTGATGTTTGCTGCCGCGTTTGTGACATGGCTGATGTTGAAATATACCTTAGTCGGCAGAGGAATTTACGCAATAGGAGGAAATCGCCGGTCAGCAATGCGTATTGGCTATAATGTGGACAGGATTGAGATATTTATCTACGTATATGCCGGACTTATGACAGGCCTGGCCGCTATTGCGAACATATCGATTGTTGGCCAGGTAGATCCAAATACTTATCTGAACTATGAAATGGATGTAATTTCCGTAGTCGTATTAGGCGGAGCCAGCGTAATGGGCGGTGTTGGAAATGTATTTGGTACAGTACTGGGCGTTATCTTAATGGCCGTGATCAAAAATGGTCTGGTTCTTGCCCGGGTACCAACTTATTGGCAGAAAGTTGTTATGGGATTGATCATTCTGATCACAATTTCTGCGGATGTTATTAACCGCAAGCGGGAGCAGGCAAAACTTGTTCGCGTAGATGTAGAAGAATAGGAGGGATATGAGCAAGATGAAAATATTAAAAGATATTCGTTCCAAATATCCCAATGAATTTGTCCTGTTTGGAATATTTGTATTTCTCTTTGTTGTAATGTCCATCTTATCACCAGACAAGTTTCTGTCGATTACGAATCTGCAGACAATGTTGTTTCAGATGCCGGAATTTGGACTCATGGCTCTGGCAATGATGATTGCGGTACTGACAGGAGGTATGAATCTTTCCATTATTACCGGATCCACATTGGCTACGATTATCGCAGGATTCTTTATGAGAACAGAATTTGTACAGAATAATCCTGCGCTGGGAACTTTGCTGGCAGTCCTGATGACAATTTTTATAGCGTGTATGACCGGTGTGCTTAACGGCGCGATTGTAGCATACATAGGAGTTGCTCCGATGCTGGTAACACTTGGAACAAAAACTTTGTTCGAGGGCCTTGGGCTTCAGTTTACCAAAGGCAGTTCTGTATCCGGTTTTCCGGAACTTTTTAACAAAATCGGAAGCGGAACTTTGTTTGGGATTCCGTATACGCTGATCATACTTATTATCTTTACGGTCCTCAGCTATTTTCTTTTTGAGCGAAGCAAATGGGGAATGGAAGTATATATGATTGGATGTAATGAGACTGCGACAAGATTTTCAGGAGTCAACACAAAGGCTACTCTGTTAAAAGTATACATATATTCCGGCCTGATGTACGGAATTGCGGGAATTCTGATCGCATCAAGATATTGTTCGGCAAAGACGGACTACGGTTCTTCTTATCTGATGCAGGCTCTGACGGCAGTAGTCCTGGGAGGTACCAGTATTGCCGGCGGAAGCGGAACGGTTGCAGGAACTATTCTGGCGGTAATGATCATTCAGACTGTATCTACCGGATTTAATATTTATGGTATTAACAGAAATATTGTTAATATTATAACCGGTGTAATTCTGATCGTAGTGCTTGCGATCCGTTATCTTACACAGGTTGTCATTGACAGAAAGAAAATCCGGGAGCGGGTTTCGCAAAGCAGAAAAACTGCCTGACAGCGTTCATTATGGGTGACGCACGTATACCCATAGGTGATAGATGAAATATAATGTTTTGTAAAAGGAGGGTAACTAGATGAACAAAAAAAGATGGATAAGTGTGGTTGTGGCGGCAGCATTATGTGCAGGTTCATTTCCCACTGCTGTAATGGCGGCTGAGGATCCGTATAAGATTGTCGTAATGCCGAAACTGACAAGCATTCCGTATTTTCAGCAGACAGGAGAAGGCGCTGAGGAGGCAGGAAAAGATCTTGGTGTGGAGGTTATTTATAATGGACCGACAACGGCAGACGCCGCACAGCAGGTTACTATGATTGAGGATTATATTTCTCAGGGAGTAGACGCAATCTGCGTTGCGCCAAACGATCCGGCAGCTATGCAGTCTGTGCTTCAGAGGGCAAGAGATGCGGGAATTGTCGTTCTTGACTGGGATACACAGGCAGACCCCTCTCTGGTAGATGCTTCTATCCATAATATTGACGATAAGACCTTTGGCGAACATATGATGCAGCTTCTTGTAGAATGTATGGGAACAGAAGAAGCAGAATATGCAATTGTTACAGGCGGACTTTCTGCAGAAAATCTGAATACCTGGATTGAGTATGCGACAGCTTACGCGGAAGAGAATTATCCGGATCTTACACTTGTCGCAGATCCCTATCCGACAGATGAAAAACAGGATGTGGCTTACTCCACTACACAGGATCTGCTGAGAGCGTATCCGGATGTAAAAGGTATCCTTGGATTCTCTACACCTACAGGCCCAGGTTGCGGTCTTGCAATTCGTGATCTTGGACTTCAGGATGAAGTGTCTCTTGTTGCAAACGCTGTAGAAGATGACGTACAGGATGTTCTGTCTGATGGAGCGTTGGATGTAGGATGTCTGTGGTCCTGTCATGACCTGGGTTATCTGACCGTATGTGTTGCGAAATCCCTTCTTGATGGAAATACTCTGGAAGACGGCATGGAAGTAGAAGGATGGGGCGAGATTGAAGTACAGGATGAAAAAGCGGTTATTCTTGGACCGCCGGAAGATTACATCAGCCCCGAATCAGGAGTGGAAAGCGATGTAGCGGCTGAAGAAACAGAAGATACGGATGCTGCTGCAAGTGAAGAAGCAGCAGAAGCGGAAACGGCAGATGACACTGCAGAAGCAGAAGATGCAGAAGCAGCAGATACAGCCGAAGAAGCAACGGATGCAGAGGAGGCGGAAGAGACTGCCGAATAAATGATTGTAAAAAAGCCAGTGTTATAATTTTCAGAAAAAGCAGAATGTGACGTGCGACATTCTGCTTTTTCTCATATAAATCTTGATTTTTGTTTTTTCATCATTTACACTGTAGTTAAATAAAGCGAGTTTTGAATTAGTAAAAAATCAAAGGTAAAAGCAGAGTAAAAGGACAGTAAAATGGGGAAAGATAACGAACAGATTTTCAGAGTAATAAAAAAACATTATTTAATGCGGATGAGCCAGAAAGATATAGCGGAAAGTGAAGGACTCTCCACGGCTACAGTATCAAGAATCATAGCAAGTGCCGTAGATAACGGATATGTAGAATTTACTTTAAAAATTCCGGCCGGCAATGTGGTGGAAATGGAAAATAAAATTAAGGAATTGTACGGCCTTAAATTTGTATCTGTGACGAAAGTGGATATAGAAGATGTTGATATTATATTAAGGGATATTTCAATTTCTGTCGGCGATTACCTGAATTATATTGTACATGACGGAGATATTATCGGAGTAGCCTGGGGATATACGATGTCAAAAGTGGCAAATGGACTGAAGCCCCGCAGTATCAAAGGCGGCAAGATTGTCGGGATCAACGGAGGGCTTGTTCAGAATAATACAAGTATCGGCGCGGAAGATATTATAGAAAAATTTTCCCGCAATTTTAATGCCACAGGGTATCGGCTGATGGTGCCTGTATCCGTGGACAGTGCGGAAGTAGCGCGGATGTTAAAAAAAGATTCTCATCTGAAACGGGTGTTTTCCTTAATTGACAAGGCGAACATTATCGTTTTTGGTATTGGAAATATTGATCTGAATTCGACGATGTTCCGATATGGCGGAATTTCGAAGAAGGATTTTGAGAAACTGAAAAATGAGGGATATGTAGGAGATATTGGCGGCCGATTTTTCAGGGAAGACGGGAATCCCGGGGATAATGTCTTTAATGAGCGTATCATGGGAATCGAGTTGGAGCAGATTAAGCAAAAAAAATACAGAATTGCAGTAGCTGCAGCGGAAAATAAAGCGGATGTTCTGCGTGCGGCATTGAAGAACGGATATATTACAAGTCTTTTTGTTGATGAAAAGACTGCCCGAAAGCTTATAGAAACAGAATATAAATGAAAATCAGGAAGATTATTATCGTGGTGAGCAGTAAAAATTCGGGAGTATCCCAAAGTTTGTGTAAACCTTCAAACTGATGTAAGATAGACTTACCAGTTTGGAGGTTTATTTTATGGCAAGAAAAAAGGATACCCCACAAAAAGCAGCTCTTCGGGAAATGATGAGCAACT
>DXGV01000013.1 GCA_019113745.1 Candidatus Blautia intestinavium
CAGAAGAAGTGATCCGTCTGGTAGAAGAGCCCAACGACTTCACCTTCGCATATGAGCTGGAAGGAAGCATCGAGGACAAACTGAACCAGATCGTACAGAAGATCTACGGCGGCAAGAGAGCAGTCCTGACCGCAAACGCCCAGAAGCAGGCGAAACAGCTTGAGGACCTGGGATTCGGCAACTGCCCGATCTGCGTAGCCAAGACACAGTACAGCCTGACAGACGACCAGACCAAACTGGGCGCGCCCACAGACTTCGAGGTAACAGTGCGCAACCTGAAGATCTCCGCAGGAGCAGGCTTCATCGTAGCCCTTACCGGCGAGATCATGACCATGCCCGGACTTCCCAAGGTACCGGCTGCCGAGAAGATCGACGTAGACGAGACAGGAAAGATTACGGGACTGTTTTAAGAGGAATTGAGGGGGAACCCTCTCACAGTTGAGAAGGAGTTGAGGGGGAACCCTCTCAAAGTTGCGAAGGCCGATGGTTCCCCCTCAAACTCCCCCTTCCTTGGCCACGCTGGCGATGGAATGAGAGGTTTTGATTGTATGAAGGAATAGTGAGAGTTTCGGAGGTTTTTCTAAAATAATCATATCCTTCAGCCACGCCGGTGGCGGAACGAGAGGTTTTGATTATATGGAGGAATAATGGATTTTCCCGGTTTTTTTCTGGAAATTCATATTCTTTGGCCACTCTATGATGGAATAGAAATTAGATTGAAAGTGAGGTATGGTACGATGGGTTTTTCAACTAGTACCTGTACAGAGTTTGTTGAAGTTCTGGCTTCTAAGGCTCCGGTTCCGGGCGGCGGCGGTGCATCCGCGCTTGTAGCTGCCGTAGGTACTGCTCTTGGAAACATGGTAGGAAGCCTGACCGTAGGCAAGAAGAAATATGCAGATGTAGAAGATGAAATGTGGGAGCTGAAAGCGAAATGTGATCAGCTTCAGAAAGATTTCCTTCGTCTGATCGAAAGAGACGCAGAGGTATTCGAGCCTCTTTCCAAGGCATACGGTATGCCAAGAGAGACGGAAGAGGAGAAGGCAGAGAAGGCAAGAGTTATGGAAATCGTACTCAAGGACGCCTGCTCTGTACCCATGGAAATTATGGAGAAATGCTGCGAAGCCATTGAGCTGATAGTTGAGTTCGGCGCGAAGGGTTCCAAGCTTGCCATCAGTGACGCAGGCGTAGGAGCGGCTTTCTGCAAGGCGGCGTTAAAAGGCGCCAGCCTGAATGTATACATCAATACAAAATCCATGGCTGACAGAGAGTATGCCGAAGAGCTGAACAGAAAAGCGGATGCGATGCTTGAGAAATACACAAAGATTGCAGATGAGACTTTCGACAGCGTTATTTCCCGTCTGAAATAGGGAAAACTCAGAATTTATTAACAGACAGTAACTGCATACATACGGACAGAAGTCCCATGAGTGCAGATTTGGAGGAAATTTAGAAATGGCTAAACAGTTATTAGGTAAAGAAGTAACCGCGGCGCTGAATGAGCGCATTAAGGCAAATGTTGCAGAGCTTCAGAGCAAGGGTGTTAATCCTACTCTGTGCATTATCCGTGTAGGAGAGAATCCCAGCGATATTTCCTACGAAAAGGGCGCTACAAAACGCTGCGAGACACTTGGCGTTGCATGCGAGAAGATCCTTCTTCCGGGAGATGTTTCCCAGGAAGAGCTTCTGGAAGTAATCGATAAGGTAAATAAAGACGATCATATCCATGGCGTTCTTTTGTTCCGTCCGCTTCCGAAGCATCTGGATCAGGCAGTGATCGAGAACGCTCTTGCTGCAGAAAAAGACGTTGACTGCATGACAGATCTTTCCATGTCCGGCGTTTTCACAGGCAAGAAAATCGGCTTCCCGCCCTGTACGCCTCAGGCATGTATGGAAATTCTGGATCATTACGGAATCGACTGCACAGGCAAGAAGGCGGTTGTTATCGGAAGAAGCCTCGTAGTAGGAAAACCTGCCGCAATGATGCTTGTAAAGAAAAACGCTACAGTTACCATCTGCCATACAAAGACAGTCGATATGCCTTCTGTTGCCAAAGAGGCTGATATCGTTATCGTGGCTGCAGGCCGCGCAGGCGTTGTAGGCGCTGACTATGTCAAAGCAGGCCAGACCATCATTGATGTAGGTATCAATGTCAATGCAGAAGGCAAGCTCTGCGGTGATGTTGACTATGCCGCAGTTGAGCCCATCGTAGACGCTATCACACCGGTTCCCGGCGGAGTAGGAAGCGTTACCACATCTGTTCTTGTAGGACATGTAGTGGAAGCTGCAATGAGAAAAGTAAACGCATGAGAAATAGACTGACAGTCCGGAGTTCTCTGTGCTGTTTCATGCTGACAGGTGCCCTGATTTTCGGGGCACCTGTGTTAGTATGTGGAAGTACTGCGGCTGCAGTTTCAGGAACTATGCCAGAGTTGGTGCAGAGAGAAGATGAAGATTCACGGGAAGAAAATGGAGAAGTCTATGGACCTCCGGCTCCGGAAACAGAAGAAGCATCCGATACAGACTCACTGACCAAAGAAGCCGGCAAAGAGAGTCAGGGTTTGCAGGTACAGTATGGAGAGAATCAGTCTTCCCGGCAACAGGACGGAGAAAACTATGATTCTCAGAAACAGAATAAAGAAGAGAGTAATTCTGTCTTTCAGAATCCTACGTCTCCAGGAAGTGTGGCGGTGCGTGATTCAGGTAATACAGACCATTCTGGCGAAACCGATCATTCCGGTGAAGGTCAGATCAGCAGACCTTCCTATGAGATTGCGTCAGGGCCGGATGCAGAGGGATTTATAGATGATTCCACTGACAATACATATGGTTACTATACGATCATGGGAGCCACAACGGTTACTCTGGAGGAGATGACCTCCCAATACGAGGCGCAGGGCGTCCCATATCCATCTGAAACGTTGAAAGACGGCGGTGCGGAAACGATAGAAGAATTCTGCAGGATCATTCTTGAAGAAGCTTCCCTGGAGGGGGTTCGCGCGGAAGTGGTTTATGAACAGGCAATGCTGGAGACAGGGTGGCTTCAGTTTCAGGGAGACGCGCAAACGCAACAGTTTAATTTTGCCGGCCTTGGAACCACAGGCGGCGGTGTGCAGGGAAATTCCTATCCCGATGTGCGGACAGGTATCCGGGCTCAGGTGCAACATCTGAAAGCCTACGCATGCACAGAAAATCTGAATGAGAACTGTGTGGATACCCGTTTTGATATGGTAAGAAGAGGATCTGCGCCATATGTAGAATGGCTGGGGATTCAGGAGAATCCTAACGGAGGCGGATGGGCCGCCGGAGCGGATTATGGAAGCAAACTGCGCAGACTATTGGCAGACCTGAAGGGGGAAACGTATACCCCGGGAATATCGGAAAATGTTGAAGAGGGACAGGATGATACACCTGCCGGGAATCAGACAGCAGAGCAGAGTAAGAAGGGTATGGAAGAACAAAAATAGAACCGGAGATTTTCAGCGTTATCCTCAGTCAGTGTACGAAAATAACGTAAAAGAGGCGGAAATCAGCCCTTTATTGACCGTATTGTTCCCTTCTACGCTGACGCTGCGGTTAGAAGAGAAGAAAGCGCAAAAAAGGAACCGGAGTGTTACTCCAGTTCCATTTCTTCCAGTTCTTTCGGCGGAATCTTCTTTTCTGTCTCGGCCAGATATTTCTTAAGTGCTTTGGAGGATTTCGCGAGAGGAACATTCGTGCCTGCGCCACCCATGCAGCCGCCGGGACAGGCCATCCCTTCAATCATACAGCCCTTCAGCTTGCCGGCTTTGGCAAGGGAGAGAACCTTCTTACAGTCAGTAAGAGTTTCAGCGTGTTCAATATGCACCGGAACATCAGGATAATATTCCTTCAGGCAGGCCTCAATAGCTCCGGCAACTCCTCCGGCAACAGCATAGCCCCGGCCCGCCGCGGTAGCATCGTGAGGCGCGTCTTCGTCGTCAAAAGCAGAAGGATCGATCTCTTTTGCATCGAACATAGCGGAAAGTTCTTCAAAAGTTACGACAAAATCCACATCACTTCTTACAGTAGTGCGCATTGCCTCAAGTTTCTTGGAGGCGCATGGCCCGATGAACACTACCTTGGAATCCGGATGCTCCTGCTTCACCATACGGGCAGTGGCCACCATGGGAGTCAGCTCCTGTGAGATATTGCCGATCATATCAGGGAAAAATTTCTTGGCCATCATGGACCAGGAGGGACAGCAGGAGGTGAGGAGGAAAGGAAGCTTTCCGGTAACTACCTCATTGGCATAGTGGTGCGCTTCGGAAATTGCCCCGATATCCGCTCCAAGAGCTACTTCATACATTTCAGAAAATCCGAGGATCTTCAGAGCGGTTTTAAATTTGCCGGGTGTCACGTCCTCTCCGAACTGGCTGATATAGGCCGGAGCCACGATTGCGATAATGTCGTTGCCTTCCCTGAGAGAGTGGGCAAGCTGGAAAATCTGGGATTTGTCGGAAATGGCTCCAAAGGGGCAGCTTACCATACACATACCGCAGGATACGCATTTGTCCTCCAGGATACTTGCCCGTCCCTGTTCGTCGCTTCCGATGGCCTTCACTCCACAGGCCTGTTCGCAGGGGCGGATATTATGGGAGATCGCGTCATAAGGACAGACGGACTTGCATTTTCCGCATTTAATACATTTATCCTGGTCGATGACAGACTGGCCGTTGACCATGGAAATGGCGCCTTTGGGGCAGATCTGAATACAGGGATGAGCCATGCATCCCCGGCACATATTGGTGACAATATATTTATTTGGAGGACAGGCCGCGCAGGCAGAGGGGATCACCTGCATCAGAGGCGGCTCATAATATTTTTCGTCAATGTTGCTTGCTTCCAGCCCATCAGTCAGATGAACCGCTTTGTTTTCCGGACGAAGAGAAAGTCCCATGGCGAGGCGGATACGCTCGCTGGCAACCGCCCGTTCCCGATAAATACTGTCACGGTATTTGGCCCGCTCCTGGACAATCTCATAGGGGATGGATTCAATGTCGTGGATCAGTGTTTCGTCTGAAGATTCAAAACCGATTTTTGCCACTGCCTTAAAGACTTTGTGGCGGATCTTTTTTACAGGAGTATCCAAATTTCTCATTTCTATTTCTCCTTCTTATTTCCATGGATGTATTGATGCTGATTTCAGTGTTAGAGTACGAGGGACAACCGTAGCGTCAGTGTACAGGGGGACACTGACGCTGCTGCCCTTTTATATACTAACGCTATCATAAATGAAAAAAATTTTAAAATCAATATATACCATATATTTTTTTGTACACACATTTCTTTTTCCACACTTTTTCCGATACAGAATCGCGCTGGAGTTTTTCTTTGGATAAAAAGGACTGCGGTCGTGAAAATAGAGAATTGTAATCTGTATTTTCGACAATTTACAGAAAAATAGAAACATATTGCTTGTGGAAATTGTATGTTTCATGTATAATTAAAACATGCTATCTGGCTATAATGACGAAAAGAGTTAAAAAGCGAGAAAAATATCAGTCAAGGAGGAAAGCAAATGTTAGACCAGTCTTATTACAGGAAGACGGACGAGATCATTGACCATTACGGACGCAAGCCTGCCTCTCTTATTCCTATTATGCAGGATATTCAGGCAGAGTATCGTTACCTTCCGGGAGAACTTCTTACTTATGTGGCATCACAGATTGGGGTTACGGAAGCGAAAGCTTTCAGCGTGGCAACGTTTTATGAGAATTTCTCATTTGAACCAAAAGGAAAATATATCATCAAGGTCTGTGATGGAACTGCCTGTCATGTGCGCAAATCCATGCCGGTAAAAGAGGCCCTGATGAAAGAGCTTGGCTTAAGCCATAAGAAACACACTACGGACGATATGATGTTCACCGTGGAAACGGTTTCCTGTCTGGGAGCCTGCGGACTGGCTCCGACCCTTACTGTAAACGATGAAGTGCATCCGAAAATGACCCCGGAAAAGGCAGTGGATCTTCTGGAAGAATTGAGAGGTGAGAAAGCATGAAAATAATGTCAAAAGATGATCTGCTGAGCAGACAGAGAGAGGTTCAGAATAATATAGACAACTATACCTGCCGCGTGCTTGTCTGTTCCGGTACCGGATGTATGGCCTCCGGCGCCCAGAAAATTTACGACGAAATGGTAAAACTCTGTGAAGATATTGACGGCGTACAGGTGGAAATGCAGCAGGATATCCCGCATCTGGGCGTGATAAAAACCGGGTGCCAGGGACTTTGTGAACTGGGCCCTCTGATGAGAATAGAGCCGTATGATTATCAGTACGTGCATGTGCAGCCGGAGGACTGCCGCGAGATTGTAGAGCGCACTGTACTTCTGGGACAGCCGGTAGAGCGGCTTTTCTACCGCGATGACGACAAGGCGTGTCCCCATCCGGATGATATTCCGTTTTTAAACCAGCAGACAAGGATCGTTCTGGAAAACTGCGGAAAAATAGACGCGGAATCCATAGACGAATATATCGGAGCCGGCGGATTTCAGGCTCTGGCAAAGGCGCTGTTCGAGATGACTCCCCAGGAAGTCATTGACGAAGTATCCAAATCCGGGCTTCGCGGCCGCGGCGGCGCAGGCTTCCCCGCTGGCAAAAAATGGTCCCAGGTAGCGCGGCAGAAGGAAAAAATCCGCTATGTAGTATGCAACGGCGACGAGGGCGACCCGGGAGCTTTCATGGACGGCTCCGTTATGGAGGGCGACCCCTATAAGATGATCGAGGGTATGATCATCGCCGCTTACGCGGTAGGCGCCGAGAACGGATATATTTATGTCAGGGCAGAATATCCCCTTTCTGTAAAGAGACTCCGTATGGCGATGGAACAGGCGGAAGCATATGGACTTCTGGGTGAAAATATCCTCGGTTCCGGAGTGAACTTCCATTTACATATCAACCGCGGAGCAGGCGCTTTTGTCTGCGGCGAGGGTTCCGCTCTTACGGCTTCCATTGAAGGAAACCGCGGTATGCCCCGTGTAAAACCTCCCCGTACCGTAGAAAAAGGTCTCTGGGAAAAACCAACGGTTCTGAACAACGTGGAAACCTACGCTAATGTTCCGAAAATCATCCTTCAGGGCGCCGACTGGTTCCGCACCATCGGAACAGAGGGAAGCCCGGGAACGAAGACTTTCTCCCTGACTGGTTCTATTGAAAATACAGGTCTGATCGAGGTTCCCATGGGAACAAGCCTTCGTCATATCATCTATGATATCGGCGGCGGCCTGAAAAGCGGCGCGGCGTTTAAAGGCGTGCAGATCGGCGGTCCTTCCGGCGGATGTCTGGTAGAAGACCAGCTTGATATTCCTCTTGACTTTGATTCTGTAAAGAAACTGGACGCAATCATGGGATCCGGCGGCCTTGTTGTTATGGATGAAAATACCTGTATGGTAGAAGTGGCAAGATTTTTCATGAGCTTTACCCAGAGAGAGAGCTGCGGCAAATGTGTTCCATGCCGCGAGGGAACAAAACGTATGCTGGAAATCCTGGAAAGAATTGTCGACGGCAAAGGTGAGATGTCCGATCTGGATGAACTGGAAGAACTGGGGTCTATGGTTCAGAGTATGGCTCTGTGCGGCCTTGGAAAGAGCGCCCCTCTTCCTGTTATCAGTACCCTGAAACGCTTCCGCAGTGAATATGAAGAGCATATCCGGGATAAAAAATGTCGTGCAAAGGTCTGCACCGCTCTCCGTCAGTTCCACATCAACGCAGAATTCTGTATCGGTTGCGGCAAATGCGCAAAGAACTGTCCGGCAGGAGCGATCACCGGAAAGATCAAGCATCCGTATCATATTGACAACGATCTGTGTATCAAGTGCGGCGCTTGTAAAGATAACTGTAACTTTGACGCAGTTTATGTGGAAGCATAGAAGGGAGGATGTATTATGGGAGTAATGACCATTGACGGCAGAAAAGTAGAATTTACCGATGAAAAAAATGTCCTGACTGTAATCCGTAAGGCAGGAATTAATATACCGACACTGTGCTATCATTCAGAAGTATCCACCTTCGGCGCGTGCCGTCTCTGTACAGTGGAGGATGACAGAGGAAGAACTTTTGCATCCTGTTCGGAGGAACCAAGAGACGGAATGGTGATATACACAAATTCCGGAAGAATCAAAAAGTACAGAAAACTGATCGTGGAGCTGCTTCTGGCGGCACACTGCAGAGACTGTACTACCTGCGTAAAAAGCGGAGAGTGCGTTCTCCAGGAGCTGGCGCACCGTTTCGGAGTGAGAGATATCCGCTTCAAGAATACAAGGGAGATCCGCGAGATCGACGACAGCTCACCGGCTATCGTCCGCGACCCCAACAAATGTATTCTCTGTGGCGACTGTGTGCGCGCCTGCGAGGAACTTCAGGGAATCGGCGCCCTGGGATTTGCGTACAGAGGCACCGACGCTATGGTAATGCCTGCGTTTAATAAGAAGATTGCAGAGACTCAGTGTGTTAACTGCGGACAGTGCAGGGTATACTGTCCTACAGGAGCAATTTCCATTAAGACCCATATGGATGAAGTATGGGAAGCTCTGTCAGATCCCAATGTCCGGGTGGTTGCCCAGATCGCGCCTGCAGTCCGTGTGGCGGTTGGAGACCATTATGGTCAGCCAAAGGGACGCAGCGTAATGGGAAAAATTGTCAATGCACTTCACAGAATGGGATTTGACGAAGTATATGACACCAGCTTCAGCGCGGATCTGACGATCATGGAGGAATCGGCAGAATTTCTGAAGAGACTGGAAAAGGGAGAAAACCTTCCTCTTCTGACATCCTGCTGTCCTGCATGGGTGAAATTTGTGACAGATCAGTATAAAGAGTTTATTCCAAATGTTTCCACCTGCCGTTCTCCTATGGGAATGATGTCTGCGGTGCTCAAAGAATACTTCCGCGATCCGGAACATGCGGAGGGCAAAAAGACGGTAATGGTGGCGATCATGCCCTGTACGGCAAAGAAGGCGGAAGCCATCCGTCCCAACAGTTTTACAAGAGAGCAGCAGGATACGGACATCGTGATCACGACTACAGAGCTTACAAGAATGATCGACAACTTCGGTCTGGATTTTGCGTCTCTTGATCCGGAAGCCTGCGATATGCCTTTCGGTTTCGGCTCCGGCGGCGGCGTGATCTTCGGCGTTACAGGAGGCGTTACAGAGGCGGTGCTCAGAAGGCTCAGCCCGGAACATACAAAAGAAGCCATGAGGGAAATTTCCGAATGCGGCGTCCGTGGAGACGAAGGAATCAAGGAATTCAGCGTTCCTTATAATGACACGGAGCTGAATATCTGTGTAGTCAGCGGTCTGGCTAATGCGAGAACTGTCATGGAGCGCGTAAAGAACGGCGAAGCCAATTATCATCTCATCGAGGTTATGGCATGTCGCCGTGGATGTATCATGGGCGGCGGACAGCCTACCAGAGCCGGCGACAGGACAAAAGCGGCCAGAGCGAAGGGACTTTATAACGCCGACAATACGATGATCATCAAGAAATCCGATGAAAATCCGCTGGTGATCGAGCTTTATGAAGGACTTTTGAAAGGCAGGGAGCACGAACTGCTTCACAACGATTTTTATTGATAAAACTTAAGTATGGGAACAGACCGGAGGGCGAAGGCTCTCCGGTCTTGCGTGATATCGAAAATTCGGATACAATGTAGGAAACAATAAAAGTAGTATACGATAACAGGGAGATATGTATATGCGTGAAATTAATGCGGCAAAGATCACAGAGGCAATCGAACGCCTCTGCATTGAGGCAAACCAGGTGCTTCCGGAAGATATAAAGGAGGCGATCGGGAAATGCAGAGCCTGTGAGGATGGAGAGATTGCCTGTCAGATCCTGGACAACATCATTGAGAATTATAAAATCGCGCAGGAGGAGCAGGTTCCTATCTGCCAGGATACGGGAATGGCCTGTGTATTTCTGGAGATTGGACAGGATGTCCATATTATAGGAGGAGATCTTACTGAGGCAGTAAATGAGGGAGTGCGGAGAGGCTATGAAAAAGGCTATCTGCGAAAATCAGTAGTAAAGGACCCGGTAAGAAGAGGAAATACAGGAGACAATACCCCGGCAATGCTGTACACGGAAATCGTTCCGGGAGAACGGATTAAAATTACAGTAGGGCCCAAGGGCTTTGGAAGCGAAAACATGAGCGCCATACGCATGTTCAAGCCTTCGGCAGGATTGCAGGGAATCAAGGATTTTATTCTGGAAACAGTAGAAGCGGCAGGCCCGAACCCCTGCCCTCCTATGGTTGTGGGAGTAGGGATCGGAGGAACTTTCGATAAGGCGGCCCTGCTTGCGAAAAAGGCGCTGATGCGCCCGGTGGACTCAGAGAATCCGGATCCTTTTTACGCAGATCTTGAAAAAGAAATGCTGGAAAAGATCAACGAACTGGGTATCGGACCTCAGGGCTTCGGAGGAAGAACGACAGCCATCGGACTGAACATTGAGACTATGCCTACCCACATTGCGGGAATGCCCTGCGCCATCAATATCAGCTGCCATGTGACGCGGCATAAAACGGAGGTGATCTGAGATGGAAAAACATATTACGCTGCCTTTGACAGAAGAGCTTGCAAGAAGTCTCCATGCAGGAGATACCGTATATCTTACAGGAGAAATCTATACATCCAGAGACGCCGGACATAAAAGAATGTGCGAATCCCTGGCGAAAGGGGAACCGCTTCCCTTTGACCCGAAGGACGCCACCATCTACTATGTAGGACCTACCCCGGCAAAACCGGGACAGGTGATCGGTTCTGCAGGTCCCACCACCAGCGGAAGGATGGACGCTTATGCTCCCACGCTGATGTCTGTAGGCGCAAGAGGAATGATCGGCAAGGGAGCCAGACTTCCAGAAGTAGTGGAAGCTATGAAAAAATACGGAGGCGTTTATTTCGGAGCTATCGGAGGAGCGGGCGCTCTTCTGGCAAAATGTATCAAACGCTGCGAGCTGATCGCTTATGAAGATCTGCAGTCTGAGGCGCTTAGGAAGCTTTATGTGGAAGAGATGCCGCTGACCGTGATCATTGACAGCGAAGGAAGGAATCTCTACGAAGAGGGAAGAGAGGATTATTTGAGAAACAGGAAAAAGTAACTTTCCGGATTGTAAACAGGGGGGCGGAAAATTTCCGCCCCCCTGTACGCTTGATAAAGACAATGCAACAGCCTGTTGTTCAGTTTTCAGGAGAATACATCGTACCAAGGAAAAGCGGAATATCATTCTGACAGTCTACCAGCATATAAAGGAAAGGCCTGTCCAGAGAAATATATTTCTCTGAATCGTCTGTAATAAGGGCAGTTTCCACAATTCCAATCTCTGTGGCCGCAGCGGCTTTTGTCTCCTGCTCGTTCACATCTATAAAGGTTTTGTGAACGACCTCGCTGATCTTTACCCCGGGATTTCCAGCAGTACTATACATACGGGAAAAATCAGCCTGCTGGGAAAAAGCGTCTGTGATCCCCAGCGATTTAAGAGTTTCGGTCAATTCTTTGCTGGTTTCAGATCTGAACTTGGGAATTACGGCATGGACGGTATATCCTTCCTTTTTCCGGGAAAGGATTTCCGAAAGCTTTTCGCCGGTGAGAGAGTCCACATAGTCGTCCAGAGAAGTGCCTTCCTCCGGAAGAAGAGCGGCAAAAGCGTATCTTCCTCCTTCATAATATTTCAGGAAGCCCTGAGCTCCCTCTCCCTCAAGCCAGACGGACTCTGTGGAACGCATCATATCTGTTTCCCGCTCTGTTCCGTCTTCCTCCGTAAAGGTTCCGCTGAATACGTCGTCAGCTCCGTAAACTGTTTCCCATTTTGATTGGAAGGAAAGGGCATTGAGAAGGTACATCAGTGTATCCGGCTGAATTTCGTCAAGTATTTCCGGAATCATGCCCTCTGTTTTTTCGTTTACCCAGCCGTTGATCTTATCAAGTGTCTCCCCGTTCATAGGCTCCTCAAATACTTCGGACTGGTAAAAGTCTGTAACTGTTTCAGTAAAATCCGGACTTACCAGAAGTCCACTATGTTCATTCAGCCATATAGAATTGGCAACGGAAAGACTGTCGTTCTGCTCAGACAGGTATTTATTGAAATAATCGTTCAGTTCTTTCACAGAAATTCCAAAAGCCTCTTCCATCTGTGCAAGAGTGCTTCCACCGGCTCCATTTGCAGTCATGGACAAGGCGGACAATACGGAAAAGGGCGAGACCAGCGTGCTGCTTCCGGGAGTTTTTGAGGCCTGGAAAAGCCGGACGGAAAAATTGGTGACGGCGTCTCCGGCAGAGGGTGCGGCAGCTACAGGCGTAATCATAACGCAGCCCATGCAGGCGGCAGAAAAAATAATTCCCGGGAAAAATTTTAGGAGCTCTTTTCTCTTTTTCATAAGCTTGTACCCAGCCTTTCTAAAATTGAAAATTACTTAATGAATTTTTTATATTATAGCGGAAAGCAGATCGCTGTCTGTAATTGTGTATTGCCTGGCAGAAATCATACAATAGAATTTTTAAATTAGAAAGAAGGACGTGCAGAAAGAAAAATATATCTGGTTGACACAGGGGAGTTTGAAGTAATATACTGGAACTATAAAAATGGAGCGAAAATAATTAGATTTATTTAAAGCGCCAGAGGTGAAAAGGAGGAAAAACAATGGCAGTGATGGACGGTTGTGAGAGCCAGCGCAGAACCGCTGTGCTTGAGGACAGAGTGTGCCCGAAATGCGGCAAAGAAGTAGAGGTATTTACCAACGGAGGAAAGATTATCGAGCCTACGGAATGTTCCTGCGGATATGTATTTGAAGCGGAGGATGTAGTTCCTCTGAAGACTGAACCGAAAGAGAAATAATTCCGGATGTACGAAGAGAGCCGAAGGGAAATCTCTGATTGGAGAACACCTGTATAAAATCAAGACATGAATCAAATTCCCCCTGCATATATTTGTAACAATACATGGGATTGTGTGAGTATATGCAAGGGGGCATTTTTATGGAAAATTTTCAGGTTTACCATGATATCCAGGCGCGTACCGGAGGAGATATATACATAGGCGTAGTAGGACCGGTCCGTACAGGAAAGTCTACTTTTATCCGGCGTTTTATGGAACTGCTTGCGCTTCCGGGAATGGATCCGGAGAAGCAGGCGGAGGTAAGAGATCAGCTTCCGCTAAGCGGTTCAGGAAAACTGATCACAACTGTGGAACCTAAATTTATCCCCAGGGAGGCAGTGACAGTAAAACTGGGGGAGGAACAGAGCGTCCGGGTAAAGCTAATCGACTGCGTGGGGTTTCTGGTAAAGGACGCTTCCGGCCATATAGAGGAAGGAAAAGAAAGAATGGTGAAAACGCCATGGTTTGAAAACGCCATTCCCTTCCATGAGGCCGCCAGGATCGGCACAGGAAAGGTGATCCGGGAACATTCCACCATAGGGCTTGTGGTTACTGCAGACGGCAGTTTTGGAGAGATTCCCAGAGAAAATTTTCTGGAGGCGGAAGAGAAAACAGTAGAAGAACTGAAAAAGCAGGGAAAGCCATTTCTGATCCTTCTTAATTCGCAGATGCCTTACCGTGAAGAAACGCTTCGTATGTCCAGGGAACTCCAGGAGAAATATGGCGTAACAGTGGTAACTGCAAACTGCGAGCAGCTTCGGAAAGAGGACATCGCCAGGATACTGGAAAGCGTTCTCTACGAATTTCCGGTCAGCGAGATTCAGTTTTATATTCCCAAGTGGGTTGAAATGCTGCCGGCGGAGCATGAGCTGAAAAACCAGATCATTTCCCAGATCAGAAATCTGATGAAAAAGCTTGTTCATATACGTGACGTGACGAAAGAAGCGGTGAAACTGGAAGGACCTTATATACAGGAAACGCTTCTTGATGAGGTAAGCCTGGCCAGCGGGATCATCCGGATACGCCTTCAGATAAAAGATGCGTTTTATTACCAGATACTCAGTGAATTCAGCGGGATTCATATGGAGAGCGAGTACGATCTTATCCATACTATGAAAGAGCTGGCGGAAATGAAGGAGCAGTATGTAAAGGTTCAGTCCGCCCTGGAATCGGTCCGGGGAACAGGATATGGCGTGGTGGTTCCCGAACTGTCGGAGATCCAGATCGAGGAACCCTCAGTGATCAGGCAGGGCAATAAATTTGGAGTAAAGATCAGGTCAAAAAGTCCTTCTATTCATATGATCAAGGCCAATATTGAAACAGAAATCGCGCCGATCGTAGGAACAGAGCAGCAGGCAAAAGATCTGATCCAGTATATCGGAGAAAGCGGAGAGAGAGGAGAAAGCATCTGGGAGACAAACATTTTCGGGAAGTCTATCGAGCAGCTTGTACAGGACGGGATCAAAAATAAAATTGCGGCCATCGGAGAGGAAAGCCAGGTTAAGCTGCAGGATACAATGCAGAAGATCGTTAATGACAGCAAGGGAGGCCTGGTGTGCATAATTATTTAAGAGAAAAAAGTTTTACCATATAAAAAATATGTCAGAAAATATGCAGGGCCAGACGGATAGGGTATTATCTGCTGGCCTGGCGTTCGTGTAACAGGGGACAATACATGGATGGCGTCTTTGAAAAAAGTCAAAATCGGGTTGTTTTTGTTCGCAAACAACAGAAGGTGTGAATTGACTTACAATATAAATCATTTTATAATGTAAGAAAACGTCAATTGGAGTTAGATAGAAAGATGTATAGAAAATCACCTCAGGGATGGCTGAAGCACTGGGATTTTATCCTTCTGGACATTATCAGTCTTCAGGCAGCCTTTATTATTGCGTATTTTGCCAGAATCGGTCTGGGAAATCCTTATGGAGATTCTCTGTATCGGAGCGAAGCGTTTGTTTTCGTGCTTTGTCAAATCGTCGTAGTTTTTTTCTGCCAGCCTTATCAGGGGATTATAAATAGAGGCTATTATGTTGAACTGACAAAGACGGTAAAACATGTGATTCTTGTGATGTTTCTTGCCATGACGTACCTGTTTGTAACGCAGCAGGCGGCTTTGTATTCGAGAATGGCCTTTTTTACCACGGCGGCGCTGTATCTGATAATTGATTACTTGTGCCGGATCATCCGGAAATGGAGGATTCTGAATAAAAACGGCATTGAAGGCAAGCGTGCAATGGTCGTGGTGGGGTCCTCTTCAGATATCAAAGAAACGTTGCACAGGCTTCTGGCGGGGTCGGTTCAGGATTTTTTTATTACAGGCATTGCCCTGCTTGACACAGATCTGACAGGAGACTCTATCGAGGGAATTCCCGTAGTAGGCAATGTCAATAATGTGAAAGACTATCTCTGCCATGAATGGGTGGATGAAGTTTTTATAAAGCTCAGTGAATCTGAAGCGTATCCCAGCAGGCTGATCGACGATCTTGTAGTGATGGGGCTGACCGTTCACCTGAGTCTGGACGCAGTAGAGCGGCCTATGGGCGGAAAGAAGCATGTGGAACGGATCGGCGAATATACAGTAGTCACATCAAGCATTAACATGGCCTCCCCCAAGCAGATGCTTTATAAGCGTCTGATGGATCTGGCAGGAGGCTTTGTAGGCTGTATCATTACGCTGCTCCTGATCGTTATTATCGGTCCGATGATCTATCTGAAATCTCCGGGGCCTATCTTTTTTTCCCAGGTCCGTATCGGGCAGAACGGAAAGAAATTTAAGATATACAAATTCCGGAGCATGTATATGGATGCAGAGGAGAGAAAGGCCGAGCTGATGAAAAACAACAAGATGAACGGCCTGATGTTTAAAATGGATTATGATCCACGTATCATCGGCAGTGAAAAGAGGGGGAAAGACGGAAAACCGAAGGGAATCGGCAACTTTATCCGCAAAACTTCTCTGGATGAATTTCCTCAGTTCTGGAATGTCCTGAAGGGGGATATGAGCCTTGTGGGGACAAGGCCTCCTACAGTGGACGAGTGGGAGAAGTATGAACTCCATCACAGGATCCGTATGGCGACAAAGCCGGGGATCACCGGCATGTGGCAGGTAAGCGGACGCAGCGATATTACTGACTTCGAGGAAGTGGTCCGTCTTGATACGGAATACATAGAACACTGGTCCATCGGACTTGATATAAAGATCCTGCTGAAGACAGTTCTGGCTGTCCTGAAGAACGATGGAGCAGTTTGACAACCACATAATTTTTATAATGCATTAAAAGCCTGACAGCAGCCTTTTTGAGTCTGTCAGGCTTTTTCTCATAAGACCGGGGAAAATTTTATAATACAGATTGTAACAAAAAATATTCTGGAAAAGGAGAAAATTTATGGACGCATCAAAGGTTACAATCGAACAGGTCTGCAGAGAATGGCTGAACATGAAAAGGTTAATTGTAAAACAGTCTACCTATGCAAAGTATGATTCCGTCGTCAGAAAGCATATTCTTCCGGAACTGGGCCAGGTTCCGCTGTGTATGGTGAATTCTTCCATGCTCAACGATTATGCAGGAGAAAAACTGGGAATGGAGCAGAATATGAAAAAAGACCGGGAGGAAAAGGAACATTGCAGAATGAGCGCAAAGACGGTAAGAGACATATGCGCAATACTGAAATCCATCATACGGTACGGAGAAAAAGAATATCAGATGAGCGGTCTTGTGGGAAATATCGTCCTTCCAAAAGTAACGGTGAAAAGTAAAGATGTGCTGAAAGCGCCGGAATTAAAAAAGATAGAAAAATATCTGTGGGAAAATCAGGATACTCCCCGCTGCGCAGGTATACTTCTCTGTCTTTATACCGGGATCCGTCTTGGAGAGGTCTGCGCGCTGAAATGGGAAGATATTGATCTGAAGCACCATATATTGTCCATCACTCATACCACGCAGAGAATCACGATTCCTGAAGATGGAAAAGCCCATGCACGGAAGACGGTAGTGATCACAGATCATCCCAAGTCGTTTTCATCAGAAAGGATCATCCCTATTCCGGCATCCATTTATCCTCTGATCCGAAACCTGTACTGCGGAACAGGAAACGACTGTTATTTCCTTACAAATTCAAAACAGGGAATAGAGCCCCGCAACTATCAGTATTTTTTTAAAAAAGTACTGCGCACTGCCGGAATACGGACGGTGAATTTTCATGTCCTGCGACATACTTTCGCATCCCGGTGCGTTGAGATTGGAATGGATATCAAGACATTAAGTGAAATCCTCGGACATGCGAATACAAGTATCACGTTGGATTATTATGTACATTCTTCTCTTGATTTCAAGAGAAGACAGATCAACAGGCTGAAATATTAAACGCAGAGACGGTTTCAGCCTCTGTGCTGTTTCATCCAACTGCGTATATATTCAATTTGTTCTTCGTCAGAGATCGCCTGCGACGCAGGATCGTTTCCTGCTGCCAGACAGCAGAACAATACAAAGGACTGAAGCGCGAAAAAAAGTAAAAGAAACAGGATCATACAAAACCCTCCTTTTCTGTTGATATCTTTCAGTATTGGCAAATCCATGAAAATTTATACAAAAATAAGAATTCGCAATCATACTGCTTTGCGAATACATTAAAATAAACCCTCTTTTTGGAGTATATTCATGGAACAGTTGTCTTATACCGGGAAGGGCGTGGGAGTTGCCCTTCTGGACACAGGAATTTATCCTCACATAGATTTTAAAAACCGGATATGGGCGTTTGCCGATTTCGTTTCACATAAATGCAGACCTTACGACGATAACGGGCACGGAACACATGTGGCCGGGATCCTGGCAGGAGACGGGGCCGCTTCCATGGGAAAGTATAAAGGAGTGGCGCCGGGCTGCGGGATCACATCTTTGAAGGTGCTGGACCGGAACGGAAACGGCAGCAGGGAAAATGTTCTTCAGGCATTTCGGTGGATACTGGAAAACAGGAGCAGATACAGAATCCGTATCGTGAATATTTCTGTAGGAACCACCTACCGCACAGAAAACGATCAGGATGTGCTGATCAGGGGAGTGGAAAAGCTCTGGGACGAAGGGCTGACGGTAGTGGCCGCAGCCGGAAACCAGGGCCCCGGGCCGGGAAGCGTTACCGCTCCGGGCTGCAGCAAAAAGGTGATCACAGTAGGCTCCAGCGATATGCTGTCCGGAAGCTCTGCCGTATCAGGAAGAGGGCCGACTTTTGAATGTGTCTGCAAGCCGGATCTGGTGGCTCCGGGAAGCAGGGTGACTTCCTGCGCCGCCGGAGGAAGCCGTTTTTACGGGATAAAAAGCGGTACATCCATGTCCACGCCGCTTATTTCAGGGGCGGCTGCCCTGATGCTGGAAAAGAATCCGCAGCTGACGAATGTGGAGATCAAAATGATGCTGAAAGAAAGCGCAGACGATATGGGGCTTCCGAGAAATCAGCAGGGATGGGGGAAATTTAACCTCAGAAAGTTTATGAAACTTTAAGGCTGCGGCGGCAGGGGAGTCTCATTTCCATTGACGATTAAAGAGTTTTCGATTACAATAGCGTTAGTGTATACGGGGCGGCCCTACCGTTCCCCGGTACGCTGACGCTGATAACATCGACAGACAGAGGAAAGGAGAACACACATGGAAAAAATTCAAATGACAACGCCCCTTGTAGAAATGGACGGCGATGAGATGACAAGAATCCTCTGGAAAATGATCAAGGAGGAACTTCTGCTTCCTTTTATCGATCTGAATACAGAGTATTATGATCTGGGACTGGTTCATCGCAATGAGACGGAAGACCAGGTAACGATTGACGCGGCGGAGGCAACTAAAAAATACGGCGTGGCTGTAAAATGCGCTACCATTACGCCGAATCATGCCCGGATGGAAGAATACGATCTGAAAAAGATGTACAAGAGCCCGAACGGTACGATCCGCGCGATCCTGGACGGAACTGTATTCCGCACGCCTATTGTGGTAAAGGGAATAGAGCCCTGCGTCCGCAACTGGACAAAGCCCATCACTATTGCCCGTCATGCCTACGGCGACATTTACAAAAACACAGAGCTTTATGTAGATAAACCGGGAAAGGCGGAGCTTGTCTATACTTCTGAAGACGGTGAAGAAAAAAGAGCGCTGATCCAGGAGTTTACCGCTCCCGGCGTGGTAATGGGAATGCACAATATGGAAGCGTCAGTAGAAAGCTTTGCGAGAAGCTGTTTCAATTATGCGCTGGACACAAGACAGGATCTGTGGTTTGGAGCGAAGGACACGATCTCCAAGACTTACGACGCGAAATTCAAGGAAGTATTCCAGAGAATCTATGATGAGGAATTTCAGGAGAAGTTTGACGCTGCGGGGCTGACGTATTTTTACAGCCTGATCGACGATATTGTAGCCAGAGTTATGAAAGCAGAAGGCGGCTTTATCTGGGCGTGCAAAAATTATGACGGAGATGTGATGAGCGATATGGTTTCTTCCGCTTTCGGCTCTCTTGCCATGATGACGTCGGTTCTTGTCTCCCCCAAAGGCTACTATGAGTACGAGGCCGCTCACGGAACAGTCCAGAGACATTATTACCGTCACCTGGAAGGAAAAGAGACTTCCACCAATTCTGTAGCGACGATTTTTGCGTGGACAGGCGCTCTCCGTAAACGCGGCGAGCTGGATGGAAACGCGGCTCTTTCCGCATTTGCGGATAAGCTGGAAAAGGCGACGGTCGCCACCATCGAGTCAGGAAAAATGACGAAGGATCTTGCGGTGATCACCAGTCTGAAGCATCCAAAGGTACTTTCCAGCCACGGATTCATCGCGGCGGTGAGAGAGACTCTGGAAGATCTGCTCGACTGATGAAAAAAGGAAAGAAGGAGGAGGCTCCCGCTTTATGCGAGAGCCTCCCATTTATCATATAATTCTTCCAGCTCTTTCCGGATATCTTCTTTTTCCCGGCTCAGCTCCGCACAGCGTCCGGCGTTGGTACAGACGTCCGGAAGGATCAGCGTTTCATCGATTTCTTTATCCCTTGTTTCCAGTTCTTCGATACGTTTCTCGGTTTTTTTCAGTTCATTTTCCTGCTTTCGTCTCAGGGCCTGTTCTTCCTTCTGCTGCTGCCAGGTCAGCTTGCTTTCGGAAACCGCCTCTTCAGATATTGGAGCTTGTGCCTCGCTCAGAGTGGGGGCGTATTTTTCAGTCAGTTCTTCTTTTTTCTCCAGATAATAGTCATAATCACCAATATAATTTACTACAGCGCAGTTTGTCAGCTCCAGAATCCTGGTGGCCGTCTGGTTGATAAAGTACCGGTCATGAGAAACATACAGCACTGTTCCTGTATAACTGTTCAGGGCTTCCTCAAGGATTTCTTTGGAGGCAATGTCCAGATGGTTGGTGGGCTCGTCCAGGATCAGGAAATTGGCCTCGGAGAGCATGAGCTTGGCCAGGGATACACGTCCTCTTTCGCCGCCGGAAAGAGAGGAGATTTCCTGAAAAACATCATCTCCGGTAAAGAGGAACGCCGCCAGCATGTTGCGGATCTCCGTCTCAGTGAGAGAAGGGTAGGCGTCGGAAATCTCCTGAAAAATAGTTTTGTCGCTGTGGAGTACATGATGTTCCTGGTCATAATAACCGATCTGCACTTTGGCGCCCAGGGAAAAGCTTCCCATGTCCGCAGACAGAAGACCGTTGAGTATTTTCAGCATAGTAGTCTTGCCCGTGCCGTTATTCCCGATAAGGGCCACCCGTTCACCTCTTTTTATCTGGAAGGAAACGTTCCGGAACAACGGCTGGCCGGGGAAACTCTTGGCAAGATTTTCTACTGTCAGAACATCGTTTCCACTGACAGTCCGGGGCTCCAGTGAAAGACGCATCTGTGTCTGGATCTCTGCCGGCTTTTCAACCCGCTGAATTTTATTCAGCATTTTTTCACGGCTTTCAGCCCGGCGAATAGATTTTTCACGGTTAAAAGATTTCAGTTTGACGATCACCGCTTCCTGATGGCGGATCTCTCTCTGCTGATTAAGATAGGCCTTATACTGGGCGTCCCTGAGGCGGGCTTTTTTCTCCGCGAAGGAAGAATAATTTCCCGGAAAGCAGAGAACCTGTCCGGCCTCGATCTCCACTACTTTTGTGACGACCTTGTCCAGAAAATAACGGTCGTGGGAGACGATGAAAACTGCTCCGGAATAATTCAGAAGATAGTTTTCCAGCCAGGAGATACTTTCCATATCCAGATGGTTGGTAGGCTCGTCAAGAAGCAGGATATCGGGGCGGGAGAGAAGAAGTTTGCCGAGAGCCACTCTTGTTTTCTGGCCTCCGGAGAGCGTCTCTACAGGCTGGTCAAAATCCTCCTCCGAAAATCCAAGGCCCTTCAGAACTCCGGTCAGTTCGCTTTCGCAGGCATATCCGTTTTCCAGCTCAAACTCATGGTTCAGCCGGGTATAGGCGTTCATCAGGCGATCCAGCTCTTCGCCCCGGGCGTGTTTCATTTCCTGCTCAATAGAGCGCATCCGCTGCTCCATGTCAAGAAGATACTGTTTTGTAGTGAGAAGCTCCTCATAGATCGTGCGGTGTCCCTGGATATCCTGATACTGCGCCAGATATCCGATACGGCTGTCTTTCGCAAGAACTACGCTTCCGGAATCCGCAGAGAGTTCATGCATGATAATACGGAGAAGGGTAGTCTTACCGGCTCCGTTGCTGCCGACCAGCGCCGCCTTCTCCCGCTCTTCTATATGAAAAGAGGCATCCTTCAGGATCACTTTGTCTCCAAAGGATTTACAGATGCCCTGACATGATAAGATCATTTGTTTTCCTCCACTGTTTTTTTAGAATTATATAGCCTGATAAGGCGGTTTGTAAAGAAAAAAGGGGAAAATTCTTATAGTTCCATCCAACTTTAATTGACACAAAAAAAACAATTCGTTATAATTATGGAGAAATCATAAGGAGGGACATTGGTGGAGGAAAAACAAATTTCAAAGGCAGTGATTAAAAGACTGCCGCGCTATTATCGTTATCTTGGAGAATTACTGGAAGAAAATGTAGAACGGATATCATCCAATGATCTCAGTAGAAAAATGCGTGTTACCGCGTCCCAGATTCGTCAGGATCTGAACAATTTCGGCGGATTCGGACAGCAGGGCTACGGATATAATGTAAAGTACCTGTATACGGAGATTGGAAAAATTCTTGGACTGGACACGGTGCATCCAATGATCATTGTAGGCGCCGGTAATCTGGGACAGGCTCTTGCCAATTACGTGGATTTTGAAAAACGTGGATTTAAGCTGGTAGGGATTTTTGATGTGAATCCGGTTCTTGAGGGGATCGCGGTAAGAGGCATTGAGATCCAGATGGTCAGCAGCCTTCCTCTTTTTCTGAAAAATAATCATATAGAAATCGCCATTTTGACGCTTCCCAAGAATAAAGCGGGGGAAATGGCGGATATGCTGATTGAAAACGGTATTAAGGCGATCTGGAATTTCGCCCATATTGATCTTGATACGCCGGAAGATGTGATCGTGGAGAATGTGCATCTTTCCGAAAGCCTCATGAGGCTCTCCTACAATCTGAGCCAGTATCAGCGGGAACAGAATGAGAAACAGAACGCATAGGCGAGACAGGACAGACTGCTGCTTTGCCCCGGACTTTGTACATAGTATCGCGGGCGGTGCGGCAGTTTTCATTTCCCGGGAAAAGCGTCCGGTCTGAATTTTTGGAAGGCTGAAAAAGAAAGAAAAAATGCGGGAAAGGATGTCAGAAAATGAAAGAGATTGTAACCTGCGAAGAGATGAAAGCCCTTGACAGAAACACGATAGAGGAGATGAAAGTTCCCTCCTGCGTGCTGATGGAGCGGGCGGCCCTTAAAACGGCAGAAGAAATGGAGAAATTTTTTGCGGGGAGAAATGAAAAGGAGAGGATTCTCTGTGTCTGCGGAAGCGGAAACAACGGAGGCGACGGGGCGGCTCTGGCCAGGATCCTGTTTCTCCATGGATTTCAGGCGGAAATTTATATGGCGGGAAACAGGGAGCATATGACGGAGGAAACGAAACGCCAGCTTGAGATTGCTGCGAATTATCATGTCCCAACTGTGAATAACCCGGAATGGGGCGAATATACTACTATAGTAGATGCCGTTTTCGGCGTAGGCCTTACCCGGCCTGTAGAGGGCAGATACGCGGAGCTGATCCGGCGTATGAACGGGACGAAGGCGTGGAAAGTCGCGGTGGATATCCCTTCCGGAGTAGACGGAGATACGGGGATGGAAATGGGAACCGCTTTTCGCGCGGATCTGACAGTGACATTCGGTTTTACCAAGGCAGGGCTCTGTCTTTATCCGGGACGTCTGCTGGCGGGCAGAACGGTTACGGCGGATATCGGTATCTACCGGAAACAGGAGGAGAGAGGAAAGTATTTCATAATGGAAAAAGAGGATCTTGCCAAGCTTCCTCCAAGACCTCCTTATGGAAATAAAGGAACTTTCGGAAAAGTCCTGGCAGTAGCGGGAAGTCCCGGCATGTGCGGAGCGGCCTTTTTCTGCGGAGCGTCGGCTTTCGCGTCAGGAGCCGGGATGGTGCGGATCTTTACGTCAAAGGAAAACAGGATTCCGCTCCAGACTTTGCTTCCGGAGGCGATCCTGACCTGTGAAAAGGGAGAGGAAGCCATGGAAGCCGCTTTTCGCTGGTGCGACGTACTGGTCATAGGCCCTGGGCTGGGAACGTCCGGAGAAAGTGCGGAAAGTGCCCTCTGGTTTCTGAAAAAAGCGTTTCAGGAAAAGAAACCGGTGATCCTGGACGCGGACGGACTGAATCTTCTGGCAGAAAATCCCGACTGGAAGCTGTTCCTGGGCGAAAATGTGATCGTCACCCCGCATATGGGAGAGATGAGCCGGCTTACCGGAAAATCTATAGAAGAGATCAGGAATAACCGCATAGAGGCGGCTGTATCCTACGCAGAAGAGACTGGGACAGTCTGTGTACTGAAGGACGCCTGTACCGTGACGGCGGGCCCAAAGGGGGAGGCTTTTATAAATCTTTCGGGAAATTCCGGAATGGCTGCCGCGGGAAGCGGCGACGTACTTTCCGGCGTCCTGGCGGGAATGGCCTGTATGTACCGGAACAGCCCGGAGGGACATACGCCTCTTTTGAAGCCTGCAGCTTTAGGAGTGTTTCTTCACGGCGCGGCAGGAGACCGGGCCGCCGGAAAAAAAGGACAGCATGGAATGACAGCGGGAGATCTGATCCCGGAAATTTCATATGCATTACAGGATGGAGGAAGTCATGAAGCGTTATGACAGAGTAAAAGCAGTAGTGTCTCTGGACGCAATTGCTCATAATTTTGAAGAAATGAGAAAAAATATTGCCGCGGATACGAAGATCATGGCGGTGATCAAGGCGGACGGCTACGGACATGGAGCGCAGGCTATCGCCATGCTGATCCATGATTATCCTTATATCTGGGGATTTGCGGTAGCTACGCCGGAGGAAGCGATTGAGCTGCGGGACAGCGGGGTGACAAAGCCGGTGCTGATCCTGGGGCTTGTCTTTGAAGAATATTTTCCGGAATTGATATCCAGGGACATAAGCCTTACCGTCGCCGGTTTTTCCATGGCGGAGAAACTGGATCAGGAGGCTGGCCGCCAGAAGAAAAAGGTACATATCCATCTGGCGGTTGATACCGGGATGAGCAGAATAGGATTTGCGGATAATGAAGAGAGTGTGGAAGAGATCCGGAAGATCGCCGGTCTTGAAAACGTGCGGATAGAGGGAATGTTTACCCACTTTGCCAGAGCGGATGAAAAAGACAAAGCACCGGCTACGGCCCAACTGCGGCGTTATCTTAAATTTTCAGAGCTGCTTGAGAATGCGGGAGTGAGGATTCCTCTCCGTCACTGCTCCAACAGCGCGGGGATCATCCGTATGCCGGAGGCGAATCTGAACATTGTAAGGGCGGGAATCACCATATACGGAATATATCCCTCCTCCCAGGTGGAAAGAGATATTGTGAAGCTTACGCCTGCCATGGAGCTGATCAGTCATCTTACTTTTGTAAAAGATATACCGGCCGGCACTGCGGTCAGCTACGGCGGAACATTTGTGGCGGAAAAGCCTGTCCGGGTAGCAACTGTCCCGGTAGGGTATGCGGACGGATATCCCAGAAGCTTATCCGGCAAAGGATGGGTGCTGATCCATGGAAAACGAGCCCCGATTCTTGGGAGAATCTGTATGGATCAGTTTATGGTGGATGTGACGGACATTCCAGAAGCGCAGCCGGGAGATAAGGTTATTCTGATCGGAAAAGACGGTAAAGAAGAGATATCCATAGAGGGATTTGGAGATCTGTCCGGACGTTTTTCTTATGAATTTGCCTGCTGCATCGGAAAAAGGGTACCCCGGATATATTTAAAGGACGGAAAAGAATGGGGAGAGCTTACTTTCTTTGAATAGACAGTAAATAGAAAAACCACGCATGTATACACAAGAAAAATCTGGAAATACTTAGACAGAGAAAACAGAATCGGAGTGTGAATTGTGTGGTAATTAAAAGAGGGGATATTTTTTATGCGGATTTAAGACCTGTGGTGGGAAGCGAACAGGGAGGAGTACGACCTGTGCTGATCATCCAGAACGACGTGGGAAACCGGCACAGCCCTACTGTGATCTGCGCGGCTATCACGTCAAAAATGAATAAGGCGAAGCTGCCTACCCATATCGAAATCGACGCTTCTGAATATGGTATTGAGAAGGATTCCGTTATATTGCTGGAGCAGCTCCGCACCATTGACAAAAGAAGGCTGAAGGATAAGGTGTGCCATCTGGATCAGGGAATGCTGGATCGGGTAAATCACGCGCTGGAAATCAGCCTGGAATTGACTTTTTAAGCCGGAATTCTTGACGAATGAAGGGGAAAGTGCTATATTTTATCAGTAATTATGCAGATTCGCAGGTTTTCCTGCCAAGAAGCACTGAACAGGAAGGAATAAGTGAGTACTATATGGATGACGGCAGTCGAATGCCCCTTCTGGGGCTGATGATTCTGGTGATCCTGATCCTGCTGAACGGTATACTCTACGGATTTGCCGCGGCGGTCAGGGGGTTAAGTGAAAATGAAATACGGAAAATGACAGAGGGAGGCAACAAAAAGGCGGCTCTTCTGAAAAAGCTCACAGAAGAACCGGCAAGGTATATCAATGCGATTCCTCTGGTAGTGACCGCATCAGGAATCCTGACAGGGATTCTCATACCGTCGCTGACCGGATTTCTGCACCACTACATAAAGCATTTTCCGGTGCTGGTTCCGGTGTATCTTCTGTGCGCGGTTTTTCTGGCCTCTTTTGGAATCCTGATGTTCCGGAGAATCGGTACCTGCAGGCCGCATCAGTATGCGTTCCGGTATGTACGCCTTGTATACGGACTGGTAACGCTTCTTTATCCGGTCACACGGCTGATCACCTGGTTCGCCCGGATGGCTGCGGGGATTTTCGGAGTGTCCGTAGGCGAGGAACAGGAAGCTGTGACGGAGGAAGAGATCATTTCCATAGTAGATGAGGCTCACGAGCAGGGCGTGATCGAAAAAAACGAGGCGGAAATGATCCAGAATATCATCTCTTTTACAGATACAAAAGCCGGAGATATCATGACGCACAGAAGCAGTGTGGTTGCTTTTGGCCTTGATGAGCTTCTGAAGGATGTAGTGGACCGTATGCTGGAGGAGGGAGATTCCAGATATCCGGTTTACGGGGAGGATATGGATGATATCCGCGGAATCATCCATTACAAAGATACTTTGAAATTTATGACTCAGAACGCCTGGGCCAGATACAAGCCTCTTGGCGAACTTCCGGGACTTATCCGGAAAGCTGCTTTTGCTCCGGAGACAGGAAGCATCAGCAACCTGTTTAAGTCCATGCAGGCAAAGCATGACCATATCGCCGTTGTGGTAGACGAATACGGGCAGACGGCGGGGATTGTTACCATGGAGGATATTCTGGAGGAGATCGTGGGAGATATCCTGGACGAATACGATGAGGATGAGGACGCTATCCGCACGCAGACGGACAACAGCGTGCTGATCGACGGCTTTGCAGAGCTGGAAGACGTAGGTGAAAAACTGGGTATTGATTTCGGGGATGTGGAAATGGAGACCCTGAACGGATTTCTGACGGAAATGCTGGGGCATATTCCCGCAGACAGCGATCTGGACAGTGAGATCACCGCTTTCGGTTATCGCTTTAAGATTCTTTCCCTTGGAAACAGAACCATCGGGAAGGTTCGGGCTGAAAAAATAAACGACAAAGATACAAAAGGAGAGAGTAAACAATGTCAGGACATTCAAAATTCGCAAACATAAAACATAAGAAGGAAAAAAACGACGCGAAAAAAGGGAAGATATTTACTGTTATCGGCCGTGAAATCGTAATGGCAGTAAAAGCCGGCGGCCCGGATCCAAATAATAACAGCAAGCTCCGCGACGTGATCGCAAAGGCAAAGGCAAACAACATGCCTAACGATACCATTGAGCGAGGAATCAAAAAAGCTGCCGGAGCAGATTCCGCAGATAATTATGAGCGGGCTACTTATGAGGGGTATGGTCCTAACGGAGTGGCGATCATCGTAGAAACTCTTACAGACAACAAAAACCGTACTGCCAGCAATGTGAGAAACGCCTTTACGAAGGGTTACGGAAGTATCGGAACCCAGGGCTGCGTTTCCTTTATGTTTGATCAGAAGGGACAGATCATCATTGACAAGGAAGAATGTGAGATGGATTCCGATGAACTGATGATGGCTGCTCTTGATGCAGGCGCTGAGGACTTTTCCGAGGAAGAAGACAGCTATGAAGTTCTGACGGCTCCGGATGATTTCAGCGCTGTACGCGAGGCGCTGGAAGCAGCGGGTGTTCCTATGGCGGAAGCGCAGATCGCCATGGTTCCCCAGACATATGTGCAGCTTACAGATGAAAAGGACATCAAGAATCTTCAGAAAACCCTGGATCTTCTGGATGACGACGACGACGTGACCGACGTATGGCATAATTGGGAGGAATAATTGAGGTTTCACCTCAATTATTCCTCCCCGGATTGACCTCGTGTCAATCCGTTTTCGGTATGAATTTTATATATTTTGTACATAATACCTCCATGATCAGAAATGGAGGTATTTTTATGTCCGGAGACAGAAATGAGGAAAGCAGAGAAGAAAAACAGCAGCAGATGGAAAAGGAGGACCGCCAGAACGACCAGATCAGAGAAATGGGGCAGGTGGTTCTTGAGAGGAATGACAGAAGGAGAAGAGTGGAACTTCTGACGATCATCGGGGAAGTGGAAGGCCATGATTCCGCTCCGGCTCAGAGCAAGACCACTAAATACGAGCATGTCCTCCCGAAGCTTGCACTGGTGGAGGATGATAAAGATATTGAAGGACTTCTGATCCTTCTCAATACTGTAGGAGGAGATGTGGAAGCCGGACTTGCCATTGCGGAGATGATCGCTTCATTAAGTATTCCTACGGTATCCCTTGTGCTGGGCGGCGGCCATTCTATCGGCGTACCCATGGCGGTGTCGGCCGATTATTCCTTTGTAGTTCCCAGCGCCACTATGGTGATCCATCCGGTGCGGAGCAGCGGGATGTTTATCGGCGTGGCACAGACATACCGGAATATGGAAAAGATCCAGGACCGTATCACAACGTTTATCTCCAGCCATTCCCGTATCACGCAGAAGCGCCTGGAGGAGCTGATGCTGGATACCACCCAGCTTGTGAAAGATGTGGGAACTATGCTGGAGGGAGAAGAAGCCGTGAAGGAAGGTCTGATCGACGAGGTTGGCGGGATAAAAGAAGCCCTTTCGAAATTATATGAACTGATTGAAGCTGGGAAAAAGGAAAAATGAGGAAAAGTTAGTTGAATTTTTAACGATTTTCTTCAAAATACCCTACTTTTTTCTTTGACTGTCCCTCTAATTGTGGTATAACCCGAGTTTGCCACTTCTTTAAAATCATAAAATCAAAAAGTTATTGAAAATACGGCCTTCGGGCTGTATTTTTTATACAAATATGATATAATTATATATAGGGTTATAGGTATGTATAAAACCAATGGAGG
>DXGV01000014.1 GCA_019113745.1 Candidatus Blautia intestinavium
GAAAAGGCTCCAACGGCCCGGCATTTGCTGGAGCATGGGAAACGGGTGGTAAGCATGGAAAATGGAGGGGATGTGCAGCTTCTGGTGTTTTTGGAAGGCTGGGCGCTTTACCGGGTAGGGAAGTATACTACGGTTTTCTCCGTACATGGCTGCGGCGGTTATTGTTATGAGAACCACGGACGGCAGATTTTTGTGGACGCCGCTTTCTTTGAGGAACAGGAGTGGTATGTGCGCCTGATGTTAGAGGGAGAGGATCGTCTGATGAAAAATCGGGAATCAAGCCGGAAAGGAAAGGTCGTTTCTTACCATGCGGTTTCCGAGGAATGGTTTTTCCTGGCTTCCCCGGTATTGCCGCCTCTGGAGCAGTTGATTGAAAAAGAGCAGATTTTGGAGCTGATGGGGCTTCTGACAAAGCGGCAGAGGGATATTGTGATCCTATATTTTTACTACGGGGAAACCCAGTGGGAGATTGCAAGGTCACTGGGAATTTCCCAGCCTGCGGTTTCCCAGGCGCTTATGGCGGCGTTGCGGCGGATGAGGGAAGGGCAGGAAGAAATCTTTTCCGGTAAAGAAGTCAGTTCCGGGAGGTGCGCCGTATGAGAGGGAAACGCCCAAAGGAGCGGAAATGTTATATTCTTCGTGCTGGGGATGGGACTGTGGTGGAAGTCACCAGGGAAGTCTATCTGGAATGGTATCAGTCCCGGCGGCGGGAGCGCTACCAGAATGAGAAAAAGCATAAATACGGCGTATTTAGCCTGGAAGCCCTGTCGGAGAAAGGAATTCTACCAGATGGGAGGGCAGACAGCCCGGAAGAGATGGTAATCCGGGAGCTTTGTGTGGAAAAACTGCGCTCTGTGATAGAAGATCTGACGGAGGCAGACGCCTACCTTCTGTATCTCCTGTTTTTTGAGGAAGTGACGGTAAAAGAAGCGGCGCAGCTTTGCGGGTGCAGCCGGAAAACCATTGCCAGCCGGAGAAAGCGGATTTTAAAGGAATTGAACGAAAAACTGAAAGCGATGGGGATCATGGGAGGATACTTCTAAAAGATTCCTGCCAGAATACAGCACAGCCACTTTACGACACGGTGTCGCAAAGTGGCTGTTGCATTATAGAAAGTTCTTTGGATAAAATGGGGATATAATTCTTAGTAAAAGGGTGATAGAATTATTTTATTCTATGACATAAGGGGGAAGAATTGCATGGTAGACAGAATGAAAAATAGGAAATTAACGGATGATGATATTGTTAAGGAAATAGTGAATTATGTTGACGAAACTTTATATAACTATGCCGTAATGATTGATGGGGAATGGGGATGTGGTAAAACATATTTTATTCAAGAAAGACTCTATAAAGCATTAGAAACACATGAGAATAATCGTTGGCAATCAGAGAGAGATTATAAGAAAAGAAAAGTTATATATATCTCTCTATATGGAATAAAATCCTTAGACGAAGTAACAAAGCAGTTATTTATGGAAAGCCTCATAGCAAAATCCGGAAAAGCAAAAAGGGTTTTGAAAAAAGGAACAAAAGCTATCAATACGATGCTTCCAGTAGTGTTTGATGTTTTGAAAAATAAAGGAATTGATATTAATTTAAAAAAAATAACAGAAACAACAGAAAAACTGATGTCCATAAGAGAGAGTATTCTAATTTTTGATGATTTAGAGCGATGTGATTGCCCGACAAATGAAATTTTAGGATACATTAATTCGTTTGTGGAACATGAGAATATGAAAGTTATTATTGTTGCAAATCAAAAAGAAATAGGTAAAGGGGTAAGTTCTGCAAATCAAGAGTTGAAATATCTGGTGGCGGCTCATAATAATATCCTATTTGAAAAAGATCAAAAAAGTGAAGTGATAAATCAATATTTGAATTCGGAAAGGAAAAATGAAAATACAAGTCCTGTGGACATAGAGACTGTAAAAAATAGAGTTCAGAAACTATTCGTAGAGGATAATTTATATGACAAAGTAAAAGAAAAATTAATTGGAGTAACAATCTATTACCAGCCAGATTTGCAGACCGTTTTTAAAAAACTTATTACTTCAGCAAAATTAGATGATAACCTTAAAAAATACTTATATGATGATATAGATTTTTTTGAAGAATATATGATAAATGAAGCACACGCTAATATAAGAACATTCCAGTTCTTTTTATCGAAAATAAATCAGTTACATAAAAAACTCATACAGTTAGAAGATAAGGGACGAGAGGCTTTCTTAAAATATATAATTAAATATTCATTTAAAATAAGTGTTTCCTTCAAAAACGGAGATTATAAATACGGATGGAAAGGCACAGAAGAATATGCCTTTAAAAGTATAGGAAGTATTGACATTTTCGGAAATCAATTATCGTTTCGATTTGTAGACGATTTTATTACTAAGAGTATATTAGAAGATGGGCGCATAAAAGATATGTTTGAGCTATTTGCAAACGAATATCTTAGAAAAAGTAGTCCAGAGAAAGAGGCATTTGCTGAACTAGATTCCCACTGGTATGAGCTAACAGATATAGTAATTGAGAAAAAAATAGACATAATTTTAAAAGGGTTGGAAAATGATGCGTATGATGTTAAGGACTATCCTCGAATTATTAATCGTTTCCTTGAATTGCAAGAGCATGGTTTCCCAGAGGATAATACAATAAAAATGATTGAAAATATGAAAATTAGCTTATCTAAGCTGTCACACTATATAGAAATTGATAATGGTTATGGAGTAATGTATGAGGGGGACAGAAGAAATAAATATCAGAGGATAGTAATAGATTTACAGAAAGATATTGATCAAAAGTTTCAAAATAATTATTCAAATACATTAGATTCATACCTAACTATGAAAGAAGGATGGGGAGAAAAAATGGAGAACTATGTTTTTCATAACAAAAATGAAATTTGTTCATCTAGAGGTTTCCTCAGAGAATTAGATTTTGATAAGTTATATGAGCGAATTGAAGCAGCTACGTCAAAAGATTTGCAGGCATTTAGAAGTTGTATTATAAATTTATATACAAGAGGTATTTTAGGGGAGGCTTTAGAGGAAGAAAGTATGCTATTACCTAAATTGAGACAATGTATAGAGAATGTAAATACAGAAGGATTTGATAGAATCAAGAAAATGCAAATTAGTTTTTTGGTTGAAAACTTGAAAGCTGGAGAAAAAGTATACTTTGCAAAACAAAGCTAAATTCCCCAACTTGAGGATATAATGAATTATGCTATATAGGCTCATGCGATTCTGCGTGGGTCTTTTTTTATGATTAATTTCTCAAATTTTAAATTCAAACCTATATTTTCCCCTCTGAAACCTCCTATTGGTGAGAGGGCTAAGTTCTAAGACACTTTCTTATATTTCCCCTTTCATGGAACCTTGACAACTTCATTGCCTGTCCAGATGGATACCCGGTATGCGAGTGTGCCTTTTTGCGTACCCTGCCGAAGAAAACGCTGCGGAAAGTGAACCGGAGCAGGAACGGATCTGGAATGAGAACAGGCTTAACGCTCAAAATAAGTTTTCAGCCTGCCAGATGCAGGCTGGATAACAGCAGATACCATGCGGGGAAGTCTTTTACAGGCTTCTCCGTATTCATGTGCTGTTATCAGTGCAAATCCGGGAAAGGAGGGCAAGGTGCCATGAAACGATAAAAGATACAGGAACTTATTGACACAGAAATGAAGAAAGAGAGGTTTATTCAATGAAAGGGAAAGTAAAAAGAGTGCTTTCCGGGTTACTCTCACTGTTGACGATCCTGACTTCCGTGATCCAGCCGGTTGTTACCTATGCCGCAGAGCCGGAGCCGGCAGGCTATGAAGCACAGTATCCGGCGCTGGAGACCGTGCGGGAGCTTCTGGATGCGGAAGAAGTGGTGACTGCAGAAGATTATGAAGTGGAAGCAGGGAGCAGTTTTGATGTGAAATCGGATTTTTCCGGTTTGGAGATCCATGATGAAAAAGTCCGGGTGACATTCCATGAAGCAAAGAACGAAGCCGGGCAGGATTTTGACGGGAACCATGCGGACACTTACAGGGCAGTGTACTTTGTGGAGCCATTAAGCGGCCATCCGTCGTATCATGTCTGCAGGAATATTATCGTGAAAGAGCCGGTGACAGAGAAACAGTCGGAGAGCCATTCTGACGGTGGAGGAACCGGTGAGGAAAGTACGGAAAGCGAGGATGAAGATTCAGAACCACAGCCGCAGACAGAAACAGAGGCAGCTACGGAAACTGACACAGAGACAGTGACAGAACTGCCGGAGGAGACAGAGATGCTGTCAGAGGAGGATCTGGATGCGGCGTTAGAAGAAACAGAAGGACAAAAGACCGTGGATGAGGAAAGCGGCCTGACGCTTGGGGAAGTGCTTCTGCAGGCGGAGGAGCAGGGCATTGACGTTCAGGGATTGGAGAGCGGTGAGAGTATTAGCTTCACGGCGCAGGCGTCTGCGGCACGGGCAGCCAGAGCGTCACAGTCCGTTACCATTACCCAGGGCAGCTATTACTATTATGCGGATTACGGTCTTGGCTCTTATGTGACCGCACCGTTTACCGTGTCTTTTGGAAATGTGACGGCTACTGCGTATTGTATCCAGCCCTCAAAACCTGGGCCAGGTAGCGGAACTTACCAGATCACCAAACTGGAAGGAAACCGGGAACTGGCAAAAGTATGTTATTACGGAACAGAGGCGTCCGGATCAGCATATTTCTTTGCAAACTACCATACGGATTTTTCTGCAGGGAAACGGTTTATCGTGACACACCTTGCCGCTTCCTACGCCAATGGGAGCAGTGATGCGTTCTATGGTACAAACAGTACCGGGGAAGCTCTGGCAAAGGAACTTTATAATTATGCAGTCGGTCAGCCGGATATTCCGGATGTGGAAATGTCCTTTTCCAATGCCAATGTAACTGCCTATGTGGATGGGGAGCAGCAGCGGACAGAAGAAATCACATTCCATGCAGCAAGCCAGCAGACGATCACACTGGACCTGCCGGATGGAGTAAGGCTCCATAACGTCAGCACAGGAAGGGTGAGCGCTGCCGGAGCAGCCATGACCATTTCCGGCGGAACACGGTTTTACCTGACCGCCCCGCTGACACAGACGAAGGATGTGTCCGGTTCCTGGTCAGCAAAGATGCAGGGAAGCATTACAAAAGATTATTCTGCCTATAAGATCACCACGGGAAGCGATAACCAGGATCTTGCCCTTGTATTTGGCGAGGGCGTGGAAGATGAAAAGTATGTGAGCTTTTCTGTAAAGTGGCTGGAGCTTGCGAAGGTGGAAGTTATTAAGGTGGACTCCGACCACTCGGACGCAAAGCTGGCCGGAGCGGTGTTTGGCATTTATAGTGATAAGGACTGCACAAAGCTGATAACGCAGATGCCGGCAACGGATAAAAACGGTTCCTCTGTGGCGGAGATCATCAAAACTCAGGATACCGTGTACTTAAAAGAGATCACGGCTCCTACCGGATACCGCCTGAATACTTCTTCGTATAACGTGAACTTGATGGCAAACCAGACCACTTCTGTCACAGTTCCAGATCAGGAGCAGCTTGGTGAGCTGACCGTTTACAAGGAAGGACAGGTTTTGGTTGGAGCAGATGTGACGGAAGATGGTGTGACTTTCCGTTATGAGAACCGCAGGCAGGAAGGAGCTGTCTATAATGTCTATGCGGGAGCGGATATTGTAACGGCTTATGGTGCTAAAGTTTACAGTAAAGACGATCTGGTAAAAGCAAACCTGACGACGGATTCTAACGGGGCTACAGTTTTGAAAAATCTCCATCTTGGAACTTACACGATCAAAGAAGTGCAGGCTCCGGAGAATTTTTATAACGCCGGGGAGGAAAAGACAGTCACGCTGTCCTATGCCGGACAGAACGTGGAGACGGTATTCAGCGAGAGTACCTTTGTCAATGACCGGCAGAAAGCGGAAGTATCCGTGGTGAAAAAGGATAAGGATACCTTAAATCCTCTGGATGGCGGTATGTTTGGCCTGTATGCGGGAAGCGATATTAAAAATGCAGATGGAAGTGTTGTGGCATCTAAGGGAACGCTGATTGAGAAAGCGGTGACTGGAGAGGATGGAAAAGCTGTCTTTACGGCAGACCTGCCTATTGGATTTTCCTATGATGTGAAAGAAATCCAGGCTCCGGAAGGGTATGTGAGAAATCAGGCGGATGTATATTCCTTTACGTTCTCTTATACCAATGACAGCGAAGCGAAAGTGATATTTACCCATACCTTTGTCAATGAGCGTGTAAACGCCACGATCCAATTACAGAAGAAAGACGCAGAGACGAACCAGGCAGCTCCACAGGGAGACGCCACACTGGAAAATGCGGTGTATGGCCTGTATGCCCGTGAGGATATTGTCCATCCGGATGGAGCAACCGGTGTGATCTATAAAGCCGGAGAACGGGTGGCAACCCTGACCACGGATGAGAACGGGGAAGCGTCTGTAGAGAACCTTTATCTTGGGGAGTATTTTGTAAAAGAGATCACGCCTCCTGCCGGGTATCTGGCGGATGAGCAGGAACATGACCTGGTGTGCAGTTATGAAGGTGATCTGACGGCCACAGTGAAGCGGGAGTGCGTATCACTGGAACAGGTAAAGAAGCAGCCCTTTGAGATCATCAAAGCGGCCAATAACGGGGAGACGGACGCTGACCTGCTTTCCGGCGCCGGATTTACGGCCTATCTTCTTTCAGATCTGACGGTAAAAGAAGATGGCAGCTATGATTTCGATTCTGCAGAACCGGTGGTGATCGGGGAAAATGGAGCGACAGAGATGTTTACAGACGAGAAAGGACATGCCTGCAGCATTGCCCTTCCGTATGGTACATACCTTGTCCATGAGACTACCACACCCCACAATTATAAGCCGGTGGATGATTTTATCGTGCGGATCACGGAGCATAGTCCGAACACGCCCCAGGTATGGCGGGTGCTTCTGGACGAAGAATTTGAAGCGAAGCTGAAAATTATCAAGCAGGATGACGAGACGAAAAAGCCGGTGCTTCAGAAAGACACAGAGTTCCGGATCTATGACCTTGATAATAAAAAATATGTAGAGCAGGTGACAACTTATCCGACAACGGAAGTTCATACCTCTTTCTTTACGGACGAGGAAGGCTATCTGATCCTACCACAGAATCTTCCAATCGGGCATTACCGGATTGAGGAAGTCACAGCGCCTTACGGATATACGCTGAATGAGAATTACTATGAGATTGCCGTGGATTCCGATACCGCTTACCAGGTGGACAGTGTTTCCGGGGATGTGATTATTGAAGTGGTCTATGAGAATCATCCGGTGAAAGGACAGTTAAAGATTGTGAAGCAGGGCGAAGTGCTGGACGGTTTCAGCAAGGATTTTGTCTATCAGACAGAGAACCTGGCAGGCGCAGTCTTTGAGGTTTATGCTGCAGAGGACATTTATACCGCTGATTTCCAGAAAGACGCAGAGGGGAACCGTATCTTAGAATACGCCGCCGGAGAGCTGGTGGGAACGGTGACTACGGATGAAAACGGAGAGGCATTTCTTTCCAATCTTCCGCTTGGAAGTTATAAGATCGTGGAAGTGACCGCCCCGGAGGGCTTTGTGCTGAATGAGGAAGCTCAGACAGTGACTTTTACTTACAAGGATCAGGAGACACCAGTGATCGAGCAGGAAGCAGTGTTCCAGAATGACCGTCAGAAAGTGGAGGTGTCTGTGGTAAAGAAAGACGCCGAGACACAGGCGGAAGTGGAAGGCGCTGTATTTGGACTGTATGCGAAAGAGGATATTCTGGCGCACGGCGAAGTAATTGTGAGAGCCGATACGTTGATCGGCAAGGCGCTGTCGGATGAAAACGGGAAAGCAGTCTTTATGAACGACCTTCCTTTTGGATGTTACTATATCAAAGAAGAAGCGGCTCCGGACGGATATGTTTCTTCCGATAAAGTTGTAGAAGTGACTGCAGAGTACCAGGGGCAGGAGATTCCTGTGGTGGAATTATCCTCTGAATATGAAAACGAGCCGACAAAGATTTCCGTGAAAAAGACGGATCTCACAACCGGCGTGGAGCTGGAGGGAGCAAAACTGACAGTCCTGGATAAAGACGGGAATATCGTAGACAGTTGGACTTCCGTAAAAGGGGAGGAACATCTGATTGAAAGGCTGACGGTGGGGGAGACTTATACGCTGCGGGAAGAACTGGCTCCTTACGGGTATCTGAAAGCAGAAGAAATTACCTTTACCGTGGAAGATACTGCCCAGATTCAGAAAGTGGAAATGAAAGACGATGTGCCGACAGGAACGCTGATTATCAATAAGAAAGGCGAGTTCCTGGAGGACGTAACGCTTGCCGATACCATTGGCGGCTGGATCAGCCACCTCTTTGAGTATATTACCGGCGCTTTAAAAGACGTAACCTTTGAGGTATACGTACTGGAGGACATCCAGGCGGCGGACGGCGAAAGTGAGGACTATTACAAAAAGGACGAGCTGATCGCCACGATTACCACAGATGAGACAGGGATTGCGAAGCTCTCTGATCTTCCGCTTGGGAAATACTATGTGAAAGAAAAGGAGACAGCGGAAGGCTATGTGCTGGACGGGGAAATCCGGGAGATTGACCTGTCCTATGTGGATCAGGACACGGTGGAAGTTACCTGGTCTGGAGACTGGCAGAATAACCGTCAGAAGGCGGAAGTCTCTGTTTTGAAGAAAGAAAAGGACACTGACCGGGTACTGGAGGGCGCTGTATTTGCCCTTTCCGCAAAAGAGGACATTACCAATAAAAACGGGGATGTGATCCTGGAAGCGGGAACCGTGATCGAGGAAAAGGCAACCGGCGAGGATGGAAAGCTGACCTTTGAGGCAGATCTGCCCATTGGATTTTCCTATACGGTGAAAGAGACTTCTCCGGCTCCGGGATTTGCTACGACAGATGAGGTGCAGGAGTTTATCTTTACAGCAGAATCTTCTGAAAAAGCGACGGTTTCTTACGAATTCATCTTTGAAGATGAACCGACAGTCTTTGAATTTACGAAAACATCTCTGACAGATGGAAAGGAAGTTGAGGGGGCAAAGCTGACGGTGACAGATGAAAATGGAGAAGTTGTGGATGAATGGGTATCCGGCAAAGAACCACATATCATAAAAGAACTGGTGGTCGGCCAGACCTATACCATGACAGAAGTGCTTCCGGCTCCGGGCTATGTGACTGCAGAGAGCATCCAGTTTACCGTGGAGGACATTGCCGAAGTTCAGAAAATCGAAATGAAAGATGATGTGACAAAAGTGGAAATCTCTAAGACGGATATTGCCGGGGAGGAGCTGCCGGGAGCGAAGCTGACCATCCTGGACGAGAATGGAGAAGTCGTGGAGAGCTGGACTTCCACGGAGGAACCGCACTATATCGAGATGCTTCCGATTGGAAAGTACACACTCCATGAAGAATCCGCACCGGAAGGATATCTGGTCGCAGAGGATGTAGCGTTTGAGGTAAAAGATACCGGCGAGATCCAGAAAGTTGTAATGAAGGATGAAGCAGAGCCGGAAGAAATACCGGAGACGCCGGAAACACCGACAACCACGGTGGACGCACCAAAAACCGGAGACAACACGCCAATCGTGGCGCTTATGATTTCCTGTGGGCTTGGCCTGGTTGGAGCGATTGGGGCGGCTGCCTGGATGAAAGCAAGAAAAAAGAAACAGGATTGATACGATAGAATTGGGCGTTTGTGGATAGCCGTGTGCTTCCATAAGCGCCTTTTTGGTTTCAAGAAAGAGGTGGAGAAAAATGAAATGGTTGATCGCTGTAAGCGGGATACTTGTGTTCCTGCTCTTATTTGGACTGTACTGCTGTATTGTCGTTGCGGCAAGGGAGGACAGGTTACTGGAAGAACTGGAGAGGAAAGGCAGACAGGATGCAGGCGGGGAAAACGGATAGAGGGAAATATGCGTCGGATAAGCCCCAGGACTGTGCTTACTGTTACTTCTGGCATAGCAGGAAACGGAAATGTACAAAGAAACGCTGTTATTATCTTCTGCCGGAAGAACGGCAGGATAGCCCCGGCAGAGAAAAAGGGATGGGTGGAGACTGTAAAGTGTGTCCTTATGGACGGCACTCTCCCTGTATTGGCTACTGCCTGCAGAAGATTCTTCTGGATCTGCGTCAGTGCCGCCAGGAGTGAGGGAAAGAAGGTGATCCGATATGCAGGATGAAGTCAACCAGAAGGTTGTGACACTTTGTATCAATGGCGGGAAGATTTCTGCCCGGATACTGAAAAATGCGTTGGTAAAGCTCCTGCGGAAGATGGAGCAGATGAAGCGGGAACAGCGGCAGGCTGCCAGAACGTCCAGACAGCAGAAAGAACCGGTGGAATACCACGGAAAACAAAGTATGGAAAAGCTGATGAAACAGAACTGTCAGATTACCAATATCGAAGTGACGGACGGGAACATCAAATCCTTTGAAAAATATGCCCGGAAGTACAATATTGATTTCAGCCTGAAAAAAGATACTTCTGTATCGCCGCCACGGTATTATGTGTTTTTCAAGGCAAAGGATGTGGATATTATGACGGCTGCTTTTAAAGAATATACCGGGAAGCAGCTCTCAAAAGGGGAAAAGCCATCTCTAAGGAAAAAACTGTCCCTGGCAAAAGAGCGGACGGCAAAGCACCGGGAGCGGGAGAAAGACCGCCGGAAGGAGCGTGGGCCGGAGCATTGAGTAAGAAGCCTATAAAGAAGAATGATACATCAGTGAAAGAAAGATTTAAATGGTTTTTTGAAAAAGGCGGGAGGAAACTATCGGAGACAGTCAAGAGCCATCTGCCGCCTGTTGACGGGAAACGGCTCCTGATGATGAATATTCCCTATGTAATCGTATTCTATCTGATAGACAAAGTAGCATGGCTGTATCGGTATTGTATCGGGGATTCCCTGATTGAAAAATTAGGGGTGCTTTTCCTGAATTTTTCCCTGGCATTTCAAAATTTCCTGCCCAGCTTTCATCCCCAGGATCTTTGTGTGGGCGCTGCCGGCGCTTTAATGGTGAAACTGGCGGTATATCTGAAAGGGAGAAATGCAAAGAAGTACCGACAGGGCGTGGAGTATGGTTCCGCCAGGTGGGGAAACCAGAAGGATATAGCGCCTTTTAATGATCCGGTATTTGAGAACAATATCCTTCTGACGCAGACGGAACGGCTGACCATGAACAGCCGCCCGAAGCTGCCGAAGTATGCCAGGAATAAAAACGTGATCGTAATCGGCGGTTCCGGCTCCGGTAAGACAAGATTTTATGTGAAGCCGAATTTAATGCAGATGACACCGAATGTTTCGTATGTGGTCACTGATCCGAAAGGTACAATCCTGGTGGAGTGTGGGAAGATGCTGCAGAGAGGCTCCCCGAAGATGAAAGACGGGAAGCCCCTGCGGGATAAAAATGGAAGGATCGTGTATGAGCCGTATAAGATTAAGGTGCTGAATACCATCAATTTCAAAAAAAGTATGCACTATAATCCCTTCATGTATATCCGCAGCGAGAAAGATATTCTGAAGTTGGTGAATACGATTATTGCCAATACCAAAGGGGAGGGAGAGAAATCTTCCGAAGATTTTTGGGTGAAAGCCGAGAGGCTTTTGTATTGTGCGCTGATCGGCTACATCTACTATGAAGCGCCGGAGGAGGAACAGAACTTCTCCACGCTTTTAGAGCTGATCAATGCGTCCGAAGCCAGGGAAGATGATGAAGAATTTAAAAATGCGGTGGACGAGCTGTTTGAAGAACTGGAACGGGAGAAACCGGAGCATTTCGCTGTGCGACAGTATAAAAAATACAAGCTGGCTGCAGGAGATGTATGCTCTAAGTGACTTCTTAATCATGGTTTTTGTCATGGTTAGTGAAGCAGTCACTTAGAGCATTTTCATTTCAGGAGGTACAGCCATGAGAAACGAGAAAATCACCCCTCTGTATGAGC